>CAJXDD010000007.1:0-34088 GCA_913052075.1 uncultured Gammaproteobacteria bacterium
ATTGGGCTCCAGTTGCTTGCTTTAGTGTTGCTTTTCTTTGTCAGGGATCTCGCCTTGTGGCTGCCCAGTGTTGCCTCATGAGACAAGCAAAGCGTTTATAAAAGTAATAAAGCTTTCAGAGTGTTAATAGTGAAGGGGTGTTGGATTGCCCGCGACTTAGTGAGCCTCCACTGGCTAATCATGGGTCGGGTCGCGATCCCTAGTGGTGTACTCGTCGCACGATTGAGAGTTTCATAGGGCGATGCGATCCCCAATGTTTGCAACACATCCTTGATACGAGCAAACCATCGAGTGATTGGATCAAATTCGTGACGACAGTCTCTCGGCTGGCAGTGTCAAAATACGGGCTCGCGCAGTGCAGGAGTCCACATGGATCCACTCTTGTTGAAGCGTCTTCCACCCAGTTATTTCAATCATCGATGCAAACAACCGATCCTCGTTAAACTGCACTGGTGGCTGAGCCGACGCGCATGATGGTTGTGCGTGGTCCGCGTGAATGCGCAAAAATGTGGATCTCTGGCCGCGTCTTGCGTCATTTAAAGATTCATTGATAGGCAACTTCCTGTCTCCAATGCTGATAGGCATCCCTCTCCTTTAACATACCCAATTCTTATTGGTTTCCATGGGGTAGAGCGCACCCAATCGGGGCAGAGCAGCGCAATTCATGCACTACCTTGTGGCCGGTTGGTCCTTCTGCCTGTTTCCGCTGTTCTAAAAAGGGGCGTTTTCCCTTTTTATCTCGGGATATTTCTGAAAATCCGTGGCTTCGAAGACATTGGCACTAGCTTTGCACTAGTAACTCCGGATGGCTTTTGGGTCCAGGCTTACACGTTGAGCAGGAAGACATGAGTCAGGGCGCATCGATTGGCTCGGTGCTTGGATGAAATAAGCCCTTTTAGGAGGGGCAAGGAGAAAATTGTGGAAGAATCAGCGGTCCAAATCAGTTATGCGCTGGACACGTTCTACTTCTTGGTGATGGGTGCGCTCGTGATGTTCATGGCGCCCGGCTTTGCCATGTTAGAAGCAGGAATGGTCCGTGCGAAGAATACGTCGGAAATTCTGACAAAAAACGTGGCGTTGTTCGCCATAGCTAGCATGATGTATTTGTTTATTGGGTACGACTTTATGTATTCGGGTGCGTCTGGCTGGATTCCAGGACTGGACTTGGACTTCGGGCTGGGGTCGGAGAATACGGTAGATGATGTGCTAGCCTCTGGCGGTGACACCTACTACGCGGGATTTTCTGACTTTTTCTTCCAGGTCGTTTTCGTAGCGACGGCCATGTCGATCATCTCGGGTGCGGTTGCAGAGCGAATTAAGCTCTGGGCGTTTCTTGCCTTCGCAGTTGTGATGACCGGATTCATTTACCCGATTCAAGGTTCTTGGTCATGGGGCGGTGGTGCGTTGAGCGACCTAGGGTTCTCCGACTTCGCAGGGTCAGGTATCGTTCATATGTGCGGCGCAGCGGCAGCACTCGCTGGCGTGATTCTGCTCGGACCAAGAGCGGGAAAATATAACGCTGACGGGAGTGTTAACCCGATTACCGGGGCTAATATGCCCTTGGCCACATTAGGCATGTTTATCTTGTGGTTCGGCTGGTTTGGCTTCAATGGTGGGTCAGAACTCAAGCTGTCTAATATCGATGAGGCGAATGCAGTAGCACGAGTGTTCGTGAATACGAATATGTCTGCTGCAGGTGGCTTGATTGCAGCCCTCATCGCAGCCAAGTTAGCGTTCGGTAAGTCAGATCTGACCATGGCATTGAATGGAGCCCTCGCGGGTCTTGTTTCGATTACCGCAGATCCACTCAGCCCGGAACCTGGGTTGTCTGTCATCATTGGTGCTATTGGTGGCGTTATCGTCGTAGCTTCGATCGTTGCGTTCGACAAAATCAAGATTGACGATCCTGTCGGGGCCATCTCAGTGCACGGAACTTGCGGCATCTGGGGAATCTTCGCCGTGCTTCTCTCTAATGGAGACGCGACCTTTATGGGGCAATTACTCGGCACGCTCGCGATCTTTGTTTGGACTTTTGTTGCATCACTAATTGCCTGGTCGATCATCAAGGCGGTAATCGGAATCAGGATCTCCGAGGAGGAGGAATTGGTCGGTTCAGACGTGACAGATATTGGTATTGAAGCTTATCCCGAGTTCACCAAGTCGTAATCTGATACGGCAAGCCAGGGCACCCTCGCTGGGGCCTATCTCGCAGAGACAGGCTCCAACGACGCTCAAAGACTTGTTAGTTACTAACTAAGAAAAACGCCCTTCGGGGCGTTTTTTTTGGCTTCGAGCGCAGCAGGATTAAGGAGAGAAAGGGTCGGGCATTGGGTTGGGAATGAGAGCCTCAAAAGATTCCTCTTTAAAGATAGAGAATCCGCAGGCCAGATAGTTACTGAGCGCGGCGGGATGATCCATGTCACAGGTATGTAGCCAGATGCGTTTGGCGCCAAGTGTCTCGGCTTCATTGATCGCGTCAAACAAGAATGGCTTGCCAAGACCCCGGCCAATTTGGTTTGGCATTAAGCCAAAGTAGGCGATTTCGACCTCATGCCGACTGTTATCAACGAGTTCAAAGTAGCCGATGGGGGCCCCCTCGATGTAGGCGACAAACGTGTGCCGGTTAGCGTCGCCAAGACAGGTTTGCCAATCGGCTTCAGACCAGGTTAGTCGCTCGTACCAAACCCACTCAAAACCCACCGCGGCATAGAGATATCGGCAATATAACGGGTCGGGATTTACCAATTGCTCTAATTGATAGGCACGGGCAGCCAGGGTGGGTAGGTTGAAGGGCGCTACTTGTTCGACATGCCAGGTGTGGATCTGTCGTGGTAGCCACGCCGGGTCAGCCATTAGCTATTGGTGGCCCAGCCGCCAGAGAAGGGAAAGATTTGGCCGACAAAAAAATCACTTTCATCGGACGCTAGGAAACACGCGAAAGCTGCTTGCTCCTCTGCTTTAGCGATCCGTCCTCTAGGTACATTGCGTTGGAGATGCTTCTGAAATCGCTCGGAGGCAACCAATTCTGGTGGGTAATACACAGGGTTGCTGACATAGTTCTGTGCGATGGCATTGATCTGCACGTTGCGACCCGCGTATTCAAGCCCTGCCGCTTTTATAAACGCATTCTGAGCACCTCTAGCTGCGCAATAGGCTGCGGAACCAGGAATGCCTCTAAGGGGTGCCGCGCTAGTTACCGCAACAATCTTGCCTCCTCCTTGATTGGCCATTCGCGGCGCGAAATGGCGAACCAGGCTCATCAGGGGATGAACCATGGTGTCGAAAAGGGCCTGCCATGAATCATCCTTTAACTGATCGAGAGGACCGTTCATTGGATCGTGGGCAAGGTTGGCAATAATCACATCAAACGCTTGGTCGAGCGGCGGGTAACTGTTAAACCCATCGCCGAAAGGGACGAGTCCCGGTGCAGCAGTGAGCTCGGCACCCTCAGCTTCAAAGAAGGCCTGAATAGCGGGTCCCATGTACGCATCGGATTGAGTGATCAGAACCTTTTTGCCGGTCAGTCGCACGCGTTTTTCCCTTTAATTGATGATAATGGCACTGGCCTTCAACAGATGGAGTGGAACAATCTCCAGTGTTCTAGCGTGAGTGCTGTTTAAGAAAACTGGCGGCGCTGCGCCTTCTCGATGTGCCTCCAGCCAACGTCCTGCGCAGAGGCACCACCGATCCCCTGGTTTTAGGCCAGGGAATCCCCACTCTAATCTGGGGGTGATGAGGTCATTGCCCTCAGCTTTAGAAAATTGCAAAAAAGCCGAATCCACCTCAACACAAACAGAGTGAATGCCCACGTCCTCCTTGCAGGTATTGCAGCAGCCGTCTCGAAAAAATCCGGTCATAGGATCAGTGCTACAAGGTGCGAGCGGTTCACCTAAAACATTTAAGCTGGCAATGGGTTTTGGGGCTTGCATCGACTTAATTACTCTTGCTCTTGGTTGATCGTAGCATGATCTAGGCTAGCCACGAGCGTGGGTTGAACTTCTGCCAAATCCTCAGTCTTTGCTGCATATCGAACGCCGTTGATACGAAATTGACGGAGCCCCAAATCCGGGTAATCACAAACATCGGTATCACATCGCGTTCCAGCCATGAGATAGACAAGATCCTCCTCGAATGGATTTTCAAGGCTGTGAGCAGGGCCTGATTTACGGTAACCCAGGAAATCGCCTGCGCTGATTTCAAAACGCTCATCGCCTACTCTTGCAAAGCCGCGTCCAGCGAGAATATAGACAAACTCCTCATCGTTTAGGTGGCGATGATGCTCGGTAGACTGGTTGCCCTTCTTTATCCGAACCAGCTTCACGCCGAGGGTTGTCAGGCCTGACGCTAGACCGAGGTCGTGGGCAAATCGAATCGCGTTCGCGTTGTGCTGGTGCTGAGATCCGAGGGGCCTGGTGGTTGCCAAGGCCTCTTTGGATACAAACGTCTGATCAGCGTCGGCGATGAGTGGGTGGTTTTCCTCGTCGGCCATGTTTACTGTCGCTGCCTGATTGAATGAGATCTTGCTTTCTTGATCCTCTAACGGGCGCCTTTGTCGCCTGTAAGAGATGCTCAGGAGGGTGTTCACAGACAAGCGGCTGTCCTAAGAGTGTTTCAATGCTTCCGAGCATGAAGGCATCGTTTTCGCAGATCAAACTGACGGAGGTTCCGTCTGCGCCAGCTCGACCCGTGCGTCCGATGCGGTGAACATAGTCCTCGGGGTCTTCTGGCAGATTGTAATTGACGACGTGGGTGATGTTGTCCACATGAATACCTCGACCCGCGACATCAGTAGCGACGAGGACCTTGAGCTCACCCGATTTGAAACCTTCGAGTGTCTTCACTCGTTTCTTCTGGGTAACTTCTCCTGTCAAAAGGCCGGTAGCGTAGCCTTGCCGATACAGGCGGTCTTCCAAGCGGCGGGTGGCGTCTCTTCGGTTCACGAAAATAATGACTTTGTCTAGATCCTCGGAATCAATGAGGTTGCAAAGGACTGAGAATTTGTCGTCCTCCGCAGTCAAGAACAGTTTCTGGGTCACCCTGTCGGTGGCGACTTTTTCTGGTGCGATCTCTATGCGAACGGGATCCAGCGTCCACCGTGCAGCAAGCCGTTTGATGTCTTCGCTGAACGTAGCGCTGAACAGTTGCGTCTGCCTGCGCTCTTTCCTCGGACAACGCTGAATAATGGCCTTCACGTCAGGAATAAAGCCCATATTCAACATACGATCGGCTTCATCGATTACAAGCATCTCGACTTGATTAAGTCTCAGAACGTCCGACCGGCAAAAATCTAGTAGGCGACCCGGTGTTGCTACGACGATATCCACGGGAGTGGTGAGTTGTTTTTTTTGTTTCTCGTAATCAATGCCCCCGACGACGGCCATCACGCGTAAATCGGTGAATTGAGTCAAAGCCTCGGCGTCTGCCGCGATCTGCATCACCAATTCTCTTGTCGGGGCGATAATCAACCCAAAAGGAACGCCGGGTGCTCGCGATCGCTCTTCAGGATTTTCAAGGTGGAAAGTAATGAGCGATACCAAGAACGCGGCCGTCTTGCCTGTCCCTGTCTGCGCTTGTGCGATGATGTCTGCGCCATCAAGGCTGTGGGGTAAAACGCTTTTCTGAACCGGTGTGCAAGTCTCGAAACCGAGTGTTTGGATGGCGTGATTCAGGGGTCGAGGTAAGTCGAGCACTGCAAAGTCATCACCCAAAGGCGGTAGATCTTTTGGGGACGGTTTGATCTTTTTGCGAGCGGGCGTTTTGGCGTATTCTGTGTGACCCTTTGCGCTCTTGACCGTCTTGTCAGATTTAGGCTGCTTTGGCTGGTTGCCTGCAGCGGCTTTTTGTTTCTTCTTGCCGCCTCCTCGAGGAGGTGAGGCTTTAGATGTTGATGATGGCGCGGGCTTGGAATCCCCGCCTAACCATCGCTTAAGCAATGACATGTTGTTTTCCGTACGCGTTGAGGCAAATTGATGCCAAATAGGGCGATGAGCAGTGAGACGCTCGTCTGCCGAGCGTCATTATAGGGATTTAAGGGAGACTTGATAGGGAAATACTACTGGCTAGCTAGTTGTACGCTGCAGACAAATACTTCCATTGCTTGCTCAAGGGTCGCGATATCCGGGTAGCTTGGAGCAAGTCTGAGATTGCTGTCTGCCGGGTCCTGACCATATGGGTAGGTGGCGCCGGCCGGCGTGAGTTTCACTCCGGCGCTCGATGCGAGTTCAACCACCGCCCGTGCGCTGGCCTTCACAAGGTCTACCGAGACGAAATAGCCTCCATTTGGTTTCTGGTACTGAATCAGGCCAGCCTCTTTTAGGGGTTCAAGTGCACGGTAAACGGCGTCGAACTTTGGCGCCAGAATCGTCTGGTGCTGCGCCATATGTGCGGCGAGTTTTTCTCGCGAATCAAGAAATCGCGCGTGTCTTAGCTGGTTGACCTTGTCGAAGCCAATCATTTGCTCCCCCATAAACGCCTCGAAGCGCTGAAGGTTAAGCTCGCTCAGCGAACAAAATCCGACACCCGCGCCGGCAAACGTAATTTTCGATGTGGAGCCAAAGATTGCGATAGCGTCCTGCGTGCCGCTTCGCTCCGCCTCCTCGAACAAGCTGCTGAGTGGGTCGCCACTGTCTGTGAGATGGTGAACTGAATAAGCGTTGTCCCACATCACGATAAAGTTGCTGTCCGTGAGTGAGGGAAGCGCGGCGATGCGTTTGACTGCCTCGTCTGAGAAGGTGTGGCCGGTAGGATTGCTGTACTTCGGCACGCACCATATGCCTGCAATATCCGGGTTGCTCCTGACCAGATCCTCTACCTTGTCCATATCTGGACCATCATCGAGTAATGACACACTGATCATGTCGTAACCGAGGTGCTCGCAGAGCGTGAAGTGTCGGTCGTAGCCAGGCACGAGGCAGATGAATCGGCCCGGGGCGGCAGGACTATCGTTTCGATGAGAGATAGACAACCACCAAGACAGCACGAGATACATCAAATTTAAAGAACTGTTGCCGCCGGCGATGACGTTTTCCTCTGGCACGTCCAGGAGCCAACTCCCCAGTCGTCGAGCTTCTGCCAAACCTTTAAGCCCCCCGTAATTTCTGATGTCAGTTCCCTTTTCGTCGGTTACTGCGAGACTGAGTGACAGCAACTCGTTGGAGAGGTCAAGTTGTTCAGGACAGGGTTTGCCTCGCGTCAAATCAAGGTCAAGGTGACGTTCGATAAAGCCTTGATATTGAGTTTCGAGGTCTTGTCTGTTCATGGTCTTTTCGCTGAGATCCCTAGTTGTTAAATGATTAAAGAGAGGTTGTTTCTGAGAGCCCAAGCGCGATGTTCAAATTTTGAACGGCTGCGCCGGCTGCGCCTTTTCCTAGATTGTCCAACCGAGCTACCAGCAAGAGGTCTGTTTGACTCTCAAAGCAAAGCAGTTCTACTCGATTTGAGCCGTTTGCCGCTTCCGGGTCTAAAAATCGGTCAATCAAGCAATCTTCAGGGTTAGCTTCCATGATTTGGATGAATGGTTCACCGGCATAGGCCGCTTGCCATGCCTCGCAAATCGTGGCGCTCGACATAGGTTGGGTGAAGGCTGATTTCTTCAGCCCGATTTCGATAAGCATCCCTTGATAAAAGTTGCCGACATGGGGCAAGAAAATGGGTGCTGAATCTAGGCCAGAAAATTTAGCCATTTCAGGCAAATGTTTGTGATTGAGGTCAAACGCATATGGCCTGCAAGCTGCTGCGTCGTTGCCAGAGTATTGCTCAATCATTGCCTTGCCGCCCCCGGAGTAACCGGATAATGCACTCACGAATATCGCCGTTTCTCTTGGCAGCAGCGCTTGGTCGATCAGCGGACGGATGGCGAGCGTGAAGCCCGTCGGATAGCAACCAGGATTGGCAATACGCCTGTTGGTCCTGATGTGTTCGCGCTGAACGGGACTCAGTTCTGGAAGACCGTAAGTCCAACCTGGATGGGTTCTATGGGCGGTGCTAGCGTCAATGAGAATTTGCTCATCGATCAACGCTGCTGTTTGGATCGCTGCTTCGTCAGGCAAGCAAAGAATCACTGCATCGGCCTCGCTGATGATGGATTGCTTGGCTGTATGATCCTTGCGCCGCTCTTCGTCGATACTGATGACAGCAATGTCGGGATGCCTTTCGAGGCGATCACGGATCTGGAGACCAGTCGTGCCATTTTGACCATCGATAAAGACGTGGAACATGTCGGGTGGGTCACTTAAACGTGGCTACATTTTAACACGTGGTTCGATAGCACGTGCTGTCAATTCTGCGAGGTTGCGCTGAGTGGGCGACTAACGGGTAAATCCCATTGGGGTTGCGACGAGGATTGGAGAATTCAAACAGGTTGAGCCAGCGCGAGCTGCTGCAGTTGGCGGTACCTTGCGTTACCCATCGATGCGCGGTTTGGAGTGTGAAACCAAGGCGCTTCGAGCACTTGATTTAGTGGAACTTGGGGATGCCAATGGTCTCGCAGGAAGTGGATGAACTTGAGTTGTCTAAACCCATCAAACCACGCGTCTACCGCGCGCTGGAATTGTGTGTGGCTTGGGGCCGATTGCTTGAGGTTAGATAGCTGGCCCACCAGCTGCGTGCTCTCGATGTAGTGCTTGATGGCGGGATCCTGAAGCTCGCCGAGCTGCTCAGGCAACGTGATTTGATTCAATGCGCTGAGGAGAAGCCCCAGAGTTTGAAAGCTGGCAGGCGCATAAAAGGTAGGCCATTCATTTGCTTGCAGATTGCTGACAAGCGAGTGCATCGCTGGACCGGTGCCAATCGGAACCCGATTAGATTGTCGATTAGAGAGCCGGATCGCTTGGCCTCTTAGCGGCACGACGTCCCCGACTTTGGCGAGTTTGTTGAGAAGATAGAAGTCCTCTCCAGCGGAGCGCTTAGGCACCCCGCGAACCTTGGCATAGGCCTCTGCTCTGACGCCGATTAATGAACCAAGGGTAGGAAAAGCATATTGCGATTTGGCGAAGGCGAGACCGGACGTGTAGTGATGGAGCCGACATTCAAAAAGAAGCGTCGCTGCTTTCTGCTCGGCTGATCCCGTGAGCAAATGTCTGAACGGAAAAACGACACCGCTGGCTGAGGACGGCCATGGCCGCGTTAGGTAATCGCTTGGGAGTCTTGCGTCAGCGTCGGTGATATAGATACGGTCTGTGGCAAGTGTGCCGTCAGCGAACAGCATAAGCGCAGCATCGCCCCCCAGTTTTCTGGCGAGCCCAACTCCTTGCTTGATGGGCGGACAATGATCCGTCGTGCAGTAGTCAAAGATGAGGGTCGAGTGGCCACTCGCAAGTCGGTGCAGGGTCCACCAGCGACCGTGAGCGATTTGCGGCTCAGCCCGTAATGCTCGAAGGCAGTCGAGGGTGGCGGGATCGGGGCGCGGCGCGTTAATCACTAGAATGACTAGACAACTCTCTGGGAGCGCTAGGATGAGCCGTTTTATGGACGCAACCCTCTCTCGATAAGCGGGGATCACTAAAGCGGTGTCATACGAAGACCCGAGGGCAAGGTCATCAATTTCTGGCTCCGCGTGGCCGGAGAGATACTTGGTCACTGCCTTCGAAGCTCGACCCTTCAGGTTCATCAATGCAGACGCGGTCTGATAGGGATTTCAGCGAGGACAGTCGCTTCTTCCTCAAGCCAAAATTCGAGCCTCTCCTGTACCTCGTTTGGATGAAAGTAGAGGTTGGCGATCTCGATAAAACGGCTTTGATGCTCAGTCTCAGAGCGCGCGAGGACCGTGTAGAAGGAGGCGAGCTTGACATCCTCTAGTGCGCCCGCGATCAGCGAAAATCGCTCTGCGCCGCGCGCTTCAATGACAGATCCTGTCAAAAGCCGATCCAGCAAGTAAGGCTCTCGCGTTTTGTCCATTCGCCGTCTCAATGCATTGACGTAGGGATCTTTATCATCCGCAGTCAACATCAATCCTCGCGCTTCGATGAGTCGGTACACTTGCCTGAAGTGGTTCATCTCTTCAAGCGCTAGATCGATCATCTCCGTCACGAGGCGGGGTCGATCGGGATAGTGCGCCACCATCGACATGGCCATGGCAGAGGCTTTGCGCTCGTTGGCGGCGTGGTCGAGAAGGAATTCGTCAAATGACCCAAGTACTGCGTCCAGCCAGTCTTGTGCTGAAGCGGTTTTGAGCATCAAAGGCACCGGCGAATGAAGCGAGCAATGTCTTCGATTTCTTCGACGCAGACTTGGTGACCCATGGGGTAGTCATGCCATTCGATGTCGTACGCGAGGCGGATGAGGTTTTCCCGAGAGGTCGCGGCGCGCATGATCGGGATCATTGGGTCCGCTGTCCCATGACCCATAAAGATGGGGAGCGCGAGATTGGCATCGGTACGCTCTTGCTCGGTCGCGGCGGCGTCATGCAAATAGGTGGACAAAGCGATGATTCCCGCGATTCGCTGCTCGTAGCGCAGTCCTACTTCCAATGCCATTACGCCGCCTTGGGAGAAACCGGCAAGGATGATGCGCTCGGGACGAATACCCTTATCGATTTGGGCTTGAATGAGGGTCTTGATCGACAGCGCTGAGGCCTTGATGTCGTCGCTGCCTGCATGTTCCGAGTGAGGCACAAAGTCATACCAAGCCTTGAGCGGCTCGCCCTCGTTGATCGTGATCGGCCGCTCTGGTGCATGTGGGAAAACAAAGCGCAATTCCAGGTCGTCAACGCCTAACTCTGGCACGATGGGTTCAAAGTCGTGTCCGTCCGCGCCCAATCCATGAAGGAAGATCACCGCGCCTCGTGCGGGTTGTTCGGGCTCAATGACGACGGTCTCTAGCATGGGATGCGCCTCTCATGTGGCAATCGAGCGCTAAGGATACCGCGACTGGAGGGGCGGCTGAACCCTAGTTCCCTAATCCTCAGATTCCGCCTAGGTGATTGATTGCGAAGACCTCAGCACTTGTGCCTAAATGAAAGCAACTAGAGAGGGAGGACACGGCATGGGACCGTTAACCGGATATCGAATTATTGAACTCGCTGGGATAGGCCCTGGCCCATTTTGCGGGATGATGCTCGCGGATATGGGTGCTGAGGTGATCCGTATAGATCGTTATGGAGCTACTGCTAGGGGTCAAGATGTTTTGGGCCGCGGACGCAAATCCATTGCGCTGGATTTAAAGAATCCGGAAGCAGTCGATGTTGTGCTTAAGTTGTGCGAATCCGCGGACGCGTTGTTTGAGGGCTTTAGACCTGGCGTCACCGAGCGTTTAGGCCTTGGACCAGAGGATTGTATGGCCAGAAATCCAAAATTGGTTTACGGGCGCATGACAGGGTGGGGTCAAGAAGGACCCATGGCACAAGCGGCCGGTCACGACATTAACTACATCTCTCTCGCGGGTGCGCTGCACGCCATCGGTCCAAAAGACGGTAAACCTGTTCCGCCCCTTAACCTTGTGGGTGATTTTGGCGGCGGCGGAATGCTGCTGGCTTTTGGTATCGCCTGTGGAATGCTCGAAGCGAACAAGTCAGGCAAAGGACAGGTAGTGGATGCGGCCATGGTTGATGGCTCAGCGACACTGATGGCGATGTTTTTCACCATGCATGCTGCGGGGGTGTTCAAGGAGGAACGCGCCAGCAATATGCTAGACGGCGGAGCACATTTTTATGGGACCTACGAGACAGGAGATGGCAAGTACATCTCGCTCGGGTCCATTGAGCCTCAGTTTTACGCACTCTTGATCGAGAAGGCTGGTCTCGACCGGGAAGAATTTGCACCGCAAATGAATCAAAGCGAGTGGCCAAAATTGCAAGCCCGGCTTACCGAGGTATTCAAAACTAAATCGAGAGACGAGTGGTGCGCTATTATGGAGGGGTCAGACGTTTGCTTTGCGCCTGTCCTATCCATTAGCGAAGTGGCGTCCCATCCACACAATGCCGAGCGACAGACATTTCAGTCCTTGGACGGGGTGATGCAACCCTCGCCCTCTCCGCGGTTTTCACGAACCGCTCCTGCGTTATCAACGGCATCGCGTCAGCCGGGTCAAGATACTCGAGATATTCTGGCAATCGCTGGATATGATGCGGGTGAGGTTGATCGACTGATTGGTAGTCAAGTGGCATCGGATGCGGCGCAATAATGCCGAGATCCTTTTCTGAGCGATATATAGCCTCGCGGGACGATCCCGAGGCTTATTGGCGGGTCGAAGCCGAACAACTTCCTTGGTTATCGCCGCCCAGCGCTATTGTCGACGAGAGATCTGACGGGCTGGCCGATTATTTCTCCGATGGAACAACCAATACAGCTTATCTTGCGCTTGATCATCAGATCGAGCTAGGTCGAGGCGATCAAACGGCACTCATTTATGACTCGCCAGTGACGCATACCATCAAGCACTTCAGTTACCGAGAAGTGTTAGCCGAGGTAGAGCAGGTGGCGGGCGCCTTGTCTCTCATGGGGGTAGGGCCTGGAGACCGGGTCATTATCTACTTGCCGATGGTGCCGGAGGCGGCATTTGCCATGCTCGCGTGCGCGAGACTCGGTGCGATTCACTCGGTGGTGTTTGGTGGGTTCGCCCCACGAGAATTGGCCACTAGAATTGATGATGCGACGCCTAAAGTGCTGATGACCGCGACCTGCGGCATCGAATTTGACCAAGTGATTCCCTACATGCCGCTGGTAGATGAAGCCTGCCGTTTGGCTGAACACCAAGTTGATGGACGAATGATTTTGGCACGGCCAGAAGCGACTTACGCGTTAAGTTCGGGAGATGTGGACTGGGGGAGTCAGGTTAAAAAGGCCCCAGCCGCGCCTTGGGTTGAGGTCAAAGCAACCGATCCGCTTTACATCCTGTATACCTCTGGAACGACCGGGAAGCCTAAGGGCGTCGTTCGTGACCATGGTGGTCATGCGGTCGCGTTAAAGCACAGTATGGAGGTGCTGTACGGTGCGGAACCAGGAGATGTTTTCTGGGCTGCGTCAGATGTGGGCTGGGTGGTGGGTCACTCTTATATTGTCTATGCACCACTCCTAATGGGGTGTACGACAGTTCTCTTTGAGGGGAAGCCTGTACGCACGCCTGATGCCGGAACCTTTTGGCGAGTGATGGCCGAACACAAGGTCAATATCTTTTTTACGGCTCCCACCGCTTTTCGTGCGATTAGGAAGGAAGATCCTGACGGTGCACTCATCAACCAGTACGACCTTGGCGCATTGAAGTCACTTTTTTTGGCAGGAGAGCGAACAGATCCGGCGACCTATCATTGGTTAGTCGAAAGAATTCCTGTGCCTGTCGTTGATCATTGGTGGCAAACCGAGACGGGCAGCCCGGTGGCTGGTGTGCCTCAAGGGCAAGGCGAGCCATTGCCGGTCAAAGTGGGCAGCGCTGGGCCGGTACTTCCTGGATACGAGGTCAAGATTCTGGATGAATCACTAACGCCTTGTGCGCCTGGCGAAACGGGAGCGGTTGTACTGTCGCTGCCATTACCGCCCGGGTGTTTGCCCACTGTATGGAACAATCATGATCGTCTTATTGATGCTTATTTGACTGAGTACCCCGGCTACTACCACACAGGTGACGGGGGTTACCTTGACGAGGACGGATATCTCTTTATCACGGGTAGAACGGATGATGTGATTAACGTTGCCGGTCATCGATTGTCCACCGGTGAAATGGAAGCTGTCGTCGCCCTTCATCCTGCCGTTGCCGAATGCGCGGTGATCGGTGTTCAGGACGACGACAAAGGCCAGGTACCGCTGGGTCTGCTGGTTTTGAAAGATGGAGCCGAAGCAACGTTGGGTGCGATTGGCTCGGAGCTCATCCAGCTGGTTCGCTCGAATATTGGAGCGTTTGCGAATTTTAAGAAGTACGTGGTGGTGCAACGGTTGCCAAAAACTCGATCCGGGAAAATTCTACGAAAGACCATGCGTCAAATCGCAGATGGTCAAACAGTAGATACGCCGGCCACCATCGATGATCCAGTGATACTCGATGAGATTACCGATGTGCTAACTGCAGCAGGTTTAGGGCACCGAGAGGGAGTATGAAAGCGTGTAAAGGAACCGTTGTGATCACGGGTGCGAGCTCGGGGTTTGGGAGAGCGGCGGCTAAGCGGTTCGCCAGCGAAGGATACCGCTTGGTTCTGATGGCCCGCCGTTTGGAACGATTGACTGATTTAGCCTCCTCTCTCGAGGAAGAGGCGCAATGTCATGTGGTGGAACTCGATGTGCGGGATTCGAGCGCGGTCTCGGAAGCGTTTGCAACGCTCCCAGAGCTGTTTCATCAGCCGGATATCTTAATCAATAACGCAGGCCTGGCGCTGGGCTTAAGCGGTGCTGATGCTGTGGATCTTGACGACTGGGAAACGATGGTGGACACAAATATTAAGGGCCTCATGTATTGCACACGTGCTTGCTTGCCGATGATGGTAGAACAAGGTCGGGGTCACGTCATTAACATGGGCTCTGTTGCTGCCAATTGGCCCTATCCCGGAGGTAATGTTTACGGCGGTACCAAAGCGTTTGTCCAACAATTTACGCGTAACCTCCGTGCGGACCTTTTGGGTAAAGGTGTTCGCGCCACGGTGATCGAGCCAGGAATGTGTGAGACCGAGTTTTCAGTCGTGCGCTTTAGTGGAGATCAGAGCAAAGCGGCTGCAGTTTACGAGGGAATGAAACCACTGTCTGCCGAGGACATTGCTGACGTCATCGTTTGGGTTGCGTTACGGCCAGCGCATGTCAATATCAATCAGATTGAATTGATGCCGGTTGAGCAATCCTGGTCTCCCTTCGCTGTCCACCGGGAATTGTGACCCGTGCGTCTGGCCCGTGACGAGTGGTATACTGAACGCATGATTATTGTTCACGGCATATTTCCTATCAGAGCGGATGCTAGATCCAAAGCGCTCGCCCTAATGGAAGAAATGTCTTCACTGTCTCGTAAAGAACCGGGTTGCTTAACCTACGAGTTCTATGCGGCGCTTTCCTCGGATACGGAGTTCTTATTGTTCCAAGAGTGGGAATCTGTTGACGCGCTCCAAGATCACTTTGAGACCCCACATATGGAGACCTTTCTGAGTGAGTTACCAGAGGTGCTTAACGGTGAGATCATGACCAGGCGTTATGAGGTCAGGAGTCGTGAGAGAGATGCCCGTACGTCACGTCAGTCGACCAGAAGGTCAAAGCAATCGTCGATGCCTGAGCAAACCGTGCCCAAAATAATTCACTAGCACCCGGCTGGGTGAACGTGGGCGGTCGAATGCCTGACTTTATCTTTTCCCCTGAAAACGGATCTCGATAACGCCCAGGTAATGCCCCGCTTAAATATAGCTGATAGGGTGTGAAGTGTTATCTATCCAAGCGTGGGCATACTTATCGATGTGGTCCCCAAACCGCTGAGCATCCTAGCGCCTAGGAACAAAACAGCGCCAGCACTGACTCGGGTGGTCGACCGATTTTTGCTTTGCCTCTATACCGCACAATGGGTCGCTGCAATAATTCGGGGTGGCGCGCTATCAGTGCGATTCGTTCGCTAGGGGTCAGAGAGGAAGAGTCAACGGAGGGTTCGACTTTGGCGACGTCCTCGGTACGCAAAATGGCCACTTTACCATCGATCAATTGATCTGCGAGCGCATGCAGTGCTTGCTCGGAGGGCGGGGTTTCCAAATACAATTGAACTCTAAAATCGATCCCCTCGTCTTCAAGTAGAGCAAGGGTTGCCCTTGATTTCGAACAGAGAGGGTTATGAAATATGGTCGTATCTGTCACCGTAATAACGAGCCTTTTGATCAAGCTAAAAAGGTTAACCGGTGCGTGATTCGAATCCTAGTGTAACTGAGATCATCCAAGCTGCGGCTAGTCAATTTAGCGGCGACTATATTTAGGCTGAAATAGGACAGTTGGCGCGTTGGGATCGTAAACGTAATGGAATGGGAAGTTGTTACTCCAATGAATCAATTCTCGAGTAAAGATGCGAGACCGGCATCTAAGGCAAGCGTCTATCGGGAGCAGTTGGACCATTGCTTGGTGGGGATCTGCCGACTGCTGTTGAGAATATACCTAACATCTGACCCGCTAGGTTCGGTTGTTGAGAGGAAGTAAAAGTGCTCAAGATATTATCGAAAGCGAGGCCGAGAGGTGGCCATTTAGATGACCTGTTTGAATCGACAAAGGGGCCCGCGATCTCCATCTCATCAAAGACTGCCGTTTGGCTCAGTTTTGTCGGCTGCTTAATCGGTCTCTTTAGTAGCGGCTGCGGTAATGTTGCCAATGAGGGGTTTTATCAAACCGTCCAGGGGCCCGCGGTGGCATCATCAAGGATTGAGGGTAAGTGGCAGGTTATTAACTACTGGGCAACTTGGTGCGGGCCCTGTATTACCGAAGTTCCTGAACTAAACGATCTAGCTCATGGATACTCGGAAAGGCTCATAGTTCTAGGAGTCGATTATGATGCGCCGTCGGAGGCAGAAGAGGCGATGGCGTCGATTGAAAAAATGGGAATTCAATTTCCGGTTCTGTCGCTTGACCCAGCGACCAGTCTTGGCATCGAGCCGCCGACCATATTACCCACTACGATCCTGGTTAACCCAAACGGCAAAGTCAGGGAGGTCTTGGTAGGGCCGCAAACCTCTGCCTCGCTTTTGGCGCGAATCAATTCGGACGATTCTGGCGCTGGTTAACCGGATGAGCGCTGAGTTGGGTGAACCGACCTCAAACGTGCTTCTCACATTAGATGGGCCATTCGTTGCGTGCTTGGATTCCCAGCAGTTCCCAAAACGCGTTCTAATCAGTGATTTGCCAGCCCTAGTAGGGACGGC
Source organism: uncultured Gammaproteobacteria bacterium (assembly GCA_913052075.1). GTDB lineage: Bacteria > Pseudomonadota > Gammaproteobacteria > Pseudomonadales > Azotimanducaceae > UBA9926. Next base: position 16,793 of record CAJXDD010000007.1, read on the forward strand.
AGTTATAGTCGGTCTCTCGGTTACGAAATCCAAGGCAAGAGTTAAAGACGCTTATTAAGCGGGCAATGTTAATGTTCATCCAAGGGTCCTTGGATTGGGCTGAAAGCACTTTTTTAGCCTAGGGAGGGCCTTAGGTACCATCTAGTCAAGGGCATTTTTCATGGCTGCGTCTATGATGCTTTTTAACTTTGTGCCGGCGCCGAGTTGAGGCCAACGCTCTGATTTTCCATTTGCTCGGCAGGTGTATTCGAGTTGTTGATCCTCAAGGGTTTTTTCCCCAATAACGATTCGATGGGGAATACCGATAAGTTCGGATTCCGCGAACTTAGCGCCAGGACGAACGTTATCTCGATCATCGAGCAACACGTCCACGCCTAGACCAATGAGTTCGTTATAAAGTGTGTTCGCGGCGTCTCGAACTATTTCAGATTTGTGAGCGTTCACGGGGATTAGCACCGCTGTGAATGGCGCGATGGATTCTGGCCAAATGATCCCGTTCTCATCGTTATTTTGCTCGATAGCGGCGCCTACCAATCTTGAAATACCCATTCCGTAGCAGCCCATCACCATGGTCATTGCCTTCCCTTCATCATTGAGTACGGAGGCCTTCATTGGCGAGCTGTACTTATTGCCGAGTTGGAAAATGTGACCAACCTCTATGCCTTTTTTGATTTCGAGGTTTCCTGTGCCATCAGGAGATGGATCTCCTGGTTCGACGTTTCGTAAATCCGCGACATCCACTGGGGTATAGTCTCGGCCAATATTTACATTGGTGAAGTGGAAGCCTTCATCATTGGCTCCGCATGAGACATTCACTGCAACGCTAGCTGCTCGATCGGCAATGACATCAATAGGGCTGGCAACGGGCCCAAGAGATCCTGGGCCCGCGCCAAAAGTGGCTCGAATCACTTCCTCGCTCGCCATTCGAAGAGGAGATTGGATCAGAGGATGCTTTTCTGCCTTAAGAAGGTTCAGCGAGTGATCGCCTCGCAGGATGAGTGCAACTAACTTCGAATCTGCACCCTCCACGATCAGTGTTTTGATCGTTTGCTCAATAGGCTGTTTAAGGAAGGCAACAATATCGCTGATGGTTTTTATATTGGGCGTTGCAATTTTCTCGATTTCACACTGCTGTGCATCCGGCTTCAAAGGAGTGATCGCCTCAGCCAGCTCAATATTGGCCGCGTATTCGCCCTCGTTGCTAAATGCGATTAAGTCCTCGCCCGAGTCCGCCAGCACGTGGAATTCAGTGGAGGCCGATCCACCAATGCTGCCAGTGTCAGCGGCAACCGGGCGAAACTTCAGTTGCAGCCTAGTGAGAATCCTGGAGTAGGTATCGTGCATGCTCTGATAGGTTTCAGCCAGTGAATCCATTGTGGTATGAAACGAGTAGGCGTCTTTCATAACGAACTCGCGCGCTCTTAACACACCAAACCGTGGGCGCGTTTCATCTCGAAACTTCGTTTGAATTTGGTAAAAGTTAACTGGAAGCTGTTTGTGGCTTTTTAATAATTGGCGCGCGATGTCTGTGATTACTTCCTCATGGGTTGGACCAAAACAAAAATCACGCTCATGTCGATCTTTAAATTTCAGCAATAGACCCTCATCGTACAATCCCCAACGGCCAGACTCCTGCCACAGCTCGGCTGGCTGAGAAGTAGGCATCAGCAATTCTTGCGCGCCGCTCCGGTCCATCTCCTGTCTCACGATAGCCTCGATTTTTCTCAGGACGCGCAAGCCTAGGGGCATCCAAGAATAAATACCCGATGCGAGTTTGTTTATAAAACCACCTCTGAGAAGGAGCCGATGACTAGCGATTTCTGCGTCAGCTGGAGTCTCCTTGAGGGTAGACAGCGTGAGTTGGGATGCTTTCATTATTCGGCTACTCTTTGTCGTCAGAACTCCGTGGAGCAGGAAATTCTCGATCGCCAACGCAGAGTTCGCGATCCAATATTTGTGGGGCGGATTCTATGACAGATAAGTTGCGCTATGAAGGGGCGTGTCATTGCGGAGCCTTGCAGTTTCGCTTAACGACGCGCCCGCCGCACTCTCTGCTCCGCTGTAATTGCTCGATTTGTGAGCTCGAGGACTATCTGCATTGGATCATGCCACTCAGTCACTTCGAATGGGTATCTGGCGAGGCCAGCATCTATTGTTTTGGCTCTAGGGTTGCTCGCCACACCTTCTGTCCGACTTGTGGAATCAAACCGTTTTACTTTCCTCGATCTAACCCCGACGGCGTGAGTGTTAATGCGCGTTGCGTACGAGGGATCGATTGGCGAGAGCTGCCAGTGGACCTTTTTGACGGTCAACATTGGGAGAAAAATGCTTTGACAATCACGCATTTGTCCTTCGATCGATGATCTAGGCGATTGAATCGTATGACCTTGAAGAAAGAAATGCCTGGACCAAGCAGGAAAGAGAAAGCTGCACCGGTGGCTTTAATTCTTCTAATTTATAGTTCATTGGTAGGGAGTGCATCAATTCATCGATCGATACGAAGTGGTTGTACAAGTGAACCGACGGTACTGTTCAGAGATTGTTAGGAACATATTTGGAAGCTGCAATAGACCAGCCGCGAATAATGAGCTCCAGATGTTTCTACGCAAAAAAAAGGCCGCTAATGCGGCCTTTATCACTAGACTCGTAGACTTAGACGAAATCTTTAATGCCTTTCAATGGCGTGATTTTTACTGCTGTGCTTGCAGGCTTGGCAGCGACGTCCATCGTTTCACCAGGTTTGAAAGGATTGGGGACGCCCTTCTTAGCTTTTCTGGCAGGCTTCTTGACTGATTTAATCTTCATCAGACCGGGCATTGTGAATTCTCCTGCGGCGCCCTTCCTGAGGTGGCGCTCGATAAGGCCTGACAGTTCGTCGAGAACCGCCGTGACTTGTTTTTTGCTAAGGTCAGTGCTCTCTGAAAGTGAGGCGACGATAGCGCTCTTCGTATATTTTTCTTTAATCGCGGGCGGTCTTTTTGCTGCCATGGATTTATCCTTTTCCTGCTTAATTGCTATGTTAGGTCCGGTTGGCGGCGAGATATGGACTCTTCGGTCCCGTTCCCGCAACGCTTCTGAAAAGATCTTTTCGCAAAGTCTTTTTTTCAAAGTAACCGGGGAGAAGCTATCCTCGTGTGGTCACCAACAACGGGTTTTCCTTCAGACCCAGTATGGAATCTTCGACTGGATTCAAGATCTGACCCCTTACGAAGATTGCGCGCTATTTATAGCGAATGAAATCCAGTGTAGCAAGCAATTTTCCAGCAAATATGCGGCGACTGCCTATTTTTGAAGCGTTATTTGGGCATGTGTTGTGTCAATGTCTGATTCGGTATAATTTGCGGCCTCAAAAATGAGACACCACTCAAAAGACTTGTAGGAAAACTGCAATGCCTATCTATGAATATCAGTGCGAAAGTTGCTCGCATCGTCTCGAAAAATTGCAAAAGATGTCCGAAGCGCCGCTCACCGAATGCCCAGCGTGCGGAGCATCATCATTAAAGAAATTGGTGTCGGCCGCTGCGTTTCGTCTAAAGGGAGGCGGTTGGTACGAAACTGACTTTAAAACAGGTGGCAAGAAGAACGTATCCGGCAGCAGTGGAAGCGACAGCACGAGTGGCTCAAGCGGTGGTGGAAGTGATAGTGGATCGAGCGCTTCGGCAAGCAACCGGTCCAGTAAAACTTCCGATTAGTGAAGAGACTGCTTTTTAAACCCTGTCATGAAATCAGGGCTGAGCTTTTTGAATTTTGGTTGCATCCTAAACAGGATGATCTAGGAAGAGTATGAGAACTCATTTGTGTGGAGACATTCGGTCGGACCATATTGGTCATCCAATCACTCTGTGTGGTTGGGTTCATCGTCGTAGAGATCATGGTGGAGTCATTTTCTTAGATGTTCGGGATCATAGGGGAATCGTCCAGGTTGTTTTTGACCCGGACACGGAGAAGCATTTCGCGCTCGCTGATCAACTCCGTAATGAATACGTCGTGCGCGTCCAAGGGGTTGTTAGAGCACGAGACGAGGCGGCGGTAAATCCGAAGATGGTGACCGGTGGAATCGAGGTGCTTGGACGATCGCTCGAGCTATTGAATCGCTCAAGAACCCCACCTTTTCAGTTGGATGAATACTCTGAGGCAGGTGAGGATGTTCGGCTACGACATCGTTTTTTAGACCTACGCCGACCGGAGATGCAGGAGAAAATCAGGTTGCGCTCGGAAGCCTCTCATTTCATTCGTCGTTTTCTGCAACAAGAGCAGTTCGTTGATATCGAAACCCCGATACTGACCAAGGCAACGCCGGAGGGAGCTCGGGATTATCTGGTGCCAAGTCGCGTGCATCCAGGATCTTTTTATGCTCTTCCCCAATCCCCCCAGATTTTTAAGCAACTGCTGATGATGTCGGGATTCGATCGCTACTATCAAATCGCACGATGTTTCCGAGACGAGGACCTGCGTGCGGACCGTCAACCGGAGTTTACTCAGATTGATATTGAGGCGGCCTTTGTCGATGAAGCAGCTATCATGTCCTTAGCTGAGCGAATGATCCAGACGCTTTTTATAGAACTCATCGGCGTAGATCTTGGGGATATGCCTGTCATTTCGCATCAAGAAGCGATGTCACGCTATGGTACTGATCGGCCTGATTTACGGTTTGATCTGCCGTTGGTGGATATCGGCGATTTAATGCAAGACGTGGAATTTAAAGTGTTTAGTGGGCCTGCGAATGATCCGCGCGGACGCGTCGCCGCTATGAGGCTTCCAGACGGTCAAAGGTTAACCAGAAAGGCGATCGATGACCTTACTCAGTTTGTGGGGATATACGGCGCCAAGGGGCTGGCCTATGTCAAAGTGAACGCGTTGGAAGAAGGGATGGAAGGGCTTCAGTCACCTATCTTGAAATTCCTCTCCGAGGCTGTCGTGCGCTCAACCCTTGAGCGGCTCGGTGCAGTAAATGGCGATATCGTCTTTTTTGGCGCTGACAGAGCAGATGTCGTCAATGCCTCAATGGGTGCGCTACGTGCGAAACTGGGTGAAGACCTGTCGCTTTATGAGTCTGATTGGGCCGCTTGTTGGGTGGTGGACTTCCCAATGTTCGAGGCATCAGATGAGGGCGCTCAGGGTGGAAAAGGATTTTCTGCTGTGCATCACCCATTTACTCATCCCTCTGGGACCATTGAGGGGATGCTTCAAAACCCAGAATCGGCGCTTTCGCGGGCGTATGACATGGTCATCAATGGCTTTGAGGTTGGAGGAGGCTCGATTAGGGTGTATCAGCCGGACTGGCAGGAGGCTATTTTCAAAGTTCTCGGTTTGTCAGAGGAAGAGGCTACAGACAAGTTTGGGTTCTTACTTGATGCATTAGCTCTCGGCGCGCCACCCCATGGCGGCATCGCATTTGGTCTGGATCGGCTGGTCATGTTGCTCTCCGGCGCCAAGGCGATTAGAGATGTGATCGCATTCCCTAAGACCCAAACCGCGACCTGCCTTTTGACTTCTGCACCAGGCGAGGTCAATCCGGCTCAGTTGAAAGAGTTGTCCATTCGAACTCAAAAGACCTAGGACAAGGCTGGTATGGCTGGACATAGCAAATGGAGCAACATTAAGCACAGAAAGGCTGGCCAGGACGCCAAACGTGCCAAAGTGTTCACGAAAATCATTCGCGAACTGACTGTCGCTGCAAGGGATGGTGGCGGCAATGTTGAAGACAATCCCTCTTTGCGGACTGTGGTTGAAAAAGCCAAATCGGCGCAGATGCCTAAAGACACCATGGAGAGAGCAATTGCGCGTGGTGCGGGTGGTCAGGACGGTGCTGACCTGGTAGCCCTTACCTATGAAGGATACGGGCCAGGAGGTGTCGCGTTTTTGGTAGAGACTATGACCGATAACCGAAATCGAACCGTCGCTGAAGTGCGCCACATTTTTTCAAAGTCTGGAGGTAATCTGGGGACGGATGGATCGGTTGCTTATCTGTTCGATAAGCGCGGTCAAATTTTTTTTGAACCTGGGGTCTCTGAAGAGTCACTCTTTGAACTCGCCATTGAAGCCGGCGCCGATGATGTGGAAATAGAGGGCGATGGCTCAATTGCAGTGATCACCAGCCCCGACGCTTTTACGCACGTTAAAGCGCAGGTTGATGAAGCGGGAATGACCCCCGCCCTGGCTGAAATCACTATGGCTCCTCAAACCTACGCTGAGCTTGATGAGGAAATGAGTGAGCGGATCATAAAAATGATCGATTTGCTTGAAGAGCTCGACGACGTGACGAACGTTTACACCAACGCAAACCTCTCCGCTGCCTACGGTGAGTAGGCAGCGATAGAAGCTATCCCGGACAGAAGCTAATCCAAAAACTAGTTGTTACGGGCTTTGATGAGCGAGCCGAATGCTTTCCTGTAGGACCTCGCACGGACGAAAAAGTGAGCTGTGATAGACTTTTTCACAGTGCGAGAGGGTGCTATGGCGATTACATTAGGGATTGATCCAGGGTCTCGCGTGACCGGTTTTGGTGTCATTGAGATTGGTAACGGCAGGGCCAGTTATCTAGCCAGCGGGTGCATCAGGACGACGCTGACCGCCCCCGTCGGTGTAAGACTCAAGGAAATCCACGAAGGTCTCACCCAGCTTATCGATGAATATCGCCCCGATCAGGTAGCGATTGAAAAAATATTTATGGCGCGAAGCGCAGACTCGGCGCTGAAGCTAGGGCAAGCACGCGGCGTTGCGTTATTGGCCGCCGCCTCGGCCGGCTTGCCAATCGCAGAATACGAAGCAAAGAAAATAAAACAAGCCATTGTAGGAAGTGGTGCTGCAACGAAAGCCCAGATCCAGCATATGGTGGAGGTCCTACTGTCGCTACAGGGTAGGCCTCAGCAGGATGCAGCAGATGCCCTTGCGATTGCACTCTGCCACGTTCACACCTCGGGACAACTCCTCAAAATAGGAGCGCCCGGGGCCGAATTTAGAAGAGGTCGGCTAGTGGATAAATCATCGTGATTGGGCAAATTACCGGCATATTGAAGACCCAATCAGAGCAACAAGTATTAATCGATGTTCACGGTATTGGCTACGAGGTTGATGTGCCTGCTAGCGTGCTGATGTCGGGTTTAGCAGCAGGCAGTGAGATATCGTTACACACCCACTTTGTGGTTCGAGAAGACGCCCAAATTTTGTTTGGTTTTCTTGATCAAGCCAGCAGAGATCTATTCAGGGCGTTAATCAAAGTCAATAAAGTAGGTCCACGTATTGCGCTTGCTATCTTGTCTCGCCTTGATGCCAATGCGTTCGCCGCTTGTGTGCGGCAATCAGATATCAAAACACTGAATGCAATTCCGGGCGTTGGACGAGTGATGGCCGAGCGGCTTGTTATGGAGTTGTCAGGGCGGTTAGATGATTTTATTCCGGTCACTGAATCACAACATGAGCGGTTAAAGAGCTCACCGCCTTCCCAGTTGATGGACGAATTGGAGGGCGCACTCGTTGGTCTGGGGTTTCGCCCACAAGAGATCGCGCTCGCCTTGTCGCAATTGGAACCACCCCCCGATAACATTGAAGACGGTTTGCGTCGCGCTTTGAAACTGTTGGGATAAAGAACCAATGATTGAAAATGACCGCTTAATTGCTCCAGAGTCTCGAATTGAGGACCAAGGGCAAGACTGGGCGATTCGGCCAAAGACATTGTCTGAGTATGTTGGCCAGCCAGCCGTCGTTGAGCAGATGGGGCTCTTTATGGATGCGGCTAGAGCTAGGGGAGAGTCCCTTGATCATACGCTGATCTTCGGACCACCTGGGCTTGGAAAAACTACACTGGCAAATATTATTGCTGCCGAAATGTCCGCTGAAATTCGCTCGACCTCGGGTCCTGTCATTGAGAAGAAAGGCGATCTTGTTGCTGCGCTGACGAACCTTTCGCCTGGGGATGTACTCTTTATCGATGAGATCCATCGTCTTAGTCCTGCTGTGGAGGAGATTCTTTATCCTGCGATGGAGGATCATCAAGTCGATATCACGATTGGTGAAGGGCCAGCAGCACGGACGATAAAGTTGGATTTACCGCCTTTCACGCTAGTGGGTGCAACAACAAGAACAGGATTACTCACGTCACCGCTTCGTGACCGTTTTGGGATCGTTCAAAGATTAGAATTTTATGAAATTGAAGACCTGACTCGTATCGTCTTGCGGTCGGGAGAGCTGCTTGGTGTTGCCACCGAGGCCGAGGGTGCCCGTGAAATCGCCGCGCGAAGCCGAGGCACACCAAGAATCGCGAATCGTTTGCTGCGAAGGGTAAGAGATTATGCGGAGGTCAGGGCCGACGGCGTGATAGACCGGCAGTGCGCTGATCAAGCGCTGAATTTGTTGAAAGTGGATAGCAGTGGCTTTGATTCGATGGATCGACGGTTACTGATGGCATTGATTGATAAGTTCGCAGGCGGACCTGTGGGAATTGATTCACTGTCCGCTGCCGTGGGCGAGGAACGAGATACGCTGGAAGACGTCTATGAGCCTTATTTGATTCAGCAAGGCTTCATCATGCGGACACCAAGAGGAAGGGTTGCGACCGATAGGGCGTATCAGCATTTTGGTCTAAATAATAAATCGAAAGTAGCATCGGGCAGTGACGACTTATTTTCCAGTTCGTCCGAAGCAGACTGAATGAGCAAACGTGAATCGCCGCCAATAAGCGTGCAGAGAATCTGTGATAAGGGTGTAAAGAGTAGGAAGGGGTTATGAACGAACAGTTGTCGATTCTTGAGCTGGTTAGCAATGCCACCATTGTCGTGCAATTAGTCATGGCGTTACTGGTCCTTGCCTCGGTAGTGTCGTGGATACTCGTGTTTCAAAAAGCGTTTTTGCTAGCCTCGGTCCGACGGATGGCCACGGCATTCGAGGATGATTTTTGGTCGGGTGAGGACCTAAGAGCACTCTATGTAGAGCTCGATGAGGGTGAGACCGAAGTGATTGGGCTTGAGTCTATTTTTCATGCGGGATTCAAAGAATACACTCGCTCCTCGCAACTATATGGGACTCAAGCCGAGCGCATCATGCAGAACGTACAGCGAGCGATGCGAGTGGCGATGGCAAGGGAAGAGGAGCGACTAGAGGCGGCGCTCCCTTTCTTGGCGACGGTGGGGTCGACGAGTCCTTATATCGGTCTATTCGGAACGGTCTGGGGGATTATGAATTCATTCCGCGGGCTTGCGATGGTGAATCAAGCAACATTGTCCGTAGTGGCGCCGGGCATCTCGGAGGCACTCATTGCTACCGCCATCGGCCTTTTCGCGGCGATACCCGCGGTCATCGCATACAATCGATTTTCCGCCCAAGTCGAGGTCATTATGAATCGGTTCGACACCTTCTCTGAGGAGTTCAGCGCGATTCTGAACCGGTCGATCAAAGAGGACTAGCCCATGGCCAAGGTAGCTCGTCGAAAACCGATGTCCGAGATCAATGTCGTTCCCTATATTGACGTGATGTTGGTGCTTTTGGTGATTTTCATGGTGACCGCTCCGTTGATGACACAGGGGATCAAAGTTGAGCTTCCAGCGGCTGATAGTGAAGCCATTGAGGTGAGCGATCCCGATGACTTTTTGGTTGTGAGTATCGATGCTGAGGGACGATATTTCCTTAACATCGGGGAGAAGGAAACGGCGATGTCGCTAGAAGCGATGGCGTTGCAGGCAGCGAAAGTCGTAGGCGCACAGCCCTCGATTAAGGTGCTGATCGAAGGAGATCAGGCCGTCACTTATGGGTATGTCATGTCTGCAATGGACCGCCTCAAAAATGCAGGGATCGAAGACGTAGGGCTGGTCACGCAACCGAGGTCGTCGGAGTCAATCTGATGCTTCGATCAGCTATTTTGCCGACGATTTTCGCGCTGGTTTTGCATGGAGCGGTGCTTGGGTTGTTGCTTCACAATTGGGAGTCGCCGCCTCCCCAGGTCGCTTCCATTGAACCACTTTATATTGCGGCGAAGGTGGTCAATATGGCGCCTAAACCTAAGCAGACAGCGAAGCCTAAACCTAAACCGCCCGCGCAAGTCAGCGAAACCGTCTCGCAAGCGATACCGATTTCCGAGCCGCCCGCCACAGAGCCTGAGTCAGATGAGCCCCCAGTCGCTGAATATTCCGAGGATTCAGTCGATGAGTTGGTTGAAGTTGCGCGCGATGAGGACTCTCCAGATCCGGCCGCTGACCAGGCACTACTGGAGGCTGATTTGATGCGAGCCATTGCTGCGGAGGAGGGTGCTCGCGCGGCTGTGACGGATGATGAGCGTGTGATGGCCTACATCGGCCAGATCCAGCGAGACATCGCCCAAAATTGGTCGAGGCCACCCAGCGCTAGAAATGGGATGGAAGCCATTCTTAGAGTGTTTTTAGTACCAACTGGTGAAGTAGTGGATGTGCAGATCGCGGAAAGCAGCGGGAACACCGCTTTTGATCGGTCGGCATTAGTCGCGGTGGAGAGAGTGGATCGGTTTTCGGTGCCCGCTGATTCAGCATTATTCGAGCAAAGTTTCCGAGAGTTCACGTTACTGTTTAGGCCCGAGGATCTGAGGCTTTAGGCAGAGGGAGATGGATATGGATATGGTGATGAAACGACGCTTAAAACTTTTGATCGGGTTTTGGCTTGCAGCGTTAGCCGTTTTTTCAAAAGCGGAATTGCAGATTGAAATCACCCAAGGCGCGGATAACGCGGTGATGGTTGCGGTGGTCCCCTTTGATTGGAGAGGGCGGGGTGCATTACCTGAGGACATCGCTGGGATCGTAACCCAAGACCTAGGGTTCAGTGGTCGGTTCAAGACATTACCTGTGAGCTCGATGCTATCGTTGCCCAACGAAGCGGCTGAAGTCTTCGTGCGCGACTGGCGTCTCCTAGATGTTGAGTATCTCGTGCTCGGAAGAATAGAGGAGTCAGGGCCTGACCTCGCCGTTTCTTACGATCTATACAACGTCTACAAGGGGGAAGTTGAGCAATCGGAGACGATCGTTGGCGCCGACCTAGTGCTGAGGGATATGGCGCACTATATCAGCGATGCGGTATTCGAGGCGCTCACAGGAATCAGTGGCGCTTTCTCGTCTGAAATCCTTTACATCACGGTCACTGGGCAAGCACCAGAGAGAATTTATCGGCTTAATGTGGCAGATGCCGACGGTCAGCGGGTTCGTACTGTTTTGCAATCTCGCGAGCCAATTCTTTCGGCGACCTGGGCGCCGGACGGCGAGCGGGTAGCCTATGTTTCATTCGAGAGAGATAGTCGGCCAGCAATTTATGTTCATAACCTAGTGACTAGGACGAGGCAGCAGGTGACTAATTTCTCTGGCTTAAATGGGGCTCCGGCTTTCTCGCCTGATGGACAAAAGCTAGCCATGGTGTTGTCAAAAGATGGAAACCCAGAGATATATGTACTGGATCTTCAGGCAAACCCTAGACGGCTGCGTCGTCTCACCAGACATTATGGGATCGACACAGAACCCTCGTGGAGTACTGACGGACAGTCCATCATTTTTACGTCTAACCGAGGTGGACAGCCTCAGATTTATTCGGTCAGACTACGTGACCTTGAAATTGAACGGCTAACATTTGAGGGAGACTACAACGCTCGGGCTAGCCTGACACGGGATGGAAACGGTCTAGTCATGGTTCACCGCCGTAACGACATCTTCCATATTGGTCATTTGGACCTAGTACGCGGTCGATTGACCGTGCTTACCGAGACTTCGCTAGACGAGTCGCCCAGCATCGCGCCCAACGACAGTACATTGATTTACGCAACAATGGTGGACGGACAAGGTATTCTCGCTGGAGTTTCCATGGATGGAAGCGTCAAGTTTAAGTTGCCAGCTCGTGATGGGGATGTGAGAGAGCCCTCATGGTCTCCGATGAAGAAAAAGAAATTTATAGCTACTGATCTGAGTGCAACAGGCGAAATACCAAACGACTCGCTCCTGCCTTAGATAACTGCCGTGTTTTGCTCTTTTCCTGCCTTTCACTTGTTTAAAGGCCGGGTAAATAGAAGAAAACCTCTGTTGGGAGATGGCATTCGATGCGGTCGTATGCTCAAATATGTGGTTACTGTAGGAGAACAGGCATCTCAAGTACCCTGAAAGCAAATGGGTGGTATGTCGCGGGAAAGGACGTTGCCTCGCGAAAATAGAGATCATTAATAGGAGTATTACCATGACATCCTTTAATAGAGAGTTAGGTTTGGTTTCGGCGGTATTGCTAGTGTTTCTTGCCGGCTGCGCAAGCTCGGGAGGCGTTGAGGATGCCTCTGAAGTAGAGGCGCCCGAGACATCCGCTGAGGTGCAAGAGGTCGTAGTTGAAGCAGAACCAATTCGGCCCATGGTAAGCCGAGGCAAAATAGTGATCCCGGTCGACGAAATGGACGCTGATGCAGGATCCATAACGCTCCAGGGTGTCTTCTATTTTGATTTCGATCAGGCGATCGTCCGTCGAGATGCACATAGAGAGCTTGATCAACATGCTGGTGTGCTGGCCGATAACCCTGGTCTTCGTGTCCGCCTCGAAGGTCATGCAGATGAGCGCGGAACTAGGGAGTATAACCTCGCGCTCGGGGAGCGTCGTGCAAATGCTGTTCGGGCCTACCTGTTGGCCCAAGGTGCGTCGAGAAGTCAAATTGAGGTCGTGAGTTATGGCGAGGAGAAGCCAGCAGACGGGGGTCATGATGAAGGCGCTTGGCGGCAAAACCGTCGGGTGGAAGTAGTTTACCGATAGTCAATGATCCAGCGATGGGTCGGGCGACAGAGCGGAAGCAAGTTTAGTCTCATCAGCCTCCAAACGTCGTTGTTCTAAGACGTCGGATAAGACATAGACACCGCAATCTAAGTGTGGTGAATTAAGAAAGGTCTCATCAGAGGCCTTTCCTCTTTTTGGTCATCGATGCCGCTAATCTGTTGCCATTCAACGTTCGTTACGACTCCGCTAATATAATCGGATCGCTACAAATCTAGCTAGAACAATCATCCCGTTGCTTCAGAGGAGTACTCCGGTGATACCAAGTCGATATAAAGTCCTATTATTTCTAAGTTTAATGAGTAGCTGGACGATTGTGCGGGCTGAGAGTCAGTCGCCCATCGTAGTAGAAACGCTTGATTCGGTGAATGCTTCGGCGCTTTTTGTGATGGAAACAACCCAGGAGCAAATATTGGAGGAAGAGTCCGACACGCCGACCTCCGGGAGCGAACTCCAGTATCAGATGCAGATTTTGCAGGAAGAGGTAATGGCCCTCCGTGGTCTCGTCGAGCAGTTAAGCTATCAAATACAAAGGCATCGAGGTATTCAAGACGACCGCTATTTGGAGCTGGATCGACGTTTACAGAATTTAGGCAACGCGTCACTTTTAGGCCCAACGGAGCAGAGTTCGGATAGCGTTCCCTCAGCTGAATTGGATACGGAAAGTGAGGGTCAAACTGAACAAGCGCTTTATAACGCTGGATACAATTCAATTAAGGAAAGACGATTCGATGATGCGATTGAACAATTAAAACTGTTGATCGAGCAGTATCCGGATGGCGATTTCACAGCAAATGCCTACTATTGGATCGGCGAGGTTCATGCGGCAATGCCGCAACCTGACCTTGAGCAAGCGAGGCAAGCATTGGTTCAAGTGATTGATGGATTTCCAGAAAGTAACAAGGTGCCTGATGCTTCTTTCAAACTCGGTAAGGTGTATCACTTGATGGGCGACTGCGGAAGGGCAAAGGCCTTTCTTCAACAAGTTGCGAGAGTGTACGAAACAAAGTCTGCTGGACAATTGGCTGAGCGCTATCTAGCTGATCAAATCGACTGTTAACGACTGTTCCGATCACGATGGAAGTGAAACTTCGGATCACGGAGGTTTTCTGCTCTCTTCAAGGAGAGTCGCGTACTATTGGTCGGCCGACCACCTTTGTCCGGCTGACTGGCTGTCCCTTGCGCTGCCACTATTGTGATACGGAATACGCATTCTCGGGCGGAGAGTTGCTCACGCTATCTGAAATATTGGATCGGGTTCGCCGATTTGGGGTTCCTCATGTCACAGTGACGGGGGGTGAACCTCTCGCCCAGGTCGAGGCGCGTCAACTTATGGAGTTGCTAGTCGAGGCTGGGTTCAAGGTATCCCTTGAAACGAGCGGAGCACTTTCGATCGCGGATATCGACCCAAACGTCTCCGTAGTTATGGATCTAAAGACCCCTGGATCGGGGGAAAGTCATCGAAATCTGATGGAAAATATTTCGTTGCTCAAGTCATCAGACCAAGTCAAGTTCGTAATTACTAGCAGAGAGGATTACGAGTGGGCGCGATTCCAGGTCGATCAATTTGGTTTGGATCGACGAGTGGATGACGTCTTGTTCTCTCCCAGCTTTGGGGAGGTGCAACCCACGATGCTCGCGGCTTGGATTCTTGAAGACCGATTACCGGTGCGAATGCAGCTGCAACTACACAAAATTCTTTGGGGGGATAAACCCGGTGTCTAACCAGAAGGCCATTGTCCTGCTCTCGGGTGGGCTGGATTCAGCCACGGTCTTAGCGCATGCCGTTTCAGAGGGCTTTCATTGTCATTGTTTGAGTTTTGATTATGGGCAATCCCATCAAGCTGAGTTGGCTCATGCAAGAGTTCTGGCGGATTCTCTTGGTGCCGCGTCACATCGCACAGCTCACTTGGATCTAGCCGTATTCGGTGGGTCAGCGTTAACGGACGAGAATATTGAAGTCCCTGATGCTGATTCGGGTAGTGAGCAGATTCCTGTCACTTACGTTCCAGCAAGAAACACGGTCTTCCTCGCTTATGCACTAGCGTGGGGTGAGGTGTTACCAGCCTACGACTTATTCATCGGTGTGAATGCTGTCGACTATTCGGGGTATCCAGATTGTCGACCAGCCTTTATTGAAGCGTTCGAATGGATGGCGAATCAGGCCACTAAGGCTGGTGTTGAATCCCAAGCGTTCCAAATCCATGCCCCTCTTTTGCACCTCACAAAAGGTGAGATCATTCAGAAGGGAGTTAGCTTAGGGGTCAATTACGAAGATACGGTTTCCTGCTATCGATTAACCGATACCGGGGAGGCCTGCGGTCGTTGCGATGCGTGTGTGTTACGTAAAGAGGGTTTCATCGAAGCGGGAATTCCTGATCCAACGCGCTACGTGAAATAACATGTCTCTAGCTTCGTTGACGGACTTTTTGTCGGCCAACCCACAATTAGGGTTGGTGATGATTGTTGGTCTGGGTTTCATCGAAGCGTGTCCGGGTATCGGGCTTTTTGTTTCCGGGGTTATTCTATTTGGCGTCGCAAGCTTCCTTTTTGTCGAGGATCTTTTTTCGATCGTTCAGATTGTTCCTTGTGCAATGCTAGGGGGGTTCCTCGCTGATCAGTTTGGATATTGGCTAGGGCGAAGACTCGGTCCAAATCTCAAAGAGTCCACGATGATGCGTCCTCATGCCAGTCGATTGGATCGCGCCGAGATATTAATCAGGAGGTTCGGTCCTCTGGCTGCGGTTGGCGGCCGGTTTCTTACGATGATTCGAAGTGTCGTGCCACTTTTGCTTGGGATGGCGGGACTCAGCTGGCCTCGCTACTTGCTCTGGGATTTGATCGCAGTGTCTATCTGGGGGCTGGGTTTTGTGCTGTTATTGGGTGGCTTAAGCTGGCTGCTTGGCTGATTTAGCTAGCTAGCCCCTGGTCAAATCCGAAAAGGAATTAAATGGAAGATGGTGGGCCGTGCTGGATTCGAACCAGCGACCAATTGGTTAAAAGCCAACTGCTCTACCAGCTGAGCTAACGGCCCCGAGAACGCGAATCATACCGGTTCGAAGCCAAAACTCAAGGACTGATTAGGCCAAGCGCGTTTAGAACTGTGGTTCCGCTGATAGGCTCTCCAAGTGCGAGCAATGTGCCGAGCCCTCCTGGATTGACGACGTTGATTTCGACGACATAGGGGTAAACCAAGTCTATTCCAATAAAACGAGCGCCCCCGTTCATACTATATTTGGCAACCGCGTGGCAGAGGATTTGCTCATCGGCGCTAAGAAGTGCGAGTGATGGCGTTGCACCTGCGGCGAGATTGGTTCGATGGTCCAGTTTCCCTTGCCGTTCATAGCAACCAACAATTGAATCATCCGCCATCAATACACGTTTTTCGCCATGCTCAATATTAGGAAGCCATGACTCAAGCAGCCGAAAAGAGTGTCCGGCCGATGGCATCTCGTGCTCGATGATGGCGTTCGAGTTGGGGTCACCCGACTGGATTTTGTAAACGCTTCTGCCATGACTCTCAGCAGGGGGTTTGAATATCCAAGTGCCTGGGCGATCGAGGGTGTGCTTGATGCTGGCTGGGTCAGATGAGGCAACGCGAGATGGCTGATCGATCGATTCAGGTAACGATGCCAGCGCGTATTTGCTATTGAGGTGGAGAAGCGCATTGCAGTTGTTGATGAGCTTAGATTGGGGTACCAAGTGGAGGAGTTGGATCTTGTCCAAAAAGGTCGACCGGTGTCCTAGAGATAGTACCCAAATGGTTTCGAAATCTGACAACGATAGATTGCTAGAGGCTTCGTAACTCGCTAGTGAAGCGCTGTTCGTTAAGATGCTTCCTCTTACAAGAACGGCTCGGCCTGACAGCTCGAGCGAATCAATTATTCCCCAGGCGACTTGGATGTTTGCCTTGATCGCTGCCTCGGTGAACAACTGGAGGTTGGACCGAGGGTCCTCTGGCTTTTCATGAATAAGAAACAAGATGCTCACGGCACGCATTGTGGTCTAAACGTTGAGTCAATAACATAGGGCTGTCCTAGGGTATGTCGCGTAACTTAAAAATTGAGCAGGTTGGTAGGGCTGGCTAAGGCAGGTCCGTTTAGAAAGACATTGTGTATGTTGAAGGTGGCGCTAGTTTGAGCTGAGGAGAGTTTACTTACTAAGGGCTATTCACATGCTAAAGGCTTCTCGTTGGCTAAAGGCTTTCTTGGTAGCCAGGGACTTGTTAATGAGGGGTAGGCTCCCAAATCGGCTGAAGGCTCCTTATCTGACCTAACAAAAATGAGAGTGGAAGATGGCGGAACGTGAAATAGAGCGGGATTTAGTGGCGAGTAACGCAGAAATCACTGTGGGTGAAACTGAGCGGCTTCGCGATGAAATCAAGCAAGCGCTGACCCGTCTCAATGCAGTCTTAGTCGCACATTACTACACAGATGAAGCAGTGCAATCCCTCGCCGAAGAGACTGGGGGTTGTGTTGCTGATTCCCTGGAGATGGCGAGATTTGGGGCTTCGGTAGCGGCTGAGACTATTGTAGTGGCTGGCGTG
>CAJXDD010000008.1:0-33764 GCA_913052075.1 uncultured Gammaproteobacteria bacterium
AGAGCATGCGTTCACTCAACCTCGATAATCTTCAGCACCTTCAATTTAGTCGGGCTGCACTGCTTGAACGGGTGGGCCAGTTTGAAGACGCGCTGATCCTCGCGCAGCGCTTGAACGACGAGTTCCCCGAGGAGGTGAACTATCTCATCCTGCGAATCAACTTGCTTGATCGTCTGTCTCGACATGAAGAGGCGAAAGGTATTCTAGAAATAGTGCTGAGCGAGCAGGAAGGTGGGTTGCGGGTGCAGAAGCTACATGCCCAACAACTCCTGAAACTACAAGATCTTGAAGGCGCTAAGCTCGCTTACGGAGAAATCCTTAAAGATGCCCCAGAAGACGGTGATGTCTTATTTGCCTTAGCACTGCTCGAAATAGAAGACGATGAATTCGAGAGTGCGCGTCGGCATTTGTTGCGGCAAACAAGGCTAGGTCATCGATCCAATGAAGCGCACTACTACCTTGGGGTTGTTGCAGAGGCCATGGGACAGCGCGCTCTTGCGATGCGTGAGTATGAAACAGTCAATGGGGGCTACCAATGGTTGCCGGCGCAACGTCGACTGGCCGATCTTATTGTCGATCAAGAAGGGCTAGATGAGGCGCGTGCATTCCTTGCTGCACGCCGCCAGGCCATGCCTCAACTTAATCAGCAGTTGATCGTGCTCGAGGCGCAGTTGCTGATCGATCGGAGCGAGCCTCCTATTGTCCTAGCCTTTCTAGATGCGGTTGTTGACCGTGATCCTAGTAACATTGCGCTGCTTTATTACCGAGGGATGGTCGGTCAGCAATTCGGACGCTTAGATATCCTTGAGCGAGATCTGACCCAGGTGTTGACGCTACACCCTGAGCATGCGGATGCGATGAATTCGTTGGGTTACACACTCGCCGATCAAACGGACCGATATGAAGAGGCGTTGGCGCTGATTGAGCGTGCCCTCGCGATTCGCCCCGATGAGCCGGCTTTCATCGATTCCATGGGCTGGGTGCTTTTTAGGTTAGGGCGATTGGACGAGGCTTTGATTCAGCTCGAGCGTGCCTATGAATTGTTTCCAAATGATGAAGTGGCCAGTCACCTGGGAGAAGTGCTCTGGTCTCTGGGTGAAAAACGCAAGGCCAAAAAAGTCTGGCGCGAGGCGATAAAGAAAACGCCGGATAGTTCGTATTTGCTCGATGTGTATAAGCGGTTTGAGCTTTAGATGCTTGATCCCCTCAGTCAGCCTCGTATCGCGAGGGCTGTTGCTATTCCTGCTCTTTAATCTACAAGGTTGCCAAACAACGGTTCGTTTGAGCGGAAGCACCGATAACGATGTGGTCAATGGCATCCTGACGATGTCCAAACCTTATCGTCAGACGGTCGTTTATGCCCTCGAATTAAGCGGCAATGAGCAGCGCCTGCAACTCTCTTCTAGATTGGGTGTGCCTGTAGGCGAGGTTATCTTTTTGGATGGCGAGTTAGAAACGATGAGGATTGGCAGTAGCGTGCTCACGCCTTCCGAGGTCGAGGCGCAGTTGCGTCGGTTGTTTTCCTCCTATCTACCTATTGGCGCCATTCCTTCCTGGCTCTCAGGTAGACCCGCCCTTCCTGAAACAGTGGTGAACAGCGAAGGGTTTCAAGAGTTTGGTTTCGTTGTCAAGCGACTTGATTCACCGACTCAGTTGCCAATGATGCGTTGGGAGATTTCGACAGACGAGGTTGTAATTAAGGTCATTAGAAGATGACGACTCAAGTAGCGAAAATCACTTTGATGGCGCCCGCGAAAATTAACCTTTTTCTCCACGTCACCGGAAGAAGAGACAATGGTTATCATGAGCTCCAGTCAGTCTTTCGCAGGCTGGAATTGGCTGATCAACTAGAGATCTCGGTCAAGCGAGCTCCTCCGGAGATCAGGGTTGACGCGCCAGAGTTACTGGGTCAACCCGAAGATAATCTTGTATGGAGAGCTGCCAAGGCCTTTCTTCAGGCCACACAATGTGAATGGGGTATTAGAATAAGGCTCGACAAGCAGATTCCTGTCGGCGCTGGGCTTGGCGGTGGCAGCAGCGATGCAGCGAGTGTTTTGCTTGCGCTCAATGAATTGAGTGGCGGCATGGTTTCAGCAAAAGAGCTGCAAGAGATGGCGCTGCGGCTGGGTGCGGACGTCCCATTTTTTCTTTGGGGCAGTGATGCTTGGGTTGAGGGTGTAGGGGAAGTGATCACTCCGATTGAGATGCCAGATCGGTGGTTCCTACTCGTGAATCCTCGTGTGCACGTAGGCACCCAGGAAATCTTCCAATCCAAAGAATTGACACGCAGCCATGAGGTGAGGACAATAGCCGGCTTTTTGGACGAGGCGGTCCGGGAAGAGGAGTGGGTTAACGACCTTGAACCAGTAGTATGCAGCCGGTTCGAGGAGGTTAGGGCCCTTCAGCGCTGGTTTAGAGGTTATGGCGCTGCTAAAATGTCGGGTTCGGGTAGCACATTCTTTTTAGAATGTCGCTCAGAGAGTGAAGCGCGGTCGATAGCGAAAGAGGTGCCCCCGAAATGGTGGCACTGCGTGACAAAGTCGATGGGCAAGTCGTAATCGCGCTAACCGTCGAAAAATGATCATTGGGGTGTCGCCAAGTTGGTAAGGCACAAGGTTTTGATCCTTGCATGCGGGGGTTCGAGTCCCTCCACCCCAGCCATTTTCTGATCTCGCTTGGGAAAGCATCGTGGCTGAATTGAAGATATTCTCTGGGAATGCACACCCAGTTCTGGCTCAGCGAGTTGTGGAGCAGTTGGGCATAACATTAGGGGATGCTTCAGTTGGCTGTTTCAGTGACGGCGAGACCAGCGTAGAGATCACAGAACACGTTCGCGGCAAAGACGTCTTCATCATCCAGCCTACTTGCGCGCCGAGTAACAACAATCTTATGGAACTGATGATCATGGTGGATTGCCTCCACCGGGCGTCAGCGGGTCGAATCACGGCAGTGATGCCATATTTCGGATATGCGAGGCAGGATCGCCGAGTTCGGTCGGCAAGAGTTCCCATCACCGCCAAGGTAGTGGCCGATATGCTGACCAGCGCAGGGATCGACCGAGTACTCACCATGGATCTCCATGCGGACCAAATTCAAGGATTTTTCAATGTCCCTGTAGATAACATATTCGCGACTCCGGTGTTGCTTGACGACATCGAGCGCCAGATTGCCGAGGGCGTTTATGAAGAAGTGATGGTGGTATCGCCTGATGTGGGTGGTGTCGTGAGAGCACGGGCGATCGCCAAACAGTTAAATGATGCTGACCTTGCCATCATCGATAAACGTAGGCCCCAAGCTAACCAATCGGAAGTGATGCATATTATCGGGGATGTAAGGGGTCGCACCTGCATCTTGGTTGACGATCTCGTGGACACCGCGGGCACGTTGTGCGCTGCCGCCGGCGCGCTCAAGGCAGAAGGGGCCACCAACGTGGTTGCGTATTGCACCCACCCGGTGTTATCGGGGAAGGCAGTTTTGAACGTCGAGTCCTCGGAGCTCAATGAATTAGTGGTCACAGACACCATTCCATTGAGCCCAGAGGCTGAAAGTTGCAACAAAATTAGGCAGCTCAGCGTATCGGAGGAGCTAGCCGAATCTATTAGACGAATCAGCAATGAGGAGTCGCTCAGCGCACTGTTTGATAGGAAGACTCA
Source organism: uncultured Gammaproteobacteria bacterium (assembly GCA_913052075.1). Classification (GTDB taxonomy): domain Bacteria; phylum Pseudomonadota; class Gammaproteobacteria; order Pseudomonadales; family Azotimanducaceae; genus UBA9926. Next base: position 3,654 of record CAJXDD010000008.1, read on the forward strand.
AACTGCGCTGTTTTAGGACCTCGAAAGAGGAATGAGCCGTGTAGAGTGGTGGTCGCAGCCCTCAGCACTAAAAAAAGGAGTAACCCATGGCATTAGAATTTGAATTAAATGCCGAACCTCGAGCAGATTTGGGGAAAGGTGCGAGCCGCCGCCTACGTCTGAAAGGGGATTTGGTCCCGGCCATCATTTATGGCGGGGGCGAGGCGCCCGAAAGCATTTCAATCCCACACAAGGATCTAATGAAAGCAACGGAGAATGACGCATTCTTCTCGCATATTTTAACCATCAACGTTGGTAGTTCGAAGGCAACGGCCATCATCAAGGACTTACAGCGGCACCCTGCTAAACCAAGGATCATGCACGCTGATTTCCAACGCATTGTACAAGATCAGGCTATTAACGTTGATGTTCCGTTGCGCTTTGTAAACGAAGAGTCCTGCGTCGGTGTGAAGACAGGCGGTGGACTCATCTCTCACAATATGACGCAAATTCGCGTATCTTGTCTGCCAAGTGACTTACCGGAATACATTGAGGTCGATGTGGTTAAAGTCAACGTTGGTGAAACCGTTCACATGAGTGAGTTAAGCCTGCCTGAGGGAGTCACCATTCCCGAGTTGGCACAGGGCAAAGATCACGATCAGATTGTGTTCTCGGTCAATGCGAACAAACGCGCCGAAGCTGAAGCAGCTCAAGCAACCTCAAGTGGTGAGTCTGAGCCAGCGCCCGAAGCGGACGAATAATCCGGTAGCAGTAGCCTTTCTGAGGTCGGCGTTATGACGATTCAGTTGGTTGTCGGGTTACAAAATCCTGGTGAGAAGTATGCGAACACGCGGCACAACGCTGGCGCGTGGTTCGTTCGTGCCATCTCTCGCCGACTCAATCTCACGTTTAAGCAAGAGAAAAAGTTTTTTGGCCACTTGGCGACTCTCCGCTTGGGTAGCGAAGACGTCAGATTCTTGCTGCCTGATACGTATATGAACGAGAGTGGAAAATCCGTTGGCGCCTGCGCAGGATTTTTTAAAATCGCGCCGACTGACATTCTCATTGCTCATGACGAATTAGATCTTGTCCCGGGGATTGCAAGGCTAAAGGTAGGCGGTGGCCTTGCGGGACATAACGGACTGAAAGATGTCGCGCGTGCATTAGGAGGTTCCAAAGATTTCGTACGGATGCGGCTTGGAATTGGTCATCCTGGCGAGGCTAGTGAAGTCGTCCAATATGTGCTGAAGAAACCGAGCGCTAGTGACGCAGCTGAGATCGAGCGAGCCATCGACGAGGGTAGTCAAGTGTTCGACGCTGTCGTTGAAGGAAGGTTTGAGGAAGCGATGCTGCGCCTTCATACGCGGCCAGATGCCTCTAATGCCACCAACCAGAAGGAGTGAGCAATGGGATTCAAGTGCGGAATCGTGGGATTACCAAATGTCGGCAAATCGACACTGTTCAATGCACTGACAAAGGCCGGGATTGCAGCCGAGAATTTTCCATTTTGCACCATTGAGCCCAATTCAGGGGTGGTGCCTATGCCTGACCCTCGACTTGATCAGATCGCCGAGCTTGTATCTCCTCAAAAAGTGGTGCCCACAGCGATGGAGTTCGTCGATATTGCAGGTCTTGTAGCGGGTGCTTCGAAGGGTGAAGGGCTAGGTAACCAATTCTTAGCCAATATCCGAGAAACGGATGCCATAGCCCACGTGGTGCGATGCTTTGAAGACGAGAATGTCACGCATGTGGAGAGTAGCATTGCCCCAGCAAGAGACATTGATGTCATCAATACCGAGCTTCAACTTGCGGACCTAGATACGATTGCGCGTGGTGTGGCGCGAATCGAGCGGGTCGCAAAGAGCGGAAACAAGGAAGCGAAAGCAGAGCTTGATTTCTTACAGGAGCTATCGGCGCACATTAACGAGGGCCGGCCCGCTAGAACCTTGATCATTCCCGATCCTATGATGATGCTTGTCCGCGACCTTCATCTTTTGACCATGAAGAAGGTGCTCTTCATCGCCAACGTTGATGAGGAGGGTTTTGATGACAACCCGCTGCTCTCAGAGGTCGAGTCAATTGCGATGAGTGAGCAGGCTGAGGTGGTCGCCATATGTAATAAGCTCGAGGCAGAAATTGCCGAACTCGAGGATGAGGAGCGACTAGAGTTCTTGAGTGATCTTGGTATGAGCGAACCTGGACTTGATAGAGTGATAAGAGCTGGGTACCGATTGCTTGGCTTACAAACTTATTTCACGGCTGGGCCAAAAGAGGTTCGGGCATGGACCGTGCGGAGCGGCGCAACAGCACCACAAGCGGCCAGCGTGATTCATACGGACTTCGAGAAGGGCTTTATTCGCGCGGAAGTCATAGGATTTGATGACTTCGTAGAAGGGGGAGGAGAAGCCGGCGCCAAAGAAGCAGGCAAGTGGCGTCTTGAGGGGAAAGACTATCTCGTCCAAGACGGAGATGTGGTCCATTTTCGGTTTAACGTCTAGCGATGTTGAGAGCAGATTGTGCTGGATAAGTGGCGAACCATCGGCCTTTTAAGGCAGAGCCTTCACATCGCGACCATTGTGAGTGCAACGCTGCTGTCCATTGCTGACGGACCGGATTACACGGCGACATGGGATCTTGTGTTTGGGGGAGTGATCCCTGCAGTGGTGCCGATTTTCGTGATTTTGATTGGTTTTGATCTGATGATGTGCAACATCGTCAGAGAGAGTCGTGAGGAAGAAGAAGTTAAGCGCCTTGACTTAATAAGAACTTGTCACCGCTGGGTGGGCGGTTATGGCCTCGCTGTGTTTCTGTGGTTCATCGCTCCTGCTTTGATTCCTTGACGATGAAGCCGATCTCATAAAGGGGTTCGAAGTAAGCAGCAGAGCACTTGGGCTTTTGGCGCTGACTTCGAACCAATCTATTCTTCTCTGCGGCCAAATATTCGTTTGAGTCCTCTTTCGCCCCCGGATTTATAGAAAACAGATTAAATCTTTGAGCTTGCGGAGCCCCATGACCATTTGCACTCGTAAAAAGGACAACTCATCGCGCATTAGTGCCCCCTTGACCGATGGATCGTCATCCCGGAAAGCGGAGCAGGTAGGGTTCGGTTCGAATTTTCAAACGGCGATTGTTATGCCTCGCGGCTCTCGCATTTTTTGCTGTTTCATTTTTTTCCTGCTCCTTCAATTTAATTTGGTAGTTGCTGCCGCCTCAGAGATTGGAGAGCTTGAGGCTAGTGGCACTGGATTTACCCTGGATGTTGATGGTGACGGCCGGCAAAGCGCATTAACAGACGGTCTGCTCATAATTCGGGCGCTCTTTGGATTCGAGGGAGATGCTTTGATTGCAGAGGCAGTGTCGGAGGATGCCACGAGATCAGGAATCGGTGAGTATATTCTTGCGAACCTTCAGGATCTTGACATAGACGGAGATGGGGTCTCGAGGCCACTTACGGATGGGTTGTTGGTTATCCGATTCCTGTTTGGTTTCGAAGGCGAAGCTCTTATTCAAGGTGCGGTGAGTGAAGGAGCGGCTAGAGAAACGAGCCAGAGTGTCACTGATTTTCTCCAGCAGATTTCCGACAGTGATAATGATGGGATTGTAGATTTCCTGGAAAATCGACCTCCTGTGATAGCTCTACTTGGTGCCAGGGAAATCACACTTGCTCAAGGGGAGGATGCATCTGACCCGGGCGCAACGGCAGACGATAGAGAAGATGGCGATTTAAGCTCAAGCGTAGATAGCGATTGGGACACGGTTGTTCGAGCCGACACGCCAGGAACCTATACGGTCACCTATCAAGTCACCGATTCCGAGGGAGAATTGGGGGTGGCTCAGCGGGTTGTGATTGTACAAACATCGACCCTCGCTAAACTGGTCGGTCGCTGGCAACTTGATGGTGATGGTGCTGCCTCGGTTGGGCCCTCGCCCGGCAGCGACGAGTGGTGGTCATCAAAAGACGAGGGAAACAATAGTGGACCGTACAATCGGGCGTGTTGGTTTGATGATGTGTATGAATTCACCGCCGGAGGCGAATTCCTCAACGAGCATGGCGAAGAAACCTTCCTCGAACCTTGGCAAGGCGTTGATTACGCATGCGGCACACCGGTTGCACCGCATGACGGTGGCACATCAGCGACATATCAGCTGGATGAGTTAGCTCAAACGATCACGCTAACCGGACGAGGCGCTTATGTTGGCTTGCCAAAAGCGGTTAATGGATCCGAATTATCGAATCCAAATAATGCACCTAATTCATTGACTTATCAGATTGACGTGATTGAGGACAATCGTCTCGTTTTATATGTGGAATCCGGTACTAACGTTTTCTGGACCTTCCGGCTGGCACCGTGGAGCGAGAAAGACGAAGAGCAATCTGTTGAAGTATTCGAGGGCTGGACAGTGCCCTCTTTTGAGGGCGCGGAGTCCCCCATCGGTTATAGCGGGTACGAGCTCGTGTTCGCGGATGAATTCGATGGTGATGAAATTGATCGAAATAAATGGACGTTCGACATTGGAACGGGGAATAGTGGTTGGGGCAATAACGAGTCGCAGTTTTACACCGATCGGAACGTGCTGGTTCGAGATGGTGTTTTGACTATAAGGGCTCAGTCAGAGGAGCTAGCAGGCAAGGAATACACCTCCAGCCGAATAAAAACGCAGGGACTATTTAGTTTTCAGTATGGTCGAGTAGATGTACGCGCCGCGTTACCTAAAGGGCAGGGGCTTTGGCCAGCCATTTGGATGCTGGGCGCGAATTTCACAGAGGTCGGTTGGCCAATGAGTGGCGAAATCGACATCATGGAGCTAGTTGGAAACAATGATCAGCGTGTTTACGGTACGGCTCACTGGAACAATGGTGGTGTAAATGCCTCATACAGTCCTGCGAGCTATGGGCGAGCTTTTAATTTGGATAGCGGCTCTTTTTTCGGTGAATATCATGTTTTTAGTCTAATTTGGACTGCTGATAAATTGACCTGGCTAGTCGATGATCAAATCTACAATGAAATGACGCTTAATGGATCAGCAAATCTAGCGCCCTTTAGAGAGGCTTTTTTCTTTATTATGAATGTCGCTGTTGGTGGAAACTGGCCGGGTTATCCAGATCCAGCTGATAATGACGTCATCTTCCCTCAGGAAATGATCGTTGACTATATTCGAGTATTTCAGCCGGTCAATTAAAGTTCTGGCTAGAGTCATGGTATGCAGCGGCTGGCCCTGCAGGTCCATGGCCACCCTGTGTGATATAAGTGGTTGAACTCCAATTCCTATGGCCCTTACTCGTTCAGCTCTGCCAAATGAGGACGGTGAATTTAAGCGCTGTTATCTCGCGACAGTAGTCTCGCTCAAGGAGAGGTATAGGCGGATAACGAGCGGGAAGGCACTGAGTTGAAGAGTGCCTTGCAAGGCTTGTCTCTGAGCGAGCAATCTTTCATCACCCAAGGCAAGACTCATTTATGGTGTGGCTCAACCGTCGCTGATCAGGTTTGATCAGGTAGTCGCTGAGTGCTTTTGTAGCAGATCTTGCTCAACTGTCGCTAGGGTCGCGCGATCAATGCGATAGAACCAAACCGCGATGGTGGCCAGTATGGAAAGCGCTGCTGGGAAGATTGTGAACATCAGCCGAATACCGAGCAGCGCGTCCTCGGTTTGATCTTGATTCGCCACAAAGCCATACAGTGCAAGGATGTAGCCCGATAATGCAGCACCGATAGCCAGGCCAAACTTTTGCGCGAACTGAACTGCCGAGAAAACTAATCCTGTCGTTCTCCTTCCAGTCTTCCATTCGCCATAGTCAGCAGTATCAGCATACATGGCCCAAACTAAAGCTGGCGTAGGGCCGTTAATCACAGAGCCCACCACATTAACTGCAACCATCGTCCAAAATGCCTCAGGTGGCACGAAGAAAAACGCGATAAAGCTTGCGGCGTTGAGTAGCGAGAGCACGATGAGGAGGTCTCTCTTCTCAAATCGCTCTACTAGCCACCGGGTCATGGTGATGCCAACCAACATACCAAGTGTCCCGAGCGATAGAAATACGGAAGTCTGGTTTAGAATCCAGAACACAGGGGTATCCCCCGTGCCCACGAAGTACTTGAAGTAATACATTGTGCCGCCAGCTCTGATTGCCACCGACATCAGGGTGAAAATAGCGGCAACGAACAGTACAAGCCATGGACCATTGTCGAGCAAGGCTCTGAAATCTGCTCGTAGATCCGATGGCTGTTTTGGTGAGATAACACGCTCTTTGGTGGTTGCAAAGCAAATCCAAAACATTCCGACCGAGATTATTGCGAAAACACCCATCAAGATCTGGAAGGCCGTGGCTTCATCGCCACCACCGAGTTGATCCTTTAGTGTGGGTACAAGGGTGGATATCCCCCACATTGCAAGGAACGCAAAAAAGAATCGATAGCTTGAGACTTTAGTACGCTCAATCGATGACGGAGAGATTACCCCCATGAGGGCTGAGTAAGGAACGTTGATGGCCGTGTAGGCGAGCATCATTAGAGTGTAGGTGACATAGGCGTAAATCAGCTTGCCAGAATCAGACAATTCAGGATTTGCGAACATTAAATAGCCGCAGAGTCCGTATGGGATGGCCATCCACAAAAGGTAAGGTCGAAACTTACCCCATCGTGTCTCGGTCCGGTCGCCGATAATCCCCATCATGGGGTCCGTTACCGTATCAACAATTTTTGTCACTAAAAACATGGTCCCAACCGCGGCCGGAGAGAGCCCAAATACATCGGTATAGTAGTAGAGCAAAAAGATATTGAAGACTTGAAAGAAAAAATTGGAGGCGCCATCACCGAGGCCATAACCGACCTTTTCCTTGAAACTTAGCGGTTCAGCATTTGCTGTGTTTGCGGTCATGTCTTATCACCCCTCTCAGTTGAGTATCTTTCAACCAAAGGTATTTTCAATTTAGGAATGTTTGTTGGCAACGATGTTTTCGGAAAAACATTGGTGCATGCGCCTTGCCATTTGTGTGCGAACAAAGGTTGAGTAACGCACCACGACAGGGCCCAGCACCAGAATGCTGCGGTAAAGTGGCCTATTTGTCAGACTAGAGGGTTTGTTGATGCAGTGTCGATCTGCCAGCCTGCAACTTTGAGCCGAGTAGGCGGGCAACTGGGCAGGATGCCTCAGTCTCAAAAGCTATAGACGTGCTTACAGAACTGCTTACCATTGAGAGCGGTTGGCAGAAGACGCAGAAGAGATCGAACGGAAGGGTTTCGGAGAGTTGGCTCCATGGAATTAAGAGAGCTCAAAGCACCAGTGGTTGTGATGATGGGGGTAGCCGGGACGGGTAAATCAACCGTGGGAAGGGCCCTTGCTGATGCGACCGGATGGGTATTCCTCGACGCTGATGATTTTCACCCTGAAGAAAATCTCCAAAAGATGCGTAGTGGAGTACCCTTAACTGATGTTGATCGGTGGCCTTGGTTGCGAGAATTGAGTGAGGTGCTGAGGGCCTATCAGGCAAAAGGTGAGGGCTGTATTTTGGCCTGCTCAGCACTAAAGCAATCCTACCGAACACTACTCGAGGAAGCTGCGCCCAGTGCATATTGGTTTTTCCTTAATGGGCCGTCCGATCTGATTGAGTCTCGATTGCGACTACGTTCCGATCACTATATGGGTGCAGATATGCTTCAGAGCCAGATTCGAGATTTAGAGCCGCCAAGTCGGGCGGTTTATCTTGATATTCGCCAGTCTGTGGAGGAATTGCTTCAGTGCGTGCGTAATAATCTTGCGGATTAATCGGTATACCAACAGCCGGAGTAAGTGCCTCACCGCGTTAGTAATCTGCCTAGAGGGGAAGCCGTTCAAAGGGTTTGTTCTCTCAAGTTTCCGCGAGCTCAATGTGTTCCAATGCCTTCTTTTTGAGCCTTAATCGCCGATCAAAGTGCCGGCGAAAACCAACTTATTCCGACATCCGTCTTACCGCATATATCTCCCTGTTCGACGTTTTGGGGTGGAGGCTGTACAGAGGCAGAAAGACAATGCTGAGGTCAAAAAATACCTGTCGCTTTTGGAGACGGGGGGGCTTTCGAGGGGACTTTATGGATCATTCAATAGACATTTTGAACAAGCTTTGGCGTGCATCTTCCAAAGGTGCGCGGCTCGCAAGGGCGGGCTTTTTGGGCGCGCTTTTGGCGACACTGACTGCGTGCGGAGGGGGTAGCGAAGCGGTCATTACGAACAATGATCTAACCGAGCCAACCTCTGATGGTGTGGCTCCCACACTCGAGACTGTCACAATCAAAATGTCTCGTGATAGGGATCCGAAACCGAATGGCAAAGCCAAACTCGGCCAAGAGGTCCAGATCGATTTCGTGGCCAGTGAGGCCATCATGAAGCCGTCAGTATCGATCAACGGTGTACCGGCAGATGAGGTAACCGGAAATGTTCGGACGTGGCGGGCAAAGCGAGCCATGACAGAGTTCGACCTCGATGGCGATGTAACCTTCGAAATTAGCTTTGAGGACACAAGCGGCGAGGTAGGAGCCTCGGTGTCGGCTACCACTGATGGGAGTGCGGTTCAGTACTGTGTCGAGGGATGCGCTGAGGGAGATAGCACTCTAGCCGGTGATTGGCTGCTAGACGGCGATGGCGCAGCTGGTGTCGGACCTACGGCTGGCAGTACTGAGTGGTGGGCATCTGTCGAGGCTGATCGCCCGTGCTGGTACGACGATGTTCATCGTTTTGGCGAAGATGGGTCTTTCCTAAATGTCCTAGGTGATGAAACATGGGTGGAAGCGTGGCAGGGCGGCGCTGATAGCTGCGCAACGCCAGTAGCACCTCATGACGGAAGCACCGTGGGCACTTACGTTTACGATGAGGACGCAGGGACGCTCACAATAAACGGTAATGGTGCGCATATCGCGTTACCAAAAGCTGTCAACGGCCAGGAGCTAGCCAGCACAGCCGATACGCCGGATTCAATTGTCTACCAAGTTTTGACCTTAGACGGTGATTCGATGACGGTTACGCTGGAGACAGGTCCTGGAGTGTGGTGGACCTTCAGATTGGCGAGGGTTCCTGAGTCGCCCGTCGCAGGTAAGTGGAAGCTTGATGGTGATGGCGCAGCGGGTGTTGGTCCCTCAGCAGGTAGTACAGAGTGGTGGGCTTCCGTAGAGGCGGACCGCCCTTGCTGGTATGACGATATTTACGAATTTGGCGCTGATGGTTCCTTTACGAATGTTCATGGTGACGAGACTTGGGTTGAGGGATGGCAAGGTGGTGCAGACAGTTGTGCCGCGCCCGTCGCTCCACACGATGGTAGCGCTGACGCCGTATATACCTATGACGAGGACGCTTCGACTTTAACCGTTATGGGTAAAGGCGCGTACCTTGCCTTACCTAAGGCAGTGAATGGGCAAGAACTCGCCAGCACCGCGGACACGCCGGACTCGATCACCTATCAAGTCCTCACACTAGACGGCGACAGCATGTCAGTTACTGTAGAAACTGGGCCTGGAGTTTGGTGGAGTTTTAATCTTAAGCGAGTATCTACATCGCCGTTGAAAGGGAACTGGAAGCTGGATGGTGATGGAGCTGCCGGTGTTGGCCCTTCAGCTGGCAGCACAGAGTGGTGGGCTTCTGTGGAAGCAGACCGACCTTGTTGGTACGACGATATTATGCACTTTGGGTCTGATGGAAGTTTTGTTAATGCCATGGGTGGAGAGACTTGGGTAGAAGCCTGGCAAGGCGGTGCCGATAGTTGCGCAGCACCAGTGGCGCCCCATGATGGGAGTTCAACTGGGAGCTTCGATTACGATGCAGATGCAGGCAAGTTAACGATTAACGGCCTAGGCTCTCACATCGCGCTGCCCAAAGCGGTGAATGGCCAAGAACTTAGTAGCATTGCTGATACACCAGATTCAGTTACTTATGACGTCTTAACGCTTGATGGCGACAGCATGACCGTCACGGTGGAAGCAGGAGCTGGCGTATGGTGGTCGTTTAGACTGGTCCGAGTACCAGAAGTGAAACTTGCTGGAAAATGGAAGCTAGACGGTGACGGCGCTGCTGGTGTTGGTCCCTCGGCTGGCAGTACCGAATGGTGGGCTTCTATAGAGGCGGACCGTCCTTGCTGGTATGACGATATTTACGACTTCGGTTCAGATGGTTCCTTCCTAAATGTTCATGGCGATGATACTTGGGTTGAAGTTTGGCAAGGCGGAGCAGATTCTTGTGCCGCGCCTGTCGCGCCGCACGATAGCAGTGCGGACGCGGTCTACACTTATAACGAGGACTCGGCAACACTGACTGTTCTAGGAAAAGGTGCTTATGTAGCTTTGCCGAAAGCTGTTAACGGACAAGAACTTGCAAGCACAGCTGACACACCAGACTTTGTTACTTATCAAGTGCTGACCTTGGATGGCGACAGCATGACCGTGACTGTAGAGACTGGACCAGGTGTTTGGTGGACCTTCAATCTCAAGCGAGTCTCGAATTCCCCGATCAAAGGAAACTGGAAGCTGGATGGTGATGGAGCTGCCGGTGTGGGGCCATCAGCGGGCAGTACTGAATGGTGGGGATCTGTTGAGGCAGATCGTCCATGCTGGTATGACGATATTATGCATTTCGGAGCCGATGGAACTTTCCTGAACGCGATGGGTGGCGAGACCTGGGTCGAAGCATGGCAAGGTGGAGCTGACAGCTGCGCAGCGCCAGTTGCGCCTCACGATGGCAGTAGTACGGGCAGTTTCAGCTATGATGCCGACGCTGGCACGCTAACCATATCCGGATTGGGGTCCCACATCGCTCTGGCAAAGGCAGTTAATGGGCAAGAGCTAGCGAGTACTGCAGACGCACCTGAATCAGTAACCTATGAAGTGCTCACTGTCGATAGTGAGTCCATGACGGTAACAGTTGAGGCAGGAGCCGGAGTTTACTGGTCGTTCAGATTGAAGAAAGACTAGAATCGGCGGCTCCATCCAGTAAAAAAACCACGCCTTGGCGTGGTTTTTTTCAGGATGGGAAGAATTTGATCAGAAAGCCGCTGTTAGAAGTTTTAGGCGAGCTATCCTTGTGCGACCCCACCTAAGGTTTAGAGCTCTCAATCCTCTGGAGCTGAGAAAAACCCAATATCTTAGGGCTGTGGAGCCCGGCAATAGGTATTTAAGAAATCTAGATGGGAGGGCGCTTTTTGAAGCACCCGAGAGACTTTTTGCTCCTGATGTTTGATAAAACTATCTAGCTCAGTTTCTGACATCATATCTACGATAGGGTGATAATGGGCAGGTTTTATCCCTTGGCCCATCATGACCTGCGTCCAACTGTTTTCGCCAAATACGTCCCACTGCCCCTGAAACACGTTGCCGCTTTGTTGGAATAGGGCTAGTCGGTGAGCCAATGGCTCCGGTATGTCCATTGCGCTGTTTCGGCGCCAGAATTCCGTATCTGTTCGATCTGTTAAGTGATAGTGCATGATGATGAAGTCTCGAATATGCCTGAATTCAGTTGTCATTTGGTCGTTGAATTCCGCTCGGTCGCCCTCATTAATACCCCCATACGGGAAGAGTTGCATGAGACGAACAATTCCTCGTTGTATGAGATGAATACTGGTTGACTCCATAGGTTCGATAAAGCCCGAAGCAAGGCCGATAGCCACACAATTTTTCACCCAATGACTCTGACGCTGCCCGGTGCGAAATTGGATGACTCTAGGATCAGTGATGGTCGTGCCCGTTATTTCTGAAAGTAGCAGCTGGGTTGCCTCGTCGTCAGAAAGAAATTCGCTGCTAAAAACCAGACCATTCCCGACGCGATGTTGAAGTGGAATTTTCCATTGCCATCCCGCACCGTGAGCAATAGCACGAGTGTAGGGAATTGGGTCCTCAACTGAGGTTGTCTGGACAGCTACCGCTCGATCGCAGGGTAACCACTTACTCCAATCTTCGAAGGGGGTTTCAAGGGCTTTGTTAACTAATAACCCAACAAACCCACTGCAGTCGACAAATAAGTCCGCTTCAAGTTGAGCACCATGGCTAAGCTGTACTGAGGCTATTGCACCTTCCGCGTCCTTGTGCACGGCATCAATGCGTCCCTCGACTCGCTTGACGCCCTGAGTCTCCGCGAAAGAACGCAAATATTTGGCGTAGGCCGTCGCATCTAAATGATATGCATAGTTCAACGGCGCCTCTCTGACATGGCCGAATCTGCCTTCTCTTGCGGCCATAAGCTCTGGAGAATAACGGCCGTAATCAAGGGCAAGCCCGAGACGGTCAGCCCTGTTCCAAAAATGATGAAAGCCTGCCGCCCAGCATCCTTGTCCTGTTGTCCCAAAGGCATGGATGTAATTTTTTTCAGGCGTCTGCCAACCTTCGAATGAGATTCCGAGTTTTATCGTCCCTTGGACTTGAGAAAGAAATTCAGCCTCAGATATCTTCATGAGCTGATGGAGCGCTATAAACGTCGGAATGGTTGCCTCTCCCACGCCGATGGTGCCGATCTGGTCTGATTCAACGAGCGTGATATCAAGTTTTTTTCCAATTAGTTTTGAAAGAGCTGCTGCCGTCATCCATCCTGCTGTCCCTCCGCCAACTATAAGTACTTTGCGAACTGGGTGGTCGATATTCATGAAGAATGGCTCCTTGGTGAAAGTTGATGTGCCAGGAATTGTTTGAAGTAAGCAGCCTCTTTATTGTCAGGCCGGCTCAGGATTCCTCGGGCTTCAGCTGGTATATGTGCAAACACTTCCTCATCCGAACCAAAAATATAGTGTTCGATTAAGGGCCGCCACTTCAAGCGCTCCTTTTCTGGCAGTGAGCGTAATGAAAAAACAAGGTGCTGTAAGGCAGTAAGTGGCGATCCAAAGTGGGCTGGATTAGAGCGCCACCAGTAATTGATTAGGCCATTGAGGGATGATTTGGATTTAATTTCATGCCACCACAAGCTGGGTATGAAAATAGCATCGCCGGGTGCAAGGGTGGCTTGCTGAGCAGACCGCATAGCGATTTGAAAATTGGGATAGCGTTTATCGTCTGGAATGTCACTGTCTGCAAGGCTGATAGGTTGCCCTGCCGGAGTTCGCTCAATCGGACCAACATAAAGATTACGAATCATCTCGGGTGGAAAAAGAGTAAATTGACGTTCTCCTAAAATGACAGCTGCAAAGTTGTTGGGAAAGTCAAAATGAGCTGAGATAAAGCTCCGGGTCCCAAGCCACAAGCTTACAAGCGGGTCCTTTGCATCCAATAGAGGGAAGCCATTAATCTCTCGAAACCCAGGGAGCCAGTGGTCTACATTAGTGGATCCAATATAGAGTCCATCTGAAGGCGACGTTGAATTAAGTCTCTTACGCAGTTCAGCAAGAAGCGCTCTGAGTGATTTTCGGTCCGACTTAAAATTAAAGCCTGAAAAATCATCCGAGTAACCAATTCTCCCACTTGGATTTGAGCTGGTTTCAAGCGCGTTAACAGGTCGGTCAATTACGAACTTATTAAGGTAGTCGATTACCTCATTTGGCTCAGGGCCTAGTTTCGTGGCCGGCCATGTTCCCGCTATACCCCTAACAACAAAGGGCTTGTCGTTTTGGTCAATTATCTCTGGTAGATCTTTTGCATCGCAGTCGATCTCTGGAATTGCTGATGGGTTGCGTCGGGAGGCCAAGCCTAGGAACTCGCAGTATGCTTTTGGTTAATTTGTCTCATAAAACCACTTATCCTTCCCAGGGAAGCTACCATCAGATATATCGGCTCGAGATATCGCGTCCTATGCAGCTCGACTAAGATACTGTCGGACAGCAGACCCAGCGCCTCCTCATCGATACCGTAGATATCGTCAACTACTATCTCGTTCCCACTATCTGTCTGCCCTTGGACCTTGAGGCCTGTAAGCAGTTCTAGTTCTATCAAACGTTCAACAAACTGAGCTGTTCTGGACGCCGAGTCATTTATCGAACGGAGCGCAGTAAGTTTTGCTTCCGCCATAGATGTTAAGGTGCCGTCAGATTCAAACACGTGGTCTCCGGACTTCTCTCCCACCATGGGATGACCTGCATCAATTGATAGCATTGGGACGAGGTCTCCATTTTCATCTGCTCGGTTTGCGATTAAAAAGGGCTGTCGCTTGAGAGACCATGGCAGGTACGCATCTCGCCATTCTCCATCTTCGTCGAAGCAAGATAGATGGTGAGTAGAAAGTCCGAGCAGGACAGCACACAAGAATTGTCCAGTCTCCGTATCTTTCACTAAGACGATCGGATACTCGCATGCCAATGAACGAAACTCAGCAATAAAGGCGGGAGCGAGCAACCCTCGGTCAAGCTCTAATAGCTTGCCTTGATTTTGTACTCTAATTTGTGAATGTCGCTTTGGGTCGAGAAGCTGATAATCTTTCATACTGGAATTTTTATTTAATCAGATAGTGGGCAGACCAAATGTATGGATTTTTTCAAGTAATCCTCGATTTGTTGGCATAGCATCAAACAGGGCTTTTTGTTTCTTGCTCAATTCTGCAGTCATTCGTGGTGCTGCCGCTGTTGTTTTGAGTAAAGATTTTCTAGCTCTGTGATCATGCCCCACCGGACGGCCCATGCCGTGAAAAACGTACTGGTAACTTGCTGCAGGAAAGAGATCGGATATCCTATCAGCATCAGCGTAATCTATTGGCCGATTAGCCCAACCCCGTAAGTCTTCAACGAGAGAATCTGGCCAGGATAGTGGGTCACGATGTGCATCCCAATATGCTCCCGGTCTTTTACTCAATACGTAGTGCAATTTGAGAAAGTGTATGATTCGCTCCCAGTGACGAGAGAGGCCTTGGTTGAACCGGTCAGCACTAGATTTCATATCCTCTAGACAAGTTGGTAGGTTCTTAGCAAGTAGCCAAGCTGATGTCTCCACCATCACGAGCGCTGAAGCCTCGAGGGGTTCAATGAATCCAGAGGACATTCCGATTGCGATGACGTTCTGTTTCCAAAAACAGTTTCGATAACCTGGCTCGAAGGTCAGTTTACGTGGAGCGATCTCATTAGCGATCTCGGCGTTAAATTCTTTAGCAATGTAACGACGGAGTGTGAGTTCGGCATCTCTTTCGTCTACAAAGGTACTCGAATGAACGTAACCAATGCCCCTACGGTGCTTGAGAGCGATGTCCCATATCCACCCATGGTCCATTGCTGTGGAACGAGTGCTAGATGCAATGGGTGAGTCCTGGGCTAGGTGGGGAACCTGCACTGCAAGTGCCGCATTATTGAATAATATGTTTGACTTTTTTAATAGCGGAACTTCAAGGATTCGACTGAGCAAAAGGGCGTTTGATCCGGAGCAATCGATGTACAAATCTGCCTTGATGGTGTCCCCACCCTCTGCAATGAGTGCCTCAATCGTTCCCGCAAGCGTTGATTTGGTTTCTTTGATGTTAAGAAGGTGATGCTGAATTCCTAGACGCTTGACTCCATGTTCCGTCAACAGTTTAGCGAACGCTCCGGCATCTAAGTGATAACCATAATTTGCTGCAAAGGCGTACTCGGGCGTTGTAATTTGCTTGGGTGCTTTGTCACCGAATGCAAGCCCGGCTGAGGGACATGCAGACCAGGCGAAAGAAAATTCGCTATTTGGGCCTTGCCAAGCAGAGGCTAAATCAGTGACACCGTCCTTTAACGGGGGAGTGAATGGGTGGATATATTGATGCCCACTTTCCAGCCAGTCCTCAAATAACGTCCCCTGCTTAAAGCTAGCCGCACAAGTGGTTAGAAACTCAGTCTCTGACAATCCAATGGCCTGAAGCGTAGTTCGCATTGATGGCCATGTTCCCTCTCCAACTCCCAGTGTTGGAATGTCAGGGGACTCTATGAGCGTAACCTTGACGGATGGATGCCCGGCTGAATCCTGAAATTCACTTGCGAGAATGCAAGCTGTTAGCCAGCCTGCGGTGCCGCCACCAACAATAGCAACATGCTCTATCGGGCTTGTCATTAATTTGCCTTATTTTTTACTAGAGCTTTTCAAATAGCTATTATACTAGTGTTATACGAGTTGAATAAAAAAAGCCGCCCAGTGAGAGCGGCTTTTTTGCTGTTTGGCTACAAAGAATTAGAGCGTATAGCGAATACCCAAATCGTATCGTGGCCCGCCTTGAACGGCTTGAAGGACTTGGCTTTCTGTCAGGCCGTAAACGTGAACAGTTTCCTCTGTGATATTTAAACCACTGAAATAAATAGTCAGATTATCTGTTGCGTTATAGGTCACCCCGACATCCAACTGCCCATAAGCTTTAACGTGAGTTGGATTGGTTAAAGTGCCCTGTCCTTGACCGACACCCGCCAGGAAGTCGTCGCGCCAGTTATAAGCCAAACGAACCTGCAGTTGCTCTTTGTCATAAAAAGCTATGAGGTTGGCCGAGTCGCTGAGGCCATTTAAAACAAACGCTCCTTGCCATGGATTGGAGTAATCGTAACCGACGTCCGCATCAGCGAAAGTGGCGTTGGCTATAAAACCAAACCCGCTCTCACCAAACGCATGTTGGAGATTGACTTCAATACCATCGACTTTTGCTGCCTGTTGGTTGACGGGGCGCGTGATGTTCAACATCACTAGAGGGTCGCCCTCTACTCCAAGGATAGTGTCGCCATCTACTGCTGGGTTGTCCTGATAGTTATCTACGATGAATTGGTGCACCGCACTGTAGTCAGTCGCATCAAGACCACTCTCTTCAACCGCCTGATTATAAAGCTGTCCCCCAATAACATTTGGAATATCAAACAGCGTATCTCCCTCAATAGCCGAGCCAATGAAGTTGTCGACATCCTTTTCAAAATAACCAATCGAGAAATAACTCGAATCCGCGTAATACCACTCGAGAGATATATCGATGTTCTCTGACTGGATCGGAACTAGGCCAGGATTACCGCCCGAGGCGTTTGGAGTGCCAGTGTAAGTATAGTATTGACCGCCACCATTGACTGTAAGGCCACCCTTAATAGCCTCATAGCTGGGGCGAGTAATGGTTTCGCTGTAGGAGAATCGCAGCACTACGTCTTCGATAACTTCAATATCAAAGTCTAGACTTGGTAACAGCAGGTCATAGTTTCCTTCGAAGGGCTCAAAGGCTGTAATAATATTGCCGTCTGCGTCAACGGCTTGGGTGATGTACACCTCATTTCCGCCACCAGTCCAGCTTGAGCCCTCCCAAATTGGAGTATCAACGGCGGAGACTACGTCTGTTTCCTCCCAGCGAACACCAGTGTGTAGGTTGGCCGGCATACCACCGATGTCGCCTGCCCAGTTCAAACGGACGTAGGCTGACTGAGTCTCCTCAGTGGTGCGCTTATCGTCCGGCCAGATGGTGGAAGATGCACAGTAATAGGTGCCACAGTCGCCAACGACCCCAGATGCAAAATCTGAGTAGTCGTAGCGGCCAGAGGCGAAAACAGCCTCACCAGCGGTTTGTAAATCCGCGATACTAGCTGCGAAGAATTCTGTTTGAAGCCCTGGGTAGTTACTGCCGGAAAGCTCGTCGAATTGCCCCTCGATGGTGGCACGCTCTACCACGTCAGCAATTTCTCCAGGATCTGAGATTCCGCCCCAAGCATTTAGCTGAGTGAAATTAGACACGGCACGATTCTTTACCTCGGTCACTTGCACGCCAAAGTCAATGCTAGTGTTATCTGAGATATCCCAAGTTCCAGTAGCCCGCGCCTGTTCGATGTCCATTCGTGAGGCGTCGTTGCTAAATACGCTCCCAGTAATAATCATATCGTTGGCGTACATGGGTCGGTTGTCTTCCCCGCCGGAATTTAAGTCTAGCAACATGACCGGCATGTCATATCCTGTGACGATGGTCTGACCGACTTTGTTGAAATTGGCAATGGTAATTAGCGAGGAGGTTCCATTGGGCCCATTAGCGCCAGTCTCCGCACTGGAATCATGGTAATCAAGCTCGAGAACTAGATCGTCGGTGACTTGCCATTCGATGTTAAGCGCGATCGACTTGTTCTCGTTGAGGCGTCCGTCCTCGCCCGAACCCATAGCAAAGTCAGCATAGTTAACCTCTTCAGTGTAAAAAACAGGTGATGCGTTAGGTTCACTTGTCCATTCTGATGTTTGGGACACAGCAGACACATTGGAGAACCAAGCCGACATATCATTGTATGAACGCTCTAACAAGAACTCAGAGTAGATGTAATCGACAGTCGCTGTAACATTGTCTGTAGGTGCCCACTGAAGGACTACCTGGCTGTTCGTTCTTTCAGATTCATATTCTGCAATGTTGTAAGCCATTGATTGTGGGATGGAGTAGGTAGCATTGCGATCTTGTGGCCTGTTTGCTTGGTTCGCGTCATTAACAACCACGTCACCAAAGAGTTCAACTCCATTGGCTGCAACCCCGTTAAATCCATCTCCAGCTCTCGTAAACCAACCGCCTGTACTTGCTGCGTTCACACCATTATTTCGAGTTTGATTGGTCGCTGTAATCGCGATGCCAATCGTGTCATCCGCAAACCTGTCGAGGTATATCCCAGAAAACTCAGGTGTGACGTCATCGCCTCGGCGAGTAGAAGTATCTCTCACCATTTTCACTGCAATGCTAGCTGTTTCTTCGGCCTCTAGGGGTTTGGGGGTAGAAATGTTGATGGTAGATCCGACTCCTCCTGAGGGAATGTCTGCTCGGCCTGTCTTATAAACTTGAACACCAGCCACACCCTCGGACGCAAGATCGCCAAAATCGAATGACCGAGTCACGCCGTTGTGAGTAGGCATTTGGCGTCCGTTGAGGGTGACTAAGTTGTATTCTGGACCGAAACCTCTAACGGTCACTTGGCTTCCTTCGCCGCGCTGCCTAGAGATAGAAACACCGGTTATTCTTTGGAGTGATTCAGCAAGGTTCGCATCGGGAAACTTACCCAACTCCTCAGCCGAAATTGCGTCCACAACGCCCATCGCGTCTCGTTTGATATCCATTGAGCGTTTAAGGCTGCCTCGAATACCTGTGACGACAACTTCCTCGAGCAGCGCTTGCTCTCCTTGATCTTCCTCGGCCAGGACAGGCATCGCGTTGCCTGAGATTGCTATCGCGATACTGCTCGAGAGTAGGTTCCGCTTAAATTTCATGGTGTAAATACCCCCTCAGGTGGTGTTCATGTCTATGGATATGGCGCTTGTCCCCTTGACTGCGACAGATACCCGAAATAAATCCTATCTTTGCGGTGCTGTGACTCAATGTGGTTTGAGATTAACAGGGCTTTTCTGCGATGACGGGGACAGTTTACTGGGAGTGCGCATACAGTTTTACGGGAGTGTGGATATAGCTTTTAGATTGTCAGCGACGAAGGTAAAGAGGACCAGCAAAAACGCAGTAAGGTAAAGCAACCCCATTTCAACCTTCTTTGTAGACCATCAATTAGAGTTGACCTTGAGGCTTGAAGCTTTGATGGTTTCGGGGGAGAAGTTTTAGTGCATCTTAAATCGGTATCGATAGGGCGCTGGTACCCCGTGAAAGTGGTCGAACCACAGGGCAGCGCTCGCTCGATTGGTGTTGCTATTTGCTCAAGAGCATAAAGAAACTAAGAAGGTGTTTTTTTGGAATTTTTTGGTTAGGGTTTTTCGCTTAGCTTGCGGCGTTTATCAAAAGGTGAGACTGAAAAATGGCTCTTCGAAGCCTCCTGCAGTCTTTCTTCTGCCTGAAGCGAAGAAAGAAAAAGAAATAGCGGGTTGATTCTTCCTCCAAATTTTTTTTGTCCTGCAGTATTCTGTGCTTCGATAACCAAAGGCCTGGATGAGCTCGATAACTTGGAATTTAGGTAGTGCCGAGGCAGTGAGAAGTGGCAATTGGGAAGGGTTGACAACGTTGTCATAGTTTTCTAAAAACAGCGTGTAGATAGGGAATTTTTTTTTAAAACAAGATGACAACGTTGTCATTAAAATCGGCAGAATGAGTTCCAAGTTGTTCCTGTGAGACCGCGAATAAAGGACTGAAGCTACCCTTAGTATCAATTCGTGAAGGCTAGTCTTAGAGGTAGCCCAACATTGACGATACATGACTGGAAAACCGATGACTGGGTTTAAGAGGACAACGGCAGCCGCTCAATGAGAGAGCACTTAGCACCAGGGAACTAGCCTAAAGGAAAACAATAGGGAGGCCATCATGGCGTCAACCGCAGCCCAAAATCGAGTTACACCCGCGATTACGAGTAACACCCTCCACTCAGTTGTTGCCTGCAGTCGACCAGAAGTGATGACTCAAGTACGGTCAATGGTGAATCAGACTCCTGGTGTGGATGTGATCGCCGAGTGCTCAAGTGGCAAGGAAGCCATACGTGCATGTCTGCAGCAAAAACCAGATCTTCTGTTCATTGATACCCAGATTGACGGTTACAGTGCTCTTGAAGTCGCCCAAGCTCTCCAAACAAATGCTGAAACTAGAATTCTTTTTATTACCGGGAAGTCCAACTGGGATGCCACAAGCTTTGATGTGCAGATTTTCGAATACAACGCGGCTCCCCTCGATGAATCTTGCTTGAGCAGAACCGTTCAACGGGCGCGAGAAAGAATTTATCAGCGACGAAGACGAGGCTTTGAAGGTGAGTATTCGTTATCTGCTGAATCGCTGAAAGACGAGGAAGTGATCGATGCCGAAAGCGGTCAAAAAGATCGAATGCGCCGCAAATTGCTCGTGCGAGATAGCGGCGTAATCAAAGTGGTTCGTTTTGACGACATCGATTGGGTTGATGCTGCCGGCGATTACATGTGTATTCATGCGCAGGGTGAAACGCTGGTGATGCGAAGCACAATGCGAGAGCTTATTCAAAAGCTTGACCCTTGTGGGTTTGTTCAGATCCACCGCTCGACGGTCGTTAATGTCGACAAGATCGTCAGTATAACGGCGCTTCCCAAGGGCGCTGGATTGCTAGAACTGACAACCGGAAAGCAATTAAAGGTGAGTCGCAACTATCGAGATGCCGTCCGTAGAGTGTTTGGATAGGTTACTTCTCTGGGCGTCCAGCTCGGAATAGAAAAAGGGGATCACTGGATGATGACGTCTATGATGTCACGACTGGTCGCGTGTGTAGCACTCGTCGGGCTCGTTGGTTGTGAAGCAGGTGCGCCTCCCGGCGGTGCAAATGACATGCACCGACTCAATATTGGGGGTGGGCAGGTTGATCAGTCTGATGGGAAAACCTTTGTAGCGGCTGAGGTAACAGGAGCGCTCAACTCAGGTAGCATCGATCAGATCTTTGGCTCCAATGACCCAGCGATTTATCAATCCTATGTAGAGGGTCCTATCTCAGTCAGTCGCCCCGTTTCGAAAGGGAGTTACTCCCTAACCCTACATTTTGCTGAACCGGACGACGCAGTGAAAGCAGGTGATCGCGTCTTTGCAGTCGCAGTCGAGGAATCTCAACTTTTGGAAGAGCTCGATGTCGTGCTATTCCGAGATGGAAGAGCAAGGTCAGCGTTAACTGTGACGCTACCTAATATTGTAGTCACTGATGGCACACTTGATGTCCGATTGGTACCGGTTAAGGGTCAGCCTATATTAGGGGCCTTGGAAGTCGAGCCTGCGCGGTTACTAGGTGAGCCAGACCCGTCCAAAATGGTATGGGAAGACAACTTTGATTACCCAGAACTCGATCTATCGTCGTGGAACGTCG
Source organism: uncultured Gammaproteobacteria bacterium (assembly GCA_913052075.1). Lineage (GTDB taxonomy): Bacteria > Pseudomonadota > Gammaproteobacteria > Pseudomonadales > Azotimanducaceae > UBA9926. Next base: position 25,240 of record CAJXDD010000008.1, read on the forward strand.
AGCGATGGGAGCCGAGACGGGTCAACGATGAAGATCAGGCTTATACAGACCGTGAAGAAAACCTAAGGATCGAGGATGGTAGGCTGATTATTGAGGCGCATCGGCAAGTGATTAAAGGCGCATCGACGTATACCTCTGCACGAATCACCACCCATGGGAAAGTAGATGTTCAGTACGGGCGGATTGATGTGCGTGCGCGTCTACCCAAAGGGCAAGGGACCTGGCCCGCGATTTGGATGCTGCCATCAGATCCTTTTCGGTATGCATCGAATTGCTCCGATGGTGAGCGTTGGCAAGGGGTTGCTAACTGCGACGCTTGGCCTAACTCCGGGGAAATCGACATCATGGAGCATGTTGGTTATCAGATGAATCATGTGCACGCTACTGTTCACACCAAAGCAGGCTACTGGGTGAATTGGGAACAACGTAAGGGGCGAATCGTTGCTGCGCCCGTTGACCAATCTTTTAACGATTATTCTCTGGTTTGGGGACCGGAGCGGATCGACGCATACATGAATGGAACCCACTACTTTCGCTATCAGAAACCAATAGGCGCAGACTGGACCTCTTGGCCATTCGATCATCCATTTCACTTGGTCCTGAATGTGGCCATCGGTGGGGCGTGGGGGCGAGCGGGCGGACCTATAGATAATTCAATCTTCCCGGTCAGGATGGAGATCGAGCATGTGAGGGTTTACCGCCATGATGGCAATAGACCTCCTGAAGTGCAGCAAAAGGTCGCAGGTGGCTCGTGGTAGACGCGCTTAGATTCTTAGTGACTTGCCTGGCCGCTGCTCACGTCATTGACTCCAGTGGGAGACCATTGCGCGTCTCTCACTGTCATTGGCATGATGGAGCAAAGGGGGATAGCGCATGAATTCTGTCATGAGGAAGCGCCCAACAATTCATGATGTGGCCAGGCTTGCCGACGTATCGATTAAAACTGTTTCTCGCGTCATCAATGCCGAGCCGAACGTTCAGCGGGACACTCGTAATCGGGTGCTCGTTGCTGTGGAAAAATTGGGCTATAGCCCAAATGTGGCGGCAAGAGGATTATCGGGTCAGCGGTCTTATGCCATCGGATTGGTGTACCAAGATCCGCAGGAATTTAGCTATATCAAACAGGTGCTTGGAGGCGCCCTCGCCGCTTGCGAGCAAGCCGGATACTCCTTATTGCTTCGGCCCATCACTGAGCCAGAGAACAGTCTGCTAGACACTATCCGAGATTTCGTCAGGCAGTCGAGTCTCGAAGGCATTGTTCTGCCGGTTCCGCTTGCGGACTCCCGCGATGTTCAAATGCTTCTTGAGGATTTAAGCGTTCCTATTGCTCAAATCTCGCCAAGGGAACTGAATCCTAATTTCATACAGGTATTCGCCGACGATGAGGATGCGAGTCACTCCATCACTTCCCTGGTGTTGGAACAAGGCCACACTCGAGTAGGGTTTATTAAAGGAATTGATTCACATGGAGCAACCGGGCTTCGGCTAGCCGGATTTGAGCGAGCCTGTCGTGAATACGGCGTAACAGTCGATAGAGAGTTGGTCGTCTCGGGTTACTTTGATTTTGAGTCCGGACGGATGGCGGCGCGTCACTTGTTTGATCAAGCAGACCCACCTTCAGCGATCATTGCTAGTAATGATGACATGGCTGCTGGTGTCCTATTCGAGGCGAGAGAAAGGAATATCAGTGTGCCCGAGGATGTCTCGGTTGTGGGGTTCGACGACACTCCGTTAGCGCAGAGGATCTGGCCACCCTTAACAACGGTGCGTCAGCCCATTCATCAGATGGTGAAGACAGCGGTCGATCGGTTGATCAAGGCTGCCACGGGTGTATCGGTTGATGACGAGCCCGCTCGCTTTTCTTGCGACGTGGTTATCCGGCAGTCGACGCAAGTTCGATAAGAGATTTTCATGAGGCGTCAAGCTATCTCCAAGGGACATTATTCCGCTCGTTACAGTGCGGCAGAAGCGTGGGCACGAGATGTGCTCGCCAAGATGACGCTAGCAGAAAAGATTGGGCAGCTGAATCAAGTCTCGGAAGATTCAGCGTCGGCAGTGCTAATGGATGCGGTTGCAGCTGGGCGTGTCGGCAGCGTGTTGAATGTGGTCGATCCCTCTGAAATAGCAGTTCTTCAGGCGGCGGCATCTGAGAGCCGATTGGGTATTCCGCTGCTCGTCGGTCGCGATGTTGTCCACGGATTCGAAGTCATGGCACCCATTCCTCTCGGGCTTGCGGCCACTTGGAACCCAGCCAAGGTCGAACAGTTTTGCACTTTGACCGCAGCTGCGGCCCGGTCGAGAGGGATTAACTGGACATTTGCGCCCATGCTGGACGTGTGTCGCGACCCGAGATGGGGTCGAATTGCGGAAGGGTTTGGTGAGGATGCTCGGTTGACTAGCGTCATGGCTGAGGCGTTTGTCAGAGGGCTGCAGGCGTCGCCCGAGGACTCATTGCTTGCCTGTCCTAAACACTTTGCCGGTTACGGGGCTAGCGAGAGCGGCCTGGATTACAACCGCACCTATATCTCAGACATTGAATTGTTCAATGTTTATTTCCCACCTTTTGCCGCGGCTTTCGATGCAGGGGCCATAACGGTGATGCCGAGTTTCAGTGATGTCAACGGCCAGCCCGGTGCAGGTAATCAGCGCCTGCTCACGACGTTCCTTCGTGACCGGCTAGGGTTTCGTGGTGTCGTTGTGAGCGATTGGGCTGCGCTGGCTGAATTACCCGTTCATGGGGTGGCTGAAGATGGAAAAGAAGCCGCGCAGTTGGGTTTAAATGCTGGCGTTCATATCGACATGATGAGCGGCCTCTATGAGCGATTTGTTCCCGAGCTCGTTGATGAGGGTCGGGAGAATCTAGAGCAGCTCGATGCTTTGGTACTTGAAATTTTGATCGTCAAACACCTGGCAGGACTCCTGGAGCCTAACGCAACAACGTCAGCTGAGCCCGTGATCGATGATCTGCTTCACAGCGCGACGGAACTAGCGAGCGAGTCCTGTATTTTGCTGACAAATGAGGGGGGCACCCTACCCATCATGAATCGTAACGATTCACTCGCGATTATCGGTCCTCTCGCAGATCAACGTGAGGAGCAGCTGGGCACCTGGTCATTCGACGCTGACCCGGAAGTGTCTGTCTCGATCCTGGAAGCATTGAAAGCGCGCTGGCAAGGCTCGCTCATGGACAGTGCCGGGCTAAGCCATAGTCGAGGCATGGATGAGGGCGGAATTGAAGAAGCCGCGAGCATAGCGGCGAAAGCGACTCAAACAGTATTGGTGTTAGGAGAGGAAGCTATCTTATCGGGCGAAGCGCATTGCCGTAGTCGGCTGGATTTGCCCGGCGATCAACCCCGGCTTCTCGATGCGGTGGCGGATGCGGCAGAAAAGCTCATCGTTGTGATTCTGGCAGGGCGGCCGCTCGAGTTAGCCGACGTGGCCGAGCGCGCAGATGCGGTGCTGTTTTGTTTTCATCCTGGGTCGGGCACTGGTCCCGCGGTGGCTGACCTGCTCCTTGGGGATGCCAATCCCAGTGGTCGATTGCCGGTCACGCTGCCAAGGAGCGTCGGGCAGGTTCCTATTTATTACGGAAGAGGGAATACCGGTCGACCGCCGCTCAAGGGAGAAGTTCAGTTTCTTGACGACATTCCGATTGGGGCGAAGCAATATTCAACAGGTAACACGTCTTACCATCTAGACGTTGACCCTAGCCCGCTCTTTCCCTTTGGTTTCGGTAAAAGCTATACCGACTTTCGCTATGACCGTTTGACAGTTAGCGTTGCTGGTGCAGGGCAAACGCTCACCATCTCGATTGAAGTGAGGATCACTAATGTTGGTGACCGGTCTGGATTGGAAACGGTGCAGCTGTATTTACGAGATCCAGTCGCGCGTGTGGCGAGACCAGTTCGTGAGCTTAAGGCCTTTGAAAAGGTGATGCTTGCTCCTGAAGAATCCCGCCGCGTCGAGTTCAAGCTGGGTATTCAAGATTTGGCTTATCACGATGGCCTGTCTTGGTTTGTCGAGCCGGGTCGCTTTGAGTGGTTTGTTGGTAGCGATTCGACCGCTCGGCTGAGTTGCCCTATTGATCTCGACGCTTCACAAATTGGTGATGAGCCTCTTGGCGATCAAGACGCTTCATATTGAGCCTAAGTGCTCGCAATAGTGACAATGAATAAGGAACCATTGTGCTTCAACGATTTAAACAACTGACTCTCGCGGTAGTTATTGCTCACTGCTTTAACGCGGCCTTGGCCTCGGAACTGGAAAATGCCTGGCAACCGGTGCCTGTTGAAATTCAAAAGACTGCAACCGGATGGCAGCTTTTGAGGGGCGGTGAGCCTTATTTCGTTAAAGGTGCCGGCGGTGATGTGTACAAACTCGATCTACTTAAGTCGTTGGGCGCGAATACCATTCGAACTTGGGGAGTTGGCGATGGCAGCGTGCTAGATGAGGCGCACGCTCGCGGGATGACCGTTTTACTGTGTTTGGATATTGCGCCTGAGCGACTCGGGTTTGACTATGACGACACTGATGCTGTGAATGAGCAATTAGAGCAAGCACGGTCGGCTGTTCGTCAATATAAAAACCATCCTGCGCTGCTTGGTTGGATGATTGGTAATGAATTGAACCTGATGCACACCAATCCCAAAGTGTGGGATGCAGTCAACGATATTTCCAAGATGATTCATGAAGAGGATGGTCTGCACCCTACAACCACGGCGCTAGCGGGCTTAGGCGAAGATACCTATTCGCTGATTCAAAACCGCGCACCTGATCTCGACTTTCTAAGCACCCAGGTGTACGGAATGCTTACCGTGCTGCATGAGCATGTAGCTTCAATCGGCGTTGATATGCCGATCATGGTTACCGAGTGGGGCACCGTCGGTCATTGGGAACTTCCCCAGACGGATTGGGGGGCGCCCCTTGAGTTGACCAGCACAGAAAAAGCCGCTCACTACTTGAAAGGATATCAGCTTGCCATTGAGCCCTTTCCGCATCAGGTATTGGGAAGCTTCGTCTTTTTGTGGGGCCAAAAGCAGGAGAGGACCCCAACCTGGTATGGGATGTTTACTTTAAACGGTGAGATTACCGAGCCTGTCGACGCGGCTCAAAAGCTCTGGTCGGGCAGGTGGCCAGAGAATCGGGCACCATACATTGAGGGTCTTTTTTTGGATGATCAAGCGGCTGCAGAGAGTGTGTTCCTTGAACCTAGTTCAGAGTATCCGATTTTGGTCGAGGCTGGCGATTTAGAAAGCGAATTGCTGTCTATTGAGTGGGTGGTGATGGAGGAGAGTCGGGCGAAAGAGATTGGCGGTGACCTCGAGATTGTTCCAGCTACTTTATCGGGTCTGGTCGAGGCAGCCAGCGCTGAGACTATACTGCGTGCACCCAAGACACCTGGTGCTTATCGGCTTTTTGTTTACGTCCGCGACCCTGAAGGAAAAGTGGCACACGCGAATTTACCCTTCAGAGTTAAGGGCTAATTGGGGCTTTGGGATTGGAAAGCATCGGGGACCCAATAGGAATCGTCAAAGACCAAAGTTTGCCCGTTATGCGCCACCTCAAGTTGACAAGTACAAAGGTAGACCCGAAAATTCGCGATCCAAAAATGTGGCTACGTAGCTCAGCTGGTTAGAGCGCAGCATTCATAATGCTGAGGTCGGTGGTTCAAGCCCACCCGTAGCTACCACTTTTCTTCATAAAATCATGCGCTTAAATAATGAATCGCTTCTGCGTCGGATGGCGCACAATCTCGAACTGCAAAAGAACTGCAAAACGTTAAAATAAATGTCCTTTTCGCCTATTAGACTTTTAGAGCCTGACCCGTTCTATCTACGCTAAAACGGCTCGATCTGTACTTGGATTCGCAAAATCTGTCGGCTGGAAAAAAGGAGAAAACAAATGGCGTTGGAACCGGGACCCATGCAGGTTGTTCACAACTTTCATTCCACCAAAGAAGAAGTACTCGACGACATCAAAAAACTTGATCTCTGGCCAACAGTTTATGTGTCAGAACGAATGGAGGAACTGCCGCTGCACTGGCACGACGTCGACAATTGCGGCTATGTCATGGAAGGCAAAAGCTACGTACTGAATGAAAAGGGAGAACGAGTTGAGCTCGGCGCCGGTGATAAACTCATCCTGCCGGCTGGCGCGGTTCACGCCGAAGGCGAGGTGACCGAGCGAATGGTTTATATCGTCGGCATCAGTAAACCCGAGAATTTGTTTGACGCATTACTACCGCTACTGGAACCGGATACTAGCCCGCTGAACTAGATCTCATCAGCGATTGAGAAATATTGAAAACGCTGGAGCGAAGTTTGGCCAGGGACTACCCAGATGCCGATGATGAGCGCCTTCGATCAGCCGTACGGTTGATCCAAACTATTTCAGAAGGCACGGTCGCAGTTTCCGAGTTCCACGTGGATCGTGCTCGGAAACAGTTACGAAAGGACATCGAAATATTTTCGGAAGCTGGGGAGCACATTCTTTCAACAGGTTCGGGTGAAAGGTAGAACATCCGATGCAAAACCAACCGAATGTTGCGATAGGTAGATGCAGTTGTGCTGGTGGCGGTATCGGTGGTCCGGCGCTCCGACACCGGTTGAGGATGCTGGAACTCGCTGTCGCCGACGAACCGATGATCACTCGATGACTGGGAATTGAAGAGGGAGCGGAAGTCCTTTACCTTTGATACGTTAAGCATGTACCGCGCTCAACTTCCCGACACCCCGCTATGTTTTTTGCTGGGTAATGATTCCTGGGTGACTCTGACGACCTGGCACCGCAGGCGGGAACTCATCAACTTAGCTCACCTAGTTGTGCTGGACCGTCAGGGAGAGACAGTTGCTGAAAGTGATGAGTTGCAGGATTGGGCTGCCGGAAGATTGGCTGAACCTGATGTTATTTCACGGAAGGCCGGTAGCGTCGTGAAGTTGACACTCGAACATTTTGATGTCTCGGCAACGAATGCCAGAAAAGCCTGCCGCTATGTTTGTTTCAGGATGAGCACTAACCATATGCACATGAGGTTTTATCATGAAAGTAAATGTAATTATGTCAACTGGCTTATGGATTACTGTGTTGATTGCATTATTCAATGCGATTGCACACGCAGAAAGTGTTGATGGCAAACAAACAAATCGTGAGGATAGTGTGCCACCGCTTACATCTGTTCTCGTCGAAACCATAGAATTAGATACAACGGTAGGAAAGATCAAAGGTAGGACTGATGGAGAGATAGCAACATTCCAAGGCATTCCATACGCAGAGGCACCGGTCGGCGATAATCGCTGGCGGCCCCCAATAGCCTTGCAAAGTTTTGATACAACACTTGACGCAACAAAATTTGGCTCAGCTTGCATGCAGCGACGGCGAACAGGTTACTTTGCTGATCCACGACCAGTGAGTGAAGACTGTTTAACATTAAATATTTGGTCTACTAACCACATAAAGAAAGCAAAACCTGTCATTGTCTGGATCCACGGGGGTGCTTTTGTAATTGGTTCGTCCAAATTTCCCTTTTATGATGGCGAAGCATTTGCGAGGTCAGGTATTGTTTTTGTTAGCATCAACTATCGACTTGGCAGATTTGGTTATTTCGCCCACCCTGCTCTCAGGGATGAAACCAAAGTCACAAACTTCGCTTACACTGACCAAGTGGCAGCGCTGAAATGGGTTAAGGATAATATTGCGTCGTTTGGCGGCGATCCCACTAATGTCACCATAGCAGGAGAGTCTGCAGGAGGTGTGTCCGTCACTCATCTACTTTCAATGCCAGACGCACAAGGTTTGTTTCATAAAGCAATTGTGCAAAGTGGTTCCGGCCATCGTATTGAGCCGAGCGCATGGAAAAGAAGAGGTTTTCGTCCCCCGTACGATGAAAAAGGCATGGAGTGGACTGAATCAATCAAACTTAAAGGTTCTGATGCTGACCTTGCAAAAATGCGTGAATTACCCTCTGACAGCGTGCTTGGTGACAAGGCACTTATTAGAGGGATCGGTCCGTCAATAGACGGTCTAACGCTTACACAAGATGTTGCAAAATCATTTGAACTAGGCAACCAAGCGGCAGTGCCTTTGTTAATTGGCGCAACCAGTTTCGAAGGTAGTCTTGCAACGAAATTAGGCACTAAACCGGAGCAAATTCTCAAGTTACTGGGAAGGCGTGTTGAAGAATTGAGAGCTAAGTACGCAGAAATCGGGCTGGAATTAGACGATGTAGAACTGGCTTATCAAGCATATGGAGACGCCACTTTTGTTTCGCCCGCAAGATATTTAGCAAGATTAATGGTGAGAAAAGGTGTTCCCGTCTGGCTCTATCATTTTGACGTTGTGCCGGAAGCAAGGCGAGAAAATTCAAGAGGCGCTCCTCATGGGGGTGAAATCCCTTATGTATTTAAAACGGCTAGCCGGCTTTCCAGAATGTCGGCTGCCATCGGTCCTTCTGACGCTAGAATAGCTGACTTAATGCACAAGGCCTGGGTAGCCTTCGCGAAAAAAAGCGATCCAAATCTCTCAAGCTT
>CAJXDD010000009.1:0-32361 GCA_913052075.1 uncultured Gammaproteobacteria bacterium
CCCTCCTAGTAGCAAAGCTTTTCCCATCACGAATGCGATCCACCTCGTAAAGAATTGGTTTGTTAGGATCTCCAGGCCTCAGGAAATACCCGTGAAGGGAATGACAATGGCGCTCGCTAACGGTTCTTAATGCAGCGACCAAGGCCTGACCGATAACCTGACCACCAAAAACTCGGGGTGTGCCGAGGTTTTCACTTTGGCCACGAAACAGATTGAGTTCGACTCGCTCCAAGTCAAGCTGACCAACAATTGACGATAACGCGTTGTTCATAGAGGACCTTGTCAAAAAAGCGCGAAGCTTCAAGCCTTAATGCCTAAAAATCAAGAGCAACTTGACCGATAGGCCGGCCCGGTCCGAGTTTTTTTTGATCGGCGCTTGTCCTCACTGACATTAGCTTAAACAACACAGGTAACGGCGCGCAGAGTGCCCGCGAGGAAAGATTCAACAGTCCTCAACAAAAGAAACAGCTGGAACCAAAGCCAGACAGTGATTACTCATAATCAGCCAAGGGTGCGCAAGACCCATCCAGTGCAATCCGCAAACAACACCATGTCGCGAGCCGTGGCGTGGTATGCGCATAAATCTTGATTTATAGTTTTGGGCCGAAACACTAGCGGCCACGAAAGATCTCGAAGACTCAAGCAACACGTCGGTCAAGCAATGCCACCCCAAGCATGAATTTAAAAAAATATATCCCAGATCAAAAGAGGCTCAGACAAAGCGGCTTGTTCCGCTTGTTTGAAAATTTCACACGCGATCAAGATTTGTGGCACATGAATCGACACAGCGTCTCAGAAGCAATTTTTTGGGGCTCTGTATGCTGTTTTCTACCCATGCCATTTCAGATGCTCCCGTGCTTAATGCTTTGCATATTAAGAAGATGCAATATCCCAATTGCTATCGCCGTAGTCTGGATCTCCAATCCCATTACCATGGGACCCATGATGTATTTTGCCTACAAGCTCGGGGCAGCGGTGACAGGTCAGACAGCGGACTTAGAAGCGATCGACCTGAGTTGGGCCTGGCTTGCAGAGCGACTATCTGAAATTTGGGCGCCACTAATTGTAGGCTGTCTACTATGCGGAACGACGATGGGTTTGATCGGATTTCTGCTGTCTCAATACTATTTTTCTAGGCAGAAATAGTTGGTTACTGGCCAATTCAGGGTTAGCGGAGGTGCCTCATCAAATCGTAGCGAAGGAGCGGCCGAGAGGCAGAAAGAGAGATCAATAAACAGGCAAGAAAGCTGCCAAGCAAAATTACCACTACATCGAATACCCTCACATCGACGGGCAGTTCGACAAAGTAACTGCCTTCAATCATCGAAAAACCACTGACTGACTTCACCCAGGCCATCAAGTCTGGCAATGCATAACTCACCGCAATTCCTAAAACAGCACCAATAGCAAGCGCGATCGAACCAAGCACTACTCCGTAGACTATAAAAATAAACCTGATTTCTCCTGAAGAGAGACCCAATGCATGTAGCACGGATGCCGTATTTAGCTTCTCAACAAGCAACAATTGGAGACTCGACGACAAGCTCATCAGAGCAAGGAGAACTAACAAGCCAAGCAGTGAAACCATCATGATTTTTTCCATCTTCACGGCTGCGAAAAAACTTTCGTACTCCTCGTCCCAAGACGTGAGTATTTCAACACTTGTGAGCTGACGCTTGACCTTGTCAACATCTGCCGGATGGGTAAGCGTTACTCGGAAGTTGTGGGTTTGATCTAAAAGCTGGCGTATCTGACCTACCGACGTAATGGCCGTGGTGTAATCGAGCTCAGCGCCAAGCGCAAATACACCAACGAGCTCGAATTGTGCCCACTTGGGTCTAAGGACACCCTCTCTGAGCGTCGGCAATAGCAACCGCACCTGGTCGCCTAGGCGGAGTCCCGCGCTACGCACCAGCCCTACACCCAACACTATCTCGCGCGCATCAGGGGAGTCTGAGGGCCAATGGCCATCAAGCACTCCATGGCGCAATATTTCTTCTCTGATCGGATCCTTAGCGGAAACGCCTTGAACCCTAACGTACCGCTGCTCAGCATTGACTAGCATTCCATCAAGCTCCAAGTAGGGTGTCACAGCTCGTACGGCGCTGCCAGCAAGATTGACCGAAGATCCTGATACCACTATGTGCGGCAACATAGACAGCAATCGGTCTCGAAGCTTTTGATCAAATCCGTTCATCACTGACGTGATCATCACGAGTGACGCGATTCCAAGCATTAGGCTAATTACAGCCGTCCAGGCGAGAAACTTGGAAAGCCTGGGAGCCGACTGCTTCCACAAGCCGAAACTTACCAATCGCAGACCTAATTGGAGTGAGAGCCTACTCAACACGATGAAGGCTCCCTCCAGCCATACGCATCATCCGATCTGCCTGTTGCGCTAGAATCAGATTGTGGGTCACCATGACCAGCGCCGCTCCTCTCGCCTTGCACCCGTCAATTAATTGAGCAACAGCCACCTGCGCAGATTCCTCGTCCAAATTACCGGTCGGCTCATCTGCCAAAACGCACTGAGGCTGGTGGACTAGCGCTCTGGCAATCGCAACACGTTGACGCTCCCCACCTGATAACTGACTAGGAAAGTGATCAAGCCTGTGACCTAGATCAAAGATCGACAATGTTTCCTTGGCGAGAGATAGAGCCGCTTTTTTCCGCTGTCCTTTTATTTGAAGAGGGATGGCAACGTTTTCGAGCGCCGTTAGTTCACTGAGCAGATGATGCGATTGATAGACAAAACCCAGTTGATTTGACCGAATAGCCGCTCTTTCTACTTCCTCCCACTCCTGCCAACAGCGACCCAGCCAAAGCACAGTGCCAGCAGAAGGTTGATCGAGTCCTGCCATCAAGTGAAGCAAAGTACTTTTACCCGAACCTGAGGGCCCCACGATGGACAAAAATTCTCCCGTAGCTAACGACAAATCAAGATCGTGAAATATGGGTACCGCGAAATCGCCTTCTTGCCAATAGGTCTTACCGACACCTTGACATTCGATCAGATTGGTCACCGCATCTTCCTCATTGGGATTTGTCATGAGCCAGTTCTACGCTTGGTGATGTTGTAGTTGCTCGCCAGGCCGGGTAAATGTGGGCGATCAGCCCAATCAGCATAGAAGAAGCACCAACCAGTAGGACATCTAGGGCTACGTAATCGTAAGGCAGGTAGTGAACAAAGTATTCCTGTAGCAATGGAATACCCCAAACCTCATCACTCTTTTGTAGTAAACGAGACGCCAAGGGGAGGAAAGCCCTGCCAAGTACCAACCCTAATCCTATTGCTAAACTGCAATGCCACACGCCTTGGGACAAAAACAGGCAAAGAATGTGTTGTCTGCGCGCGCCCATCGTACGCAAGATAGCAATGTCTTTTGATCTCGACTCAATGCTAACCACAAAGTGAGCAACTAGATTAAAGACCGCGAGCAAAACTACTACCAGTAGTAATAGGAATAAAATTTGTTTCTGCAGAGCGATGGCTGCATACAAACTTCCGTAACGGTGCTGCCACAAGTCGACCTGCATGGGCGGCATGCTCCCTGTCTCTCTCATAGCAAGGACGAGGTTCGAGCCTGAAAACAAGTCAAGCAGGGTAACCTTGACCCCAACGGCTACAGTTGAGCCACCCAATCGAGTCGCCGTTTCAATCGAAGAAATGACCAAATCGTGATCGAGATCTGAGCGAGAGTTAAAAATAGCGGCCACTTCCAGGGAGCGCTGTCTTGGGGAAGCGCTGAAAAGATTGGTCCTACCAATAGGCAGCACAGAAGAAAGTTTGTCGCCGAGGGTGACTCCTAGTTTACCAGCAAGGCGTTGGCTGATTGCTATATGGAACCGATTAGACTCAATCTGCTCAAAGGACCCCTGGACAATATCCGAAAAAATCTCGTTCGTGGATTGTTCTTCCTTAATTGACACTCCTTGAAACCTGACAGGAACCAAGTTGGCATTAGCCATAAGCAAAGCTGGCAACTCTATATGAGGCGAGATGTGAGCCACAAGGGGATGCTCTGCTAACCAAGATTGCCACTCGCTCGCAACGACTGGCTGAGTGACACTTGTAACCACCACGTGGGGAACTCTACTGAGAATATCCTCCCTCATAGCGCGATCAAACCCATTGACCACGGACAATGTGATCAAAAGAATAGCAACGGAACACGCCAACCCGATTAAAGGAAATCGAAGACTTACGAGCTGTGACTGAAAATCGCCCGAACGCGTTGCAAACGCCCAGCCAAGACGAATTGCCCATCCAAATCGAGTTGGTTGCATGGAAAGACGCGCACCATCTGAGACACCATCCTCAACCACGTTTCACGCCACGCCCGAGTTTGTGGCGCCAAGGCGACCGCTTACTGATGTCCTCGCCCCTCATTTCGGCGTATGGATAAGCTGAACTCATGCTCTCTGTCTATTCCTTTTCTTCATTCACCTTGTTGATCAACAAGAGGCCTGCATGCCACTCGAACTGTAGTACCCGAAACGCAATTTTTTCGGGTCCGGTCATCGTTATCCACTTTTATTATGCCACTTGACGAGCAAAATCAGAGTAACAGAACACTTCTAAACGGGTTATTGAGTCTGGCTAATTCACCACCGCTAACTTAAGTCGCTAAGCTTCAAGCCCCTTGGGACGAATGTTCACGAGCAAATTAGCTCATGAGTATTCTGCGTTGGGCGTCTTGGAAAATGTCGTTTGGACGAAACAATCCACCGAGAGAGGCGCTTCGAAAAAAAACTCGATCGGCTTGAGTCACTCCAGAGCAACGTCTGAGCGCTAAGTGGGCGAGACCCTTCGAGACCCCATCATAAAGAAAAGCGAACACAAAGCGTCACCTTTTTCGGTCGCATAAAGGGCACCACCTAAATGCAGTCAGGCAATGTCACGGGTGTACGGTATGAAGATGACACCAATCTCAGGCGCGATTAGCAATGTGTTGTTCACGACCGGCAAGTGACTGAAAATAATGGGGCAAAGCTAAAAGCCCGACACTTCACCTTGTAAGAGCGAGCCTTACTATGATTCTAATTTTGAAACCAGAGGTCACCACCGATGACCCAGCTTTTCTCTCCCTAAACCACTACCTTGAAACGCAAGAAGGAATCACAGTCCAGTCTCATAGTATTGAGGGCAAGGAGAGACGGCTAACCGAACTCTACTTATTGGGCGCAACGGCGCGGCTAGATATTGAAACGTTGCAGCACTTTGAGGCGGTTGACCGCGTTATCAGAGTCTCCGAGGAATATCGAATCCTGGGACGCCATTCAGACCCAGACAGAACCTCGGGGTTTGAATACCAGGGATTACAATTCGATCAATCAAGTTTTCATGTCTTCGCAGGATTGTGCGCAGTCGATAATCGTGAGCATGTTGAGCTAATGATGCGAGGGTTACGGTCAGCAGGCCAGCATTGCGCGAGGATGGGTGCCTACAAACCAAGAACTAACCCTTACGCGTTCCAAGGGCACGGAGCTACATGCTTACCCTATGTGTTCGAGCTCGCTGGAAAATACGACATCAAAGTCATCGCCATGGAAGTTACTCATGAAGACCATATCGAAGAAATTCAGGCTGCGCTCGAACTAACAGGCCACCCGACGGGTGTGATGTTGCAAATCGGTACGCGGAATACGCAAAACTTCGAGCTACTCAAATGTGTTGGTCGGCAGTCATCCTTTCCTATCCTCTTCAAACGAGGGTTCGGGGTCTCCCTCAACGAGTCACTAAACGCAGCGGAATATCTCGCCAGCGAAGGAAACTCAAATGTCATTTTCTGCTTGCGCGGAATGAAGACAGAAGGCGGCGCCCCACATAGGAATCTGGTGGACTTCGCTCAGGTTCCGCTGGTCAAACGTCTAACCCGTATGCCCGTGTGCGTCGATCCATCTCACAGTGTTGGCGACAGGGGCCGATCCCCTGAAGGCATTCTAGAAATTGCGCATGCAGCGGCTCAGGGCGTCGTCGCTGGCGCTAATTTGGTACTCGTTGATTTTCACCCGAATCCAGCCGAAGCCCTAGTTGACGGACCCCAAGCGCTGCTAATGCGTGAGCTTGAGCCCTTTATCGAAGACATGTCTCGTACGCATGCATTTTACAGGGAGAGGGTAGCCATATGGACTGACCAACTCATCGACGCTTGAGTTAGCGACTTGATTTGGAGCGTTTTGTTTTCGATCTCAATCTTTAACCGTAGTTCTAGAACGAAGGGCCGATATTAATGCGGAAGGTTCGATGATCTGGTTTGTAGAACTCTGAGGGAAATTTGATGCTGTGTTTAGGGAATCTGCGTAGACAAGGACACGAGAGAAAATCAAACAGGTACGCTAAAAAGGTCAATTAAATTGTTCAGCAACGGCACTAAAATGCACTCTTGGATCCATCGACAAAAGCAGGCTTATTCGAACTGGACAGTGGCTCCGCCATAGGGTCAAGTTCTCTGCATGCAGCAGGGTTACCACCACACAGTTCGCAGCCGCCCCCGTCTCCCATCTGGTTTAATCCTCCACAGGTTCCTGAAATCGGCTCTCTTCCTCTCATTACCCCTACAGCCATGACGCCAACCATAAGTAGCAGGAACATAAACGTGATAAAAAACTCAGCCATTTTGCTTTCTCCAGTGAATCCAGGCCAACGATACATCCCGTTGAGATGCAAAGGCCTCTGCAACGCCTCGTGTGACTGCCAAAGCCTTTAGTTAGCTGCGCTTATGATAACGCGTACGAATCACCAGCCCAAATAGCTGGACGCGATAGCCAAGCATTCTCAACAGGCTCGCCCGCTGCTGAAAGTAATTTCCTAGTTTTCTCCTATTCTTGCGAAGAAAACCTGACTTTTGGCCATTTTTCTGCCAATTTTCCGACCGCTCGCCTTGCAATCTAATGTTTGAACGTTAGCCTCAACGCGCTGGTTCTAAAACAGCGCCGTAAATGCCTTGCTCGCGTAAGGAACTAGCGCACCTTCGTCGTACTCAAGCATGAGAACCGCTAGTCCTTCTTTTTCCGCTAATGCCATACCGGAGTTACGGCCCATCACATTCAGTGCCGTAGCCCAGCCGTCAGCCATTGTCGCCGAAGGGTGAATGACTGTGACCGATGCGACCTGATGGGTAACTGGATATCCCGTCCTTGGATCAATGGTGTGTGAGTAGCGATTTCCCTCCACCACAAAAAAGTTTCGATAGTCTCCCGAGGTGGCCATAGATAAGTTGGTTAAGTTAACTACTTGATGGAGCTGCCTCCGTTGCTGGTTGGGCCGCTCGATACCGACCTTCCACGCCTGCCCCGAAGGGGATCGACCTGTAGCTTTTATCTCACCTCCTATCTCTACCAAATGGTTATGGTAGCCCGCCTCAATCAGCCAATCTGATAGGTAATCGACTGCAAACCCCTTGGCGATGGCAGAAAGATCGATCTCACGGTGCGTTGCTTTAAGCAAACCGTCATCGGCGCATCCTGACTTGATGGCGTCGAAACCTGTTTGCAGGAGCGTCAGAGCAACGCTCTGTGGATCGGGTAGATTGCTTGCCCGACTTTGGGGACCAAACCCCCATAAATTGACCAAGGGACCCACTGTCGGATCAAAAGCACCATTCGTTTTGACGAATAATATTTTAGACTGTTCGATTACTGCGTGAGTCTCTGCGGATACAGCCTGGCATCGACCAGCCTCCCCAGCGTTGAACCGACTAATCTCAGAAGCAGGATCATAATTAGACATTAGGCTATTGATATAAATCAACTTTCTCTCAAATTCAGCAGCAAGTCCGGCACTGACGTTTTCAGTGATCGGCCTCTCTGTGCTCAGAGTGATCCGGTACGTTGTTCCCATGGTCTGTCCATCAAATACCGCTCGCTCTAGCGTCTGCTCGCAAGCGACTAACAGTAGCCAAACAGGGATCAATGCCAATGTCTTAGGCGGCAATGGGAAGCGCCTTTTCCAGGCAAAAAGGGATGCGTACGACATAACTAGGAAGCGAGAAGTTTAGGCCCTAGTAGTATACTTGGTCGCGGCATTAAAGAGAGACGATGTGCATCCAGAAATCAGAATACAAACAGGCACGGAACTCGAGCAGACCATGCATCGATTAATTCCATTAAGCGTTGCCATGGGATTGAAGGTCGACCATTACTGTAGCAACAAACTTCAGTTGTCTGCCCCGCTCGAACCTAACGTCAACCACCAAATGACAGCGTTCGGAGGGAGCTTGCTATCTAGCTGCGCCCTAGTTGGATGGGGATTGCTCCAGCTGCAACTCGGCCACATGAATCGCATTGGCAATGTCGTGGTAGGCGAGGCGACGTCAAAGTTTTATTCCCCAGTTAGCGATTTCTTGCGCGTCGAAAGTGAGCTGCCCCGGCAATTTGACGAGTTCAAAGAGGATTTGCTGGCCAAGGGTGTTAAGAGCATTCAGTTAGACGCGACCGTCTTTGATGGTCATGCGGTTCAGCCGGCTATGATGGTGAGCGCCAAATATATTGTGAGGCTTCGATCAAATGAGGGAACCTAACAGGATCACACTCGGCCGCCTGCCAACGCCGCTTAAGAGACTGAATCGATTGAGCGATGAGTTGAAGAAAGAAGTGTGGGTCAAGCGAGACGATTTGACTGAGCATGGATGCTCGGGGAACAAGATTAGGAAGCTGGAATACATCCTAGCGGAGGCTGTCGCAAACGGAGCGACCCACGTAATTACTGCCGGAGCTGTGCAGAGCAATCACTGCCGTGCGACTGCTATTGCTGCGGCTTCCCTTGGCCTTGATTGCGAACTGATCCTGCGGGGCGAAGAGCCGTCTAAGCTAGAGGGGAACCTACTTCTTAGCAAATTAGCTGGCGCGCATTGCCACTACGTGAACAAAGAAACTTGGGTCCAGTTACCGGACGTATTTGAACTGATCGAGTCAATGTTAGAGAAAAGGGGCGGAAAGCCCTACAG
Organism: uncultured Gammaproteobacteria bacterium; assembly: GCA_913052075.1. Lineage (GTDB taxonomy): Bacteria > Pseudomonadota > Gammaproteobacteria > Pseudomonadales > Azotimanducaceae > UBA9926. Next base: position 8,949 of record CAJXDD010000009.1, read on the forward strand.
CATTCCGATTGGCGGCAGTAACCCACTAGGCGTGTGGGGCTACACAAAGATGATTGAAGAATTGCAGAGCGATATGCAATCGGTACCCATCTATGGAGCTCAGATTTTTACTGCAGTTGGCTCAGGCGGCACGTATGCTGGGATCCTAGCTGGATTAGCCGTTTATCTGGCAACGACCTCGCACCAAGCTATCGGCGTTCTTGTAAGCGATGATATTGATTACTTCCGCGAAAAAATTCACGCAGATCTCAGCGATTGGGCAGACAAATTTGGATTCCGAGGGTCTTTCCAGGAGCCTATCCTTGACGATCGATTCATTGGCACCGGTTATGGGAAAGCCGGGCGCCCTGTCTATGAGTTGATTCAAAAGATGGCTAAGCAAGAGGGGCTATTCCTTGATCCCGTGTATTCTGCCAAAGCTTTCCAAGGGATGCTGACGAGAGTCAAGGAAGGTGCCGTACCAGAGGATCACGTAATTTTTGTGCATACTGGAGGACTCTTCGGCATGATGGCGCAGGCGAGAGAATTGTCGGGCGCGCTGGGGAATCAATTCTAGATGCCAGATCAGAAAACACTCTATTCTTTTGTACCACATGGGAATAGCCTACTCATGATGCAAAGATGCGGTCACCTCTCGCTGGTGCTAATGCTCACCGGGTGCGCATGGGTCACACCTAGCCAATGGTTCGGGAATGATGACCGCTGCGACCCCAATGATCGAAGCGGCGGCCTGAGTGCTGCATGCGCTAAAGAATCGAACGCTCCTAAAAAGCGGGCGTCCCAGCGCATGGTCTGTATCGGGGATGACAAAAATGAAGGGTGGCTTTGTGGGAACAACATGGGGGAAATTCCAGCATTAATAGGTAAGCAAAACACTACGGTCTCAGATAAAAATGAAAGTCTATCGCCCTCGGAGACAAGAGTACCCGATGTAAAAGAGCTGAGGCCACCGGCATCGATGAAACAATCGCGTGCTGAAGCATACGATTCCACCCCCTCCCCCTCTATTCCCCAAGATGCACCTGGCTCTTCTGAAACGCTCTTAACTAACAAACAAGAAAAGGATGAGGTTAGTGAATCGAGCCCGTCCATAGAGGAAAAGACCTTCAGCGACGTCTGGGTACTCGGCAGCTTTCGAGAGAGATCGCGGGCGCTAAAATACGCGGTAGAACTTGAGCGCGCATTAGACCGAAAAACACACTTACTTCAACGCCACCACCGCGAGGGAGCGGACTTGCGGTATCGAGTAGTTATCGAGAGGCCCGAGAGCCTTAGCGAGCGGGCGCTGCTCCGCGAAGCGATAGAACTAATAGGGCTTGAATCACCTTGGCGACTGACCGCCGGGCCAGATTAAGCCATTGAGAACTGACTTATATGAACCAGTTAGCGAGCCAACTCCCAAGTATCGACCGATTACTCAAAACTGATGAGGGTCAGTCTCTTATAGCAAAACATGGTCGATTACGTGTCAGTGATGCATTGCGAGCGATCGTGGCCGAAGCACGAGAGCAAATTCAGCGTAAAGCAACCACTTCCGTCTCTCGCGACTGGCTCGCTGAGGCAGGCGAGCGACTGGCAGCGAAGCCAAAAGAGTATCAGAGGGTATTCAACCTAACTGGAACAGTGCTCCACACCAACCTAGGCCGAGCGATTCTCCCCGAAGCAGCTATAGAAGCTGCGATAGAAGCCAGCCGCTTCCCGACGACGCTTGAATACGACATTGATTCTGGGCGCAGAGGCGCTCGTGCGGCGGCTATCGAGCAGTTGATTTGTGAACTTACCGGGGCTGAAGCCGCGACTGTCGTCAACAACAATGCAGCAGCGGTTGTCCTAACTTTAAATACTCTGGCATTGAACGCTAGAGCAATAGTTTCCCGGGGAGAACTTGTCGAAATAGGTGGAAGCTTCAGAGTTCCAGACATTATGCGGCAAGCCGGCGTTGAGCTAATCGAGGTTGGGACGACCAATAGAACCCACCTTAGCGACTACGAAAGCGCGATCGCTGGTAATGCCGCCCTAATAATGAAAGTCCACACCAGTAATTACGAGATCAAGGGATTTACGCATGAGGTTGCCTTGAGTGATCTCAGTCGGCTGGCTGACGAGTCTGAAACGCCCCTTTTCTTTGATTTAGGTAGCGGTAATTTATTGCCGCCCTCGAGTATGGGACTACCAGAAGAATCCACTGTCAGACAAGTCCTCGATCAGGGCGCCGACATAGTCTCATTTAGTGGAGACAAACTGCTTGGTGGCCCACAAGCAGGCATCCTAGCTGGCCGCAAAGAGCTCATATCGCGGATCAAGAGGAATCCACTCCATCGTGCGTTCAGGCTGGATAAAATGACATTGGCCGCCCTTCTCGCAACCCTAAAACTCTATGTCACGCCCGAGGGACTTAAAGATACTGTTCCTACTATTTATTTCCTCACGAGACCCATTGAAGATATAGAGCAGATTGCTCAACTAATCCTGCCACTCTTAGAAGCGCAGTTTTCAAATCGGTTTGAATGCCGGGTGACTGAAGTAGATAGTCAAATTGGCAGCGGCGCATTACCGACAAAAACAATAAGAAGCTTCGGAGTCTCGTTTGAGCCAGCAGGCGCCGGGGGAGATCAAGCGCTGAGCGAGTTGGCGAGCGAGTTGAGAGGAGCAAAATTGCCTATTCTTGGCAGAATCGCCCAACATCGGTTCATCCTCGACTGCCGAATGTTGCTTGAAGGCGATATCGACGCCCTCGAAGCAGCCCTTTCGTCCCTCCATCACTAATGATTATTGTTACGGCCGGTCATGTAGACCACGGTAAAACTAGCTTAGTTCAATGCCTTACAGGCATCGACACTGATCGGCTTAAGGATGAAAAGTCACGTGGTTTGACCATCGATTTGGGATTCGCATATGCCGACATTGAGGATCAGAGAGTAGGATTTGTCGACGTCCCCGGCCACATCCGTTTCATTCATAATATGCTTGCTGGAGTCTCTGGAGTGCAACTAGCGCTCTTGGTTATTGCTGCCGATGATGGCCCCATGCCGCAAACTCGTGAGCACCTAGCCATCATCGAAGCACTTGGTACGCGCTCGTTAATGGTGGCTCTCACCAAAGTGGACCGAGTGGACCTAGATCGACGTCAAGCCGCCAGGCAAGAAATCAGTGCCCTGCTAGCCCCAACTCGATTCGCCGGAGCGAGCATTATCGGTGCCTCCAACACGACGCTGGAAGGGATTGACACACTTCGCTCAGAAATCCTCTCGTTTGCTCGAGATACAAACTTGCATGCCAAGTTGCAAAGCCCCGACCTATCTGATCAGAACTTCAGATTGCCCATTGATCGAGTGTTCTCCATAAAAGGGGCAGGAACCATTGTCACAGGAACCGTAGCAGCGGGCTCGGTATCACTGGGAGACCAACTCGTTGAGCCTCTTATAGCTCAAAAACTTCGAGTACGAAGTATTCACACGCAAGATCTTGCTGCAGAACGCGCTACACGAGGGCAGCGATGCGCGCTGAATATTGTTCCCGTTGACGGTGGATTATTACCCATAGCGAGAGGAAACTGGCTAACTAGTCAGACCGCGGCAAAAGTCGGAAGTCGCGTAGATCTCGAGGTGACCATTTTCGCATCTGAAACCAAACCACTCCAACACTGGACTCAATTGCACATCTTTCATGCTACGAGCCATCACCTGGGCCATTTAGCCACATTAGGTACCACAAGCATTTCTCCTGGCGCGATGGGTTTTGGCCAGCTTTCTTTAGCGACACCTAGTCACTTTTGCATTGGAGATCGCGTCATCCTTCGCGACTACAGTGCAAGTCGAACTATCGGCTCAGGTCGCGTCATTGATATCGAGACATCAAAGGCAGGAAGGGCCAAGCCTAGTCGCATAGCGCTATTGAAGAGGCTAGCGGCTGCAACCTCAAGAGAATCATGGTTGGATTCACGACTGGAATTTGAGCCAAGTGGCTTATCCATCGATCGCCTCTCAGACCACCTAAATTGGCCGAAACAGTTTGCAGAGGGGCCACTATCCAACTCAAATCTAAAGATAGTTAGTAATAGAATTTTTAACCAAACCCGGTGGGAGACGTCCAAGCAGCTCGTGCTGAAAACGCTAGGCCAGTGGCATCGCGAGAAACCTAATCAGAGAGGTTTCGCCGCCAATCAATTAATTCCAAAACTACCCCAAAAATTCACGCTGTTGAAAGAGCTACTGATTGAACTGATTGATACCAAATTGATTCGTTTGGATGGCGCGACAATTAGCCTTGTTGAACACACCGCAGTTTTATCAGAAAAAGCGCAAAGCACATTCAACGCCATCAGACCGATTCTTGAGCGCGATAAGCTCCAACCTCCCGTTCTTCATGAACTTGCTAAATCAGTAGGTATCCCGGTTGAGACCCTTGAACCGCTGATTAAGGAGTGCGTCGCGTCAGGCTGTCTCGTTCGACCAACGGCCAACCGCGTCTTTTTGCCTGAAGCAATGAATCAAGTACAACGCTTGATAACACAGCTGGATCAGCCGAATGGTTTCACCGTGCAATCGTTCAGAGATTCCGCTGGAATTGGGCGCAATTTGGCGATAGAGCTACTCGAGTATTTAGACAGAAAGGGGGTGACAAGAAGGGAAGGAAATGTACGATTTCTCAGATTGTGAGGAAGTTTCTAAGTGATTTATAAAGATGCTCACATCAACTTTCGGTTAGCGATAAAACTACGTAGTTATCCCAAGGATCGACAATGACAGCAGTCACCTCCATCGATGACTTGAAACGACTCTATCAGCGGCGTGTCCCTCGAATGTTCTTCGATTATACCGAGTCTGGATCATGGACCGAACAGACGTTCCAGGCGAACGAGCGACACCTCCAGGGGCTAAAGTTTAAACAAAGGGTACTCGTTGACATCAGCGACCGTGACTTGGCTAGCGCCATGCTGGGCCAACCAGTCACAATGCCAGTCGCTCTCTCGCCAGTTGGGATGACAGGCTTACAGCATGGCGACGGAGAGATCAAAGCAGCTCGAGCCGCAGCTCAATTCGGAGTGCCTTACGCTCTCTCCACGATGAGTATTTGCTCTATTGAAGATGTAGCAAGTAAAACCAGTAAGCCATTCTGGTTTCAGCTCTACGTAATGAGAGATCGAGGCTTTGTTAAAGCACTGATAGAGCGTGCAAAGGCTGCACAGTGTAGTGCGCTCATACTAACTGCCGATCTACAGATTCTGGGCCAGCGGCATAAAGATATTAAGAATGGCTTATCCACTCCACCGAAGCCGACGATAAAAAACCTTCTCAGCACACTCGGCCACCCCCGATGGGCACTCAGTATGTTATCTGCGAATCGACGGTATTTTGGGAACATCGTTGGCCATGTAAGTGGAGTCTCTGATACAAGTTCCCTATCAGAATGGACCGCAAAGCAATTTGATCCCGCTTTAACCTGGAATGATGTGGCATGGATTAAAGAGGCCTGGGATGGCCCTCTTATAATCAAGGGGATCATGACTCCCGAGGACGCACGACTTGCCTTGGAATCAGGCGCTGACGCTATAGTGGTGTCTAATCATGGAGGTAGGCAGCTCGATGGTGCCCCAGCAACCGTCGAGGTGCTGCCTGAGATCAAGGACAGCTTAGGAAATGAACTAGAGGTCTGGATAGATGGGGGTATTCGCAGCGGACAAGATGTATTGCGCGTTCTAGCGCTCGGCGCGGATGCCGCTATGATCGGCAGACCATATATTTATGGTCTTGGTGCGCTCGGCGAGAAAGGAGTCATCAAGGCGCTCGAGATTATCCGAGCCGAATTAGACCTGTCGATGGCGTTCTGCGGCAGGACCTCGGTCGAGGCCATTGATGCAAGCATTTTGTGGCACAGTATGTAGGAGGCTAGCCAGCATTTAACTCAAGTCAACCGCCTCTTGCTAATATCGATGGTAGACTGCCTCGGTAACAGCTTCAGTAGCCCTAAACAGCAGAACCCAATCGGGAAACACTCACTTACTAAGGGGAGCAACGTGTCAGAATTTCCAATGCCCTATGTCTCGACTGAACTAAACGGACAAGTCGCGTTTGTTACGGGGACCACCTCAGGCTTGGGGCGGCGATTTGCTAAGGTGCTGGCCTCTTGCGGGGCTAAAGTGGCGGCTACAGGCCGCCGCGTTGAACGACTGCAGGAGCTCGCCGACGAGATTCGAGCAGAAGGTGGTATCTGTGAACCCATTGCCATTGACATGACCTCTAGGGATAGCATTCGTAGTGCTTTAAGCCAAGCGCAAGAGAAGCTAGGGGTTGTACAAATTCTCATAAACAACGCTGGAATACCTGACGCACAGCGAGCCGTGAAGATGTCTGATCATCTTACCGACGCAGTATTCAACACCAATTTAGTCGGGCCATGGGTTCTCTCCTGCGAAGTTGCCAAGGGTCTAATTGAAGCGGAACTGCCTGGACGTATCGTGAATATCGCTTCCGTTGCCGCGTTTCATACAACGGCTCAATCAGCTGCCACGCTGTACTCGACAACCAAAAGTGCCGTTGTTCGGATGACGGAAGCTCATGCGGTGGAGTGGTCGCGGTACCCCATTAACGTGAATTGTATTGCCCCAGGAGCGTTTTCGAGCGAAATGATGGATGGGATGCTGGAGCGCATTGGCGACATATCAAAAAGCTTTCCACGACAGCGTATCTGCGATCCTGCTCAGATGGATAGTACCCTTTTGTTTCTGGTGTCTCCTGCCTCAGAGTGCGTAACAGGGACCATTATCAAAATAGACGATGGCCAGGGATCAAGATAACTAAGCTTTCCTCCACACCGTGTAAGAAACAGATGTGTCGCTGACATTTCAGGAAACTGGTCCCTCAACTGGCCAGTGGCAAAAGCGGAACCCTCCGCGCGCCAATCCTATATTCGTCAGGGCCCAATGATCCCTCACTCACTGGAGTAACCACGCTATTATCAAATTAGCGTTCGGCTCAAACGCCATGGTATACAGAGGTTTGATAGAAAGGTCCTCATTCTTATGCCAGCAGCACCCATCATCTCCGAGAAACATGGTCATGTGACGACCATCACCCTAAATCGCCCTGAGGCCATGAACGCGATCACCCCGCAAATGCTTCAAGACCTTAACGAAGCCTTCAAAGCTGCAGACGACGATATGGACACCCGAGTAGTTCTGCTAACCGGAGCAGGCCGCGCGTTTTGCTCAGGCCTAGACCTCAAACAGGCTTCTGCAGGAGAAGGAATTAGCGGATCGCTCTCCCGATCCGACAGCGCATCTCACTACTCGACGCGAGAGATTTGCACCGTAACACTCCAACGCATGGATACTCCCGTGATCGGAGTAATCAACGGTGCCGCGGCCGGCTATGGACTCGATCTTGCGCTTGGATGCGATATACGATTGATGTCAGACGACGCAAAACTACTGCCTGGATTCGCTAAAATGGGAGTTATCCCAGAAAGTGGCGGGACCTGGTACCTCCCAAGACTGCTGGGTTGGGCCAAAGCCTGTGAAATTGCCATGCTGGGCGATCCCCTCCCAGCTGCTGCGGCCCTTGATTACGGGCTCATTAATAAGGCCGTACCTAGCGCAGCGCTGATGGAAGAGGCTGCCACGTGGGCACACAAGATTGCCGACAACTCTCCACTCGCCATTCTCGAGATGAAACGGCTCTTTAGGCATGGATTGACGCAGGATTTCGAGAGTCACTCACACCACGTATTGATGTCTGTATTGAACTTGTTTAAAAGCCGAGACTTCGGTGAGGCGGTCACGGCGTACATGGAGAAGCGGCCACCCGAATTCGAGGGGCGGTAAGCGTGACCGAACCTCAAGTTGCACCAAAAATCGTCATTATCGGTGCGGGGAGCCTTGAATTCTCATCCAGACTGACTGCTGACTGCCTGAGCTACCCGGCACTCGCTGGCGCTCACTTTGCGCTGGTCGATACAGATGCTGAGCGGCTCAGCTATGCCGGTCGAATTTTTGACCGAATCGTTGAGGCAGGTGGTTACGAGGCTAGCTGCTCGCTTCACAGCCAGGTGACCGAAGCATTACCTGGCGCTCAATTCGTGATCGTATCGATCTTAGTGGGCGGCTATGAGGCTATTGAGGCGGAAATTGATATCCCCATGAAGTATGGGGTGTCCCAGGCGATTGGAGACACCCTGACGCCTGGCGGGATTATGCGCTGCCTGCGAACACTGCCTGTTCAAACGGCCATCGCACAACACATCATGGCGCTCTGCCCTGACGCATTGGTGCTTAACTACACCAACCCCATGTCAATGCTTTGCGAAGGCATGTTAAACGCCGCACCAAGCCTTAACCTCGTTGGCCTGTGTCATTCAGTGCAAAGCACAACCGAGCAATGGGCCAAACGATTGAATCAATCGATGACTGACGTCACTTTTGCATGTGCAGGATTGAACCATCAGGCCTGGATCACTCGATTCGAAGCGAATGCAGAAGATCAGCTGCCCGCTATCCGGGAACTGGCAGTAAACCCAGAGGTTTGGCGCAGCGACACGTCAAGAATGGAATATATCAAGCATTTTGGCTATCCAGTCACTGAGGCGTCCGGCCACAATTCAGAATATTCGTCCTGGTTCCGCAAATCAGAGGAAGATATCGAACGATACTGCCCCGGCGGAGGTTGGAATGGTGGCCATGGCTTTATCAAGTCGCTATATAACCGGCCAGATTGGCGAGATACCATGGAGCGTATGGCAAACGGAGAGAAGCCCATCGATCTCCGCCGAAGTTTGGAGTACGGCAGCCAAATCATACATGCCGCGACCACAGGCGAAACCGAGATCATTTATGGCAACGTTCGCAATAGAGGGCTTATCTCCAACTTGCCCGAATGGGCCGTTGTAGAGGTAGCCTGCTCTGTGGATAAAAATGGTGTACAGCCGCTGCGATTCGGGCCGTTACCAGAGCACCTTGCAGCGATAAACCGCAAGCAGGCCTCGGTTCAGCACTTGGCGGTGATTGCGGCGGAGTCCATGGATCCGGAGGTGGTTTTCCAAGCTATGTGCCTCGATCCTCTTACCAGTACCGTGCTCTGCCTGGATGACATTCGCTCCATGACGCGCGAGTTGCTGTCAGCGCATAACAAATTCTTGCCCTTAGAGTGGACCGGGAAGACGCTTGAGGATCAGCCGCGGTTCGCTTGAAGCACGCTGTATTCTTGCTGCCTGTCTTTCAGAGATAAATGACCCTTGTCGGCTCTGTCTTCCGCTATAAAAAAGGCTATTGGCAGCTCTTTGGACCCAATTCCGTGCTTTTCATAGGGGCTTTGTTTCGGAGAATCGATAATTGCACTCAGGAAGACGTGACTGCTACAAGGAGACAAGGCTTGACACTCAGGACTGCGAATTAAGAGAACAGCACGATGTATGTCGCTTACATGCAGTCTTTAACTAGTCCCCGGATGCCCCATGACATCTGGTCTCAAAGCTCATTGATCAAGTCACTCGTATAACGCCTATGACCAACGCAAACAAAGGCCTACAGGAAATCTGGCAACTCGGCTGTGCTGGAGAGCCATTAACACCTCCCGAGGCCAAACACTTCACTGACCTAGCGGCAAGCCGTTTTCATACCTTTATCCTAAGCGCCGAATCAGCCTATCAAAGCAAGGCGTCTGACGAGGCAAGAGCCTGGGTTGCTCTGTTAGTTCAAGGACTCGTCACCGAGCTGATTAGCAGCCCTGGACTAAAAAGAGCATGGCATGATTCCCCTTTCAAGACCCATATTTATGGTAGCCTCGTTGTCAATGAACTAGAAAGGGCCCGCGTCCACTAGCGCGTCTTCTTTCCGTCAGGTTTCAATTCACCCAGGATGACCAAGATGAGCCCCTCTCCCTCCGACTTCCCTTTTATTCCAATAGAAGGAAGTCTTAACTTCCGAGATTTTGGGGGTTATGAAACTGAACGAGGTGGCCGGGTAAGAACAAACGTATTGTTCCGGTGCGGTATGCTTGCAGACATTCCTGAGCGCGCCTTCGATGATTTCTCTTCGCTTGAGATTGACGTGATATGCGATCTCAGGCGTGAGGATGAGGCGGAGATGTCCCCCACTCCCATCGCATCGCCATTTAAAGGGCGCCGTCACATCCCGATCGAACCTGGGACCAGTCATGAGCTGCGAAACTCGATGACGACCTCTCAGCACAGCGCTGAGGAACGCAGCGAATTTATGAAAGTAATCACTCGCGAAATAGCAACTGACTGGACCGATGCCTATCGCTTTGTAATGCGAGGGTTACTGGAGACAAACGGTGGCTTTCTCATTCATTGCACAGCAGGGAAAGACAGAACGGGATTTGGTGTTGCCGTCATTCATCAGCTTCTGGGAGTCTCCCGGGAAAATGTATTCAAGGACTACTTGCTAACCAACGAGTCAACTGACCTAATTGAGCGAATTCGATTCCGAATGAGCGAACAGGCCGTGGAAATCGATGAAGCGACATTGGAAGTCATTGCGAGGGTTCGTCGGCCATATTTGGAGGCTGCCTTGGATGCAATTGATGCTGAGTTTGGAGGGATTCGCGGCTACCTCGAGGCAGTTGGGCTGGGAGAGGTCGAGATCGCCGAGCTTCGCGAGCGATACCTGGCAGCCTAGGTAAATACCGATTAGTCACGGACAGATAAAACCCAAAACCCTTTTTTACACAATCACATAGCGTGCTTATTTCGATAACTTCAGAAGTTCTGACGTGAGCCAATATCCGAAAAAGCGGGCGATTGGCGGCCATGATATGCTACGAGAGAAGAACAAGAATTTAGACGGCAAATGGTATCGATTGATCACAAACTACCTTACATTAGCTTAGCTACCAAGAAGAAATCGGGTGAATGGGTATGGACGCCCGTTTGGTTTGCAGAAACAGCTAACGGGCGATCCCTTTACATATTCTCTGCAGATAGTGCAGGTAAGGTAAAACGCCTAAGAAACTTTGAAAACGTTCAAATAGCACCGTGTACAGTAACTGGACGCATTACTGGTGATTCCAAGGATGGATTGGGACATCTAATCCACGACGATAGCGAGGTCTCCGCTGCGTATGCATTGCTCCGATCAAAGTATGGTTGGCAAGTAAAGTTGCTCGATTTTTTTAGCCGTATTTCTGGAAATCTCCATAGTCGTCAGATGATAAGAGTTGATTTCTAAAAACAGGCGCGGACTTGTCTCGCCATGCTTCATACTCCCTGGTTAGACTCGAATACCTATGCTCATGGCTCCGAGAACGTCACTGATTCACTGAACTAGTGGCGAGATCTCTATGGTATTACAAGGATTTTCCCGTCTGTATTAGGATCAGATAACCGCTCAAATGCGGTTATAACCTCTCTAAGCGGGACTTGGTCCGTCACTAACCCAGCCACATTAAGTTGACCCGAACCCAACAATCTTAGCGTTTCCGTGAATTCGACCGGCGTGTAGCCGAGAACATATTGCATTGATAATTCCTTATTGATTGCAATAAGAGGGCGCGATTCATCTATTTCGAGGCACACCCCTACCACCACAATCCTCGACTGTCGCGGTGCATTCGCGAATATCTGGTCAATCATCCCTTTGACGCCAACACATTCAAAAATAACAGTGTGGCCATCCTGGGGCCATTGAATGTCTGCTAAGGGGTTCTCGATATTTGGATCAACAACGGTGCGAGCACCCAGCCTCTCAGCTAAAGCCCGCCGTCCATGCGAAAAGTCACTCGCCACAACTTCAAAGCCACGCATTGAGAGAACTGCAATAATTGCAAGACCAACTGGACCGCAGCCAACGACCAGGACTTGATCCCCTGGGCGAAGATTTGCCTTGTTAACCGCGTGCATACCAACGGCTAGTGGCTCTGTAAGCGCTGCTGTCGTGGCATCCAACCCAGTGGGTACCGGGTTCAAAAGTCGCTCTGATAACACCATGTACTCCGCGAAACCTCCTGGAGCGACATCTGAGAAGCCTAGACCGATCATCTCCGAACGGAGAAGCATCGGCATCGAGCAAACTAGATCGCCAACCCGATACTGATCGCCTGTGCCCTGCCCAAAATCAACTATTTCACCGCAGAACTCGTGCCCAAGAACCACCGGTTCCTCAGTAGTTAACTTGAATCCGCCGCCCACTGCTCTCGAGGTTTGAATAAACGCTTTAGTGTGCTGTAGCGCATGCAGATCAGACCCGCAGATACCGCAGGCTTTGGTCGCCACCAAAACCTCTCCCTCACCGGGATTGGGTACAGGTATATCTTCAATCCATAATCGACCATCTTGCATCAACGCCGCTTTCAAAGCTGGTGTCTCAACATAACTTGCTACAAGTTCGTCTGCGAAATTGGATCCTGGATAAGCTTTTCGTACATCTCGTGCCAATGACGAAGCTTAAGCTCGTTGTAGTCAGCAAATCGCAAATGCTCCCTGGCAGTTGCTTTCATCCCAGCATAGACATGCTCAAGGTTTCGGATGTCTTGATTAAATATTTTAGCCAACATCCCCAGTTCGTGGGCCTCTGTGTAATCGTCATCCGGACCAAGCCAATGGATTTCCGAGACAGGTTTGTAGTCTCCATCCTCGGGGATTGGCGATAGGTACATGCACTCCATGATGCACTCTTCATGATTATCGCCATTGGGCCTAAACCGATAATTGATTTGGTTAAAGGACCCCCATGGGTGCCAGTTAGGGAAAACAGTGAAAAAGATAGACGCAGTCAATTCAATATCTGGGATACTGTCGGCCACAGAGGGGACGATGTCCTTCAATACCTGTCTCTGAATTTCTGCACCGCCTTGACGCGTGTTTGCCCTCGCGCCGAGCTTGTCCTTGATCCGGCCTGCTGCCCGAGTGTTACTCATTGCTGAGACTGCTTGCTCGGGCAGTTGGCACCCACCAACCCAATCACATAGGTGCGGATTGGCATCAGTCAAATCACCCTCAATCCACTCAGCAGCGGTGGTAAATTTCCCAGATTTTCCTTTGGGCGTTGTAACTTGAACCACACCATCACCCAGATCCTCATAAACCCACCCATTCAAAGGGTGCTGGACTTTGTGCACTCCATCCAGCTCGACGGGCTCCCACGCGGGCATACCATTTCCTTCGAGCGCGCCACAGCGAATCGCGCGCGAATAATTGCCAAACGCATCATATTTCGTACACAAGTCATGAGCCCCTCCTGTTAAAATTTGAGGATGCGTCATCAACACATGATAGGACTCCATAAAGGCCTCTTGGACAACTTTCCAATTGGCTTTAACAATTTTTGCTATGTGGGCAGATTTATATCGCTTCGTGTAGGGAAGAAGCGGGAAATGACTATCTAAGTCACCTAAGAAGTCCTCGAGAGCCTCTGCATCAGGGTCTGGATTAATAAAAATAAACCTTCCCCAACGACTGAGCTTCACTTCTGGCAATGCCTCGTCGTCCCGCTTCAAACCCTTGTAATCATAGGCGCAAGGAATTTGCTTCAACGAACCATCTAAATTCCAAGACCAGCCATGAAACGCGCACCGTAACTCATCCAGCCCTTTGCCTCGGCTTTCCCTCAACTTGCGACCGCGGTGCAGACACGCGTTGTAGTAGGCTTTGTATTCATCTTCTGCAACCCGAACAATGAGAAACGACATCGATGAAATATCATAAGGTACGACATCGCCGACATTAGGCATGTCATCCTCATGACAAGCGACCTGCCAAGACTTTTTCCACAGTTGCTCGCGCTCTAGCTCATGATAAACACGCGAGGTATATCGCTTCACTGGGACCAATGTAGGCCCAGGATCCATAGGAGCATTTCGGCGAAGAGCATCAGATATATTCTCCGGATGAGTGTCCGCCTGAAGCAATTTTTCGAACGCTTCGTCCATGGTACGCACACCGTTGTTTGCTGCTGTGTTCATGAAAACTCCTTGTATTGCGACTACATCCATCATGGACATATATAAAAAAGATAAGGCTTAGTTTACATAAAGCCTTTTTCCTTTACTCCGCTGAATTTTTGAAGCGTCCGCGGCCAAGCCAAACCTACCAGGCCGACCCATGGCCCTTCTATCTGCCTAAAATTACCTCTAATCGCTCCGTTAAAAAAGCATGGCTGACGGTTTCCTGTCAATGAGGGGACCACTGCAAGCCAGCTGGAGGCTCAAAAAGATAGGGTCCTTTTCTTTCAGGGGTCTGGCAGTGCTTGATTAATGGCGTAGAAGGACTCAGGATCTTGGTATACACAGGAGAATTATTATGAGTCTTAGCCAATCCCTCTTTGATCTGACCGGTAAAACTGCGCTCGTCACAGGCGGGTCCTCCGGACTAGGCGCATACTTCGCGGAAGTTCTATGCGAGGCCGGAGCTAAAGTTGCAATTGTCGCAAGACGAACTGAAAAACTAGAGGAAGTAGCCACATTGGTTCGCTCAAAAGGAGGGGATGTCAGAACAAAAACCTGTGACATTGTCGATGCAGAGCGAGTCGCAGAGGTCGTTGATGAGCTTTGGAACGAGCTAGGAAGAATTGACATCCTAGTTAATAACGCCGGCACTGTTGGGGACGGCGGGTTTGTACCTGAGAAATTGCCCCACGCAGTATTTGGAGAAACAATTCAGACCAATCTTGTTGGTCTTTGGACCTGCAGCCAAGAGGTTGGAAAGCGAATGCTCAGTGACGGTATGGGTGGATCGATCATCAACATCACCTCTGTCATGGGTATGGGGGGAGCGGCAGATCACCCGCTTGCCTATCAAACATCTAAAGCCGGCGTAATCAACTTGACGCGGAATCTTGCTTGCAGTTGGGCCGATCGCGGCGTCAGAGTAAATGCTATCGCCCCTGCATATTTCCCGAGCGAGATGACGGGGCCCTATTTGGCTGTGCCAGGGTTCGAGCCATATGTTCAAAACGCTACGCCGATGGGGCGTCTAGGCGAATTAAATGAACTCGCAGGTCCTCTCCTCATGTTGGCGGGAGACGCAGGCAGCTATATGACCGGCGCTCTAATCCCTGTCGATGGGGGATATTCGTCTGGTGTTGGACACTCAAGATGGACGGACGACATTTATGAAGGGCTGAGCAATGTCATCCCCGACCGGGGATCGATTCATATCAGACCCAATTAGATCCACTCGGCAACTAAATTGAAGACGGGCTCGATGTGACCTCGTGGCTCTGTAAAAAACGAGTCAAGTCGGCCTCATAAAGAGACGAGCTATTTCAATACTTTTGCTACAGCGAGCGAAGCAACTCTAGCCCGCCGTGGTCAATTGCAGCCTGGCTGTGTCTGATTGCCATAGAGGCCACAAGTTGATGACCTCGCTCGTTACTGAGATCAAGGTTGCCCCCAGCGACCATCGCAGTTGCTAGTCCACCCATTAATTGTGCGTGTTGATAGTCCAGCCAGGCCTGCTCATTCGTATAGTCAATCACTCCGGACTCAACTAAAGTCTGATAATAATGCTGGACAAGCCCAGACTCTTCATCGCGTCTCAACTCGAGATCCATTGAGCCGCTAACCAAGTACGCAAGGTCATAGACCCCTGGCCCCCTACCGATCCCTTGCCAATCAATCACAACCACCCGCTTCGAGCCGTCCCGGGCGAACAACATATTTTCAACTCGATAATCCTGATGCGCGATGGTCCAAGGCGACCGGTCTGAAATAATTTTATTTAAATTTAAATAGTTACCTGAAAATCCTCTAAATATAGATAATTGATCATTAGTTAATACCTTGCCAAATCCTGCTTCAAACGCTGGTAAAATTTGGCCCAGCAACTGATCGACGTATTCAATTCTAGGGCCCGTCATCGACGGTATCCAATCGAAGACCTCTTCTTTTCCTTGGTCCCACCAAGTCGCATGTATAGCTGCAAGAACACCCACTGCCGAGTAGGCCTCATCGACCGTCATACCCTCAGACTGACTCACTAGCTTAAGGTCACTCAGGTCCTCCATTACGATCACGAAATCAGCAGTGCCAGGCACTATTTCAGTGTAGTAAATCGTGGGTAGCCCAACTTCGACAGCAGGAGCCAACTCGTTGTAGAAGCGCACTTCCGCATCGAACATGCCCAACGCAATGCCCTGCTGCCGATTATCCTCAAAAGAAGATGGCAGCTTAACTACAACACTTCCTAGCGCCTCAGCCTCGGCATCGCCAGAGAGAACCACTTTAAAGATATCGCCCATTAAACCAATGCCCTGACCTACTTGTTCAACAGCAATGGATTGAACCTTGCACTCCAGGACATTACTGATCCAAGTCGGAGTTACCTCGTGAATCGTCTTTGGAATCATGCTCATTACCCAAACTAACTACACCCGTATACTACCTCGGCTGGGTTGTATTGAGGAGGCAGCTGATCAAGATATACGAATAAAGACTCGCAACTGAATAACGCCGAAAGCCTACGACAATAAATTGACTTCGAGTCATTCAAGTGCCTCGTTACTCGGTTTCATCAGTTAAATGGTTAGCGCATTCAGAGCGTGAAAAAGAGGAACAAGACGACAGCCCTGCGCTGTGGCAACCTTAGTCCCTTAAGTGGCTTCAATTAACAATATATACAGCAGGAATACAGATGTTTGATTTTAACGGGAAGGTGGTGCTCATTACGGGCGCAAGTTACGGTTTGGGGGAGCAATTTGCTTATGCGTTTGCAGATGCTGGTGCGGATCTTGTTCTAACCGCTAGAAGTCAGGAAATGCTCGAGGCAGTTGGCGCCGTTTGCCAGGAAAAGGGAGCTCGTGTAAGCGTTGTAACAGGCGATGTCTCCATCGAAGCGGATGTTAATCGCGTCATAGACAGAGCTATAAACTCACACGGACATATTGATGTGCTAATTAATAACGCTGGGATAGCAGACGCTCGCGGGGTCGCTGCCGAGCAGTTCGACACAGCCACATTCAACCAGATCATTTCTGTAGATTTGTTGGGGGCTTTCTTATACGCCCGAGAGTGTGGACGGCGAATGCTTGAACGAGGTAAGGGCTCTATCGTCAACATTTGCTCAATCATGGCAAGTGGCGGAAACGAAAACAACGTCATTGGATACACCGCTGCCAAAGGCGGGTTACTCAATCTCACCTATCAACTAGGAAGTGAATGGGCTGACCGAGGCGTTCGAGTGAACGCCGTTTCACCGGGCTTTATAGTCACAGAGATGACTCGCCCAATGCTTGAGGCCATGGGTATAGACCGATGGATTGCAAGTCGAACCCCAATGCGGCGAGTAGGAGAAGCTCAGGAAGTGACCAACGCGGTGATGTTCCTAGCATCGGATCTCGCGAGCTACATTACCGGGGTCGATCTTCTCGTAGATGGCGGAACCAACGCGAGTAATGGCACGTTTCAGATACCTCCAATTCACCACGAGTGGAATACCGATACCCCCATGGTACCCTCCCCTTATGAGCCTGTGCAGCCCAGGCCTGACTGGTATCAAGCTCTGGAACAAGGCGTTCCAGGGGTGCACTACCCGATACCCGATTCGGAAAGCTAGAGCAGAGACGCCGACGCAAAGGATCAGCTGCCTTGAATCAACAACAATCAAGCTAACTTTACTTCTCTAATATAACCAAGGAGAACTTAATGCCTTTACAGGATATTTCACCGATCAACGATCAGTTGGCAGACATTATTGTCCGCGCTGATGAGCCATGGATAGAAAGCTCGGCCGGTCAAGCTTGGATGAAAGTGTTGTGGGTTGGCCCAGAGACAGGGCGCTGGGCTGCTCTTTTTCGTTGGAAAAAGGGTTATATTGCCTCCCCCCATAAGCACCTTTCCGATGCCCATACATACGTATTAAAAGGTCAACTGAAAGTTCGCGATGGCGTACTAAATGCCGGGGACTACGATTATGAGCCAAACGGCGTATTGCATGGCGAAACCGAGGCCCTAGAGGACACGGAGTATTTGTTCATATGTGATGGACCTGTTCTTTTTTTCGATGACAACGGACCCACACATTATTTGAGCTGGGAGGAATTAGTCCGAATGCGTGATGCTGCCACCGCTTAGCCGCGCACGAGAGTCGCTAGGCCCTCGCTCGACAAGATTTCGACCCAATAGCCGTCCGGGTCTTTTATGAAAGCGAGCCCTTTCATCTGGCCATCCTCGGGTCTCTTGATAAAGTTGACACCTTGCGCCTCGAACTTATCGCATGCCGCCTGCACATCTGGGACGGTAACACCTATGTGACCAAAACCTCGTGGATCTTCATTGCCATTGTGATAGGAGAGCGCTGGATCGTCCTCCGAGCCGTGATTGTGAGTCAATTCGAGAAGCGCCGGCTGATCAAATAGCCATTTCGCTCGCTCTTTTGGATCAGAAGGAACCTCACCGCTTACATACCCAAGAAAGTAGAGCGAAAATCCCATGTCCGGAAAATCGAATTGATCGATAAGCGTCATTCCCAGGACCGTCTCGTAGAACGGAATTGATATCGCTGGGTCCTTTATCCGAAGCATAGTTTGGTTAAGGACAAATCCGTTGGTCGATCGAGCATTTGTAGCCACCAGCAGTTCCTTCCATAAGAATGAGATAAGACGACATCCTTGCCGAAGCGAGGCAAGACTGCAACTTAGATAAAGAAACATTCGCGGTCGACAGTTGGCGGTGAAGTACCGAGTCGAACGATAGGCGCTTTTGACAAGACCTCTCTGGTTTTGAAGACCAGGACGGAGACCGCTCCGCAAACTTCACCACTTCTTAGTTTATCACTCTCAATCGCCTAACAAGAGCCTATAACCATGCTAGTAAAATAATCGCTGCATAACTTTTCTAGAGTGACCAAATAAGAAGTGGAGTGCAAAGCATCCCGAAAGTATTGCAGCAGTTAACGCTAAGGATGCAAAAAAGAAACAGTCAGCTCGTCTTGGAACTACTGTCTGATTGACGAACGGTTGTTGCAATCGCTCGCTAACCATTATGGACGCAGCCTAAGGGTATAGCTGTCTCGAGGTTGCAATCAGGCCCCAAGGAGAGAAGCGCAGCAAGTGCCTTAACTGTCCATACTAGAGCAGCCGATCTTCTTAAAAAATTACCTCAGCGCAATCCGTCGGGGTGACCACGCCGATCGCTGCGGCATTCACATATCCTGCATTTCGAAGTCGTTCCAAACAGTGGTCTAACTCAGTTCGGGCCACGCCGATCAGCAAACCACCCGAGGTTTGAGGATCAAACAATAGGCGCAGTCTAGCCTCGTCAGCTGTCGAAGCCGGTTGTGCGTTGAGCCATCCATCTACAGCAGCACGATTGTGCGATGAAAGACTGCTCTCGACGCTCGTTTGTGCGAGCAGGCTATCGACTCCCGGCAAAACCGGCAGCGCATTAAAATCGATGGCAACGCCCTTTTCATCGCCTTGCACCATCTCACTTAAGTGGCCTGCCAAGCCAAAGCCTGTAACGTCTGTCATTGCAGAGACATCTAGCTCATCTAGGGCCATCACTGCATTACGATTTGACTGAAGCATTGCTTTAATAGCGGCCTCAATTGCTCCTGATTCAATCTGTCGCTGCATCGCTGCAGCAAAAATCAACCCCACCCCAAGCTGCTTGGTTAGAACGAGTACGTCACCTACTCGCAGCCCTCGCTTTGATCGTACTGAAGCCCCAAGCAGGCGCCCGGTCACGGCATAACCTATTTGTGTCTCAAGGCCTTCGGTACTATGACCTCCATGGATAGTAAAACCCTCAACGCTTGCCTGATCAAAACCACCCGCACTGAGTTGAGCAAACAGATTATCTGCGACTCGACCCTCAGATTCGGCGATAGACAGATTCGCTAGCACCGACACCACCTCTCCACCCATCGCGTAAATGTCACTGGCAGCGTGGATCAATCCGATCCGCCCAAGCAGATATAAATCTGGGACGAGCGGCCGAATCTGGTCAATGGTCTGAAACCACAGCTCACCCGCGGTGTCGCTAAAAGCGTGCGCGTCATCATAGGTCAACGCATCGGTGCGCTCACCTAAAACCTGCTTGAGACGCTTGGCTGGAACCTTGGAGCCGCACCCAAGGCACCGCATTTGATCGCTACGATCTGAAGGCAAGTGCGGCGCCATCCCAGGCCAACCATTGAATTGCGCAAGAAAACGCCGGTCAATTCGATCTTTCATCCGCCATACCCAGTGCCCGGAGAAAGAAACGCCATTTCTGAACCCAATTGCTCGTTGCTCGCCTAGCGCAATCAGCGCGAGGTGCTGCGATTGCGGCTTGTACGAGTTAAGCGATTGCGACTCAAGGTAGGCACGAAGATTCGCGGCAAGGATCGGACCTTGGCGAACTGCGTAAACTCCGGCTTTTGGTCTGGGATCCATCTCCATGGTAGCGGTATCACCTGCCGCGAAGACGTTGGGATGGGACACACTTTGGAGCGTCGGTGCCACCAGGACATATCCATGCTCATCTAAATCTAAACCGCTCCCCCCTAGCCAAGGCATCGGCCTAGCACCCGTCGCCCAAATCACTTCTGAAGCAGGAATGGACGCTCCATTTGCGCCGCGAAGTACACGATGCTCATAGCCCGTCACGTGCTCGCCAGTTGTCAAACGGACGCCGTATCGATCTAGCGCTCGGATAATGGCGCGCCGCACCCGAGAAGGCGCCTCGGGAAGAAGGTGCTCACTTGCGGAAATAAGGTGGATATCCTGGCAAGGACCACCTGTCTCACCCGCCTCCGCTTGCGCGCCGCGCTTGCTTGTCAACGCAGTCGCGATAGCAAGCGCGATTTCAACTGAGGCTGCGCCCCCGCCGACGATGGCTATCGAATCCTCGGGGGTTAGTCTCTGGAGACAGTCCTGCCATCGATCAATAAAGCTTGCGATCGGTTTCACTGGCGTGATGAGGTGAGCGTCCCCAGAGAGTCCGCGAGTGTCAGGGGTGATTCCCACGTCTAGCGATAAGACATCGTATTGAAGACTTGGCCGTTGACTGAACGTTACCGTTTGCTGTCCTGGATCAACCCCGCAGATCTCATCAAGCACCCAATCGATGCCTGCAGCCTGACACAACTTGGCAAGATCGATATAAATGTCTGAGGCCTGATAGTGACCTGCAATACAACCGGGCAGCATGCCCGAGTAAGCCGTTTTTAGAGAAGGTGTGACTAACGTCACCTTTACGCCAGGAATCGGCCGCATGCCCAATTGCTTGATCACCGTTACATGGCTATGCCCGCCACCGACCAATAGCAGTTGTTTACTGGGACGAATTTGCTGCACGTTCGCAGGCCTCAAATTGTTCATCAATGTACTGACCAATCAAATCGAGCGATGTTATCGCCTCTGGAATGCGACCGACCAATACTTGGAACACGTGAGGAACGTTTTTGAACACTTTGAGCGCCGCACTACCACCCGCTTCGATAATGTGATCAACGTACTGCTCGGCGTCTGCCAAGAGCACCTCCGAATCACCCACGTGTACTAATACAGGCGCGAGGTCTGCGCAATCCCCAAACAGCGGTGAAGCAAGTGGGGCCAGCGGATCTCTTTCGCCCAAGTAAATCTGCGCCCAACGGCCGAGCACCTCAGCACCCAACATGACATCACGATCAGCGTTAGATTGCATAGAGCCACCGGTAAGCGCCAAATCGAGCCACGGCGACAGGAGCACCGCAGCAGCGGGCTGCGGCAATCCTTGGAGTTTTAGATTCAGCAGTGTTGCCGCCGCTAAACCGCCACCAGCTGAGTCTCCGCCAACCATCAACTGATGCCATGGCAACCCTTTCTCGTGAAGTGCCTGAACAACAGCCATTGCGTCCTCGACGGCCGCGGGGAATGGGTGCTCGGGCGCCAACCGATAATCGACTAATATCACCCTGCACCGGCCCACTAAACCAAGATGTGCTGCAACCTGCGCATGCCCCGCCGAGCCAGGCAGAACATAACCACCGCCGTGGAAGTAAACCAGCGTCCGCTGGGTCTCAAGCCCTTCCGGTGCTATCGATCGACAGAGGACCCCTCCTAGCTTATAGGCATCACTAATGAACCCTTTCGGTATCGGTCCTGACATTTGATCGGTAGTCGCAAGCCTAGTCCGCAAAGCCTCAACACTCAGGTCTTCCCGGTTTAGCATGGGCTTTAGGGTAAGACGAATGGCAAAACTGACTAAACGGCTTCTGATACTCACAGTTGGTCTCCTTCTTCACGCCGAATGATACCGCACCGAAATCACGATCACGCAATATTCCGTAACCTTGCGGTAATCAGGGGGTGACTTTTGTGCAAACCTGCTTGTCAATGGGCACACGAGCAAGGCGCTATACATAGACCATTGAGGGCTCTGCCGTGTCACAATGCGCACCGATCATCAGCACTCAATCAGCATGTCTGTACGTACCTATCGAGACGCCAAGTGGGCGGTTAAGAGTCCGTCCTTTTTCTCCGTATCGGAACTAAAGCCCCCATCGCCTGACTGGTTTGATGAGGTGTGGAGCGAACGAAACCCATCTTCATGGGACGATTCACAGCACGACTACCGCTTTCGCTTAGGACGCTACTTCGAGTCTTTGTGGCATGACGTGCTCGCCGATCACCGGATCTTCCCGCTCGTTGAGAGCAACTTAACCCTCCAAGGCGATGGCCGCACCCTGGGCGAGCTAGATCTCTTAGTCGGCTCCAAACAACTGGAGCACTGGGAGCTTGCCATCAAACTTTACCTCTGTGTTGGGGATCAAGAAGACCCATGCCATTGGATTGGCCCCAGTTTGCGAGACCGGCTTGGGATAAAACGAGATCATCTAAGTCAGCACCAACTCGCCCACACTAAAGACCCCGTGATCGGCGCATGGCTGGCCGAACGGTACGGGCAACCCGTGAGCAGGATCAGAGCGATTATCAAAGGCTGGGGATTTTACCCTTATGACGACTGGTCTTCTGGCGTTAAGCCGCCTCAGTTTTTAAACCCGCTGCACTTACGTGGCTGGTGGATGACTCGGGAGGAATTTGAGGCTCGGTTCCATGGAGGCGGCCATCATTACAGGGTGCTTACAAAGCCTTACTGGTTGAGTCCAATCTCGAGCGAGGACCAGCCGTTAACCCCAGGTTTGCTGGCATTAGATCAGAGCGAGGCTAATGAGCCCACGGCTCAACTCGTTGCCCTGTTAACGCCTTCAGGCAACGAGCGCAGCAGAGGATTTATTGTCTCAAAGGAATGGCTAGAACAGGCTCAAGCGCTAGTTTCGGCCACATCCTGAAACTGAAGCGCATGAAGCGTTGCGTAGACGCCCCCCGAGCGAATCAAGTCATCATGCGTCCCTAGTTCCTTTATTTCGCCATCAACAAGCACGAGGACTCGATCCGCTTCTTGAATCGTCTGCAATCGGTGGGCAATTAGAATGCTCGTTCTGCCCTCCATCAACTTTTGCAGCGCGTCCTGAATCAATAGCTCGGTTTCGGTATCGATAC
>CAJXDD010000010.1:0-30012 GCA_913052075.1 uncultured Gammaproteobacteria bacterium
TTTGGGCTGCCTCAGAGCCTTCCGTTATTCAAATAACGCCTGAGGAACTCGAAAATTACGAATTCGAAATCGAGGAGACGCCTTTTGAAGTGTCTTCTCCGTCCATTGGTCAGCGCTTCATAATCGATCGATCACGCAGAACGGTGAGGGATTTGCTTGCGCGGACAGTTGGCAGTACTCGTCTAACAGAAGATGAATCCGATTTGGGGCGGCTGCAAGTACTGATTGATAGACGCGTCATTCGCAACGCAGATGTTGAGACCTGGCAGGCGCTAGGTGTGGTTTTTGGCGATTTGTTGGTGACAGTGCACGGCTTGAAGTGGGTGATGTACGAGGATGAACTCGGTGTAAGCAAAGCTCTTCAGTGGCGTGACACAGCAAATTTCGTCTTTCCAGTCACCGTATTTTCGAAACGGGTGCAATTCAACGAGTCCATTGATGTGAGAAGCATCTTTGAAAAAATCTCGGCTGATATTGAGGCCTTCAAACAAGAAGCTAATCGTCCCCAGATGCCAGCTAGACAGCAAACTGAGCAGTTCGAGATGGAGTGGTGATTGAGCTCGCAGATTACTCATCGCTATAATGAGCGCTGGTGGCAAATCAAAAAAACGCTGGAGCCAGGTCTAAACTAGGTAATTGCAATAGTGAGAGTGACGACCTTGAGGGCCTGCGTGATGCAGAGAACAAGATCTAGGGTCAAGCATTAACTCCGCCTGGCCTTCTGCAGAGTATGTGATTCGCATTTTTTAGAAAGCCCTTCTTAATAGTCGGCAGGGCCTAGCAAAAACGGAAGCAGGTATGAAAATTCTGAAATTTCTTTTTGTTGATTCAACAGTCAATATATTAGGGGATTTGTTCGAGCAGCCTTGGATAATGTGGGGGTTCATCGGCTTGGGCTGGTTGTGCGTGCTCGTGATGATCGCGAGTGTTATACAAACTCTACCTACTCTTTAGCGTGTTTCCCGGCCTGCAGCAGTTGCTTTAAGAAAACCCTCGTTAGTGGCGGAGGTCGGTCGAGACTAAAAACCACACCATAAGCTGTTAACCGAGATTTGGGTAAGAAAATCTTTAGAGCGCAACATTCCAGCTCGGCACATCCCCGACAAGATAATTGAAAGGCAGTCGTGCACTAACTGGTGGTTGAAAAACAGGGATCGGCAAAAAACTCGTATTGAAACCTTGTAGAAAGATCTGAAGCCTAAGCGCTTGAATTCAGTAGACGTCGTTCAAATGCTTGGATCACCAGATCGCCAAAAACATCTGTTCCAACGGTCTGGGAAGTACTTCCAATTCCCCTAAGATCGGAAGTGGTGACCCCAGATTCGAACACCTCGGTCATGGCTGCCCACACCAAGCTTGCTTCATCTTTCATGCCGAAGCTCATTTCGAGCATCATTGCCACGGAACCTATCATTGAATAAGGATTCGCAATGTTTTGACCAGCAATATCCGGTGCAGACCCGTGGCTTGGCTCATAATATGCCTTCTCAGGGCCAAGACAGGCCGAAGGCATCAGTCCTAGAGAGCCTAGAATTCCCCCACCCTGATCAGACAAGATGTCGCCGAACATATTCTCCATCACCATAACATCGAACTGACTAGGATTTAGACATAGCGCCGTCGCGGCTGCATCAACTAGTAGGTGGTGGACCTCAATCTCTGGATAGTCTCGTTGTACCTCTTCGAAAACTTCATTCCAAAGCACGCTGGACATAAGGACATTGCTTTTATGGATATTGTGTAGTTTGCCTCTTCTTGACGCAGCCTGTTCAAACCCGACTCGAACAATGCGCTCTATTTGCTGTTCATCGTAAGCGAGCGTCTCGTGCACGTAGCGCAGCCCCTTACTGTTAGTTCCCCGATCTTTTTCGCCAAAGTAGAGCCCGCCAACTAACTCGCGAATGAGCAAGATATCTACCCCATCTTTGATAATTTCTGGTTTTAGGGGCGAGAAGTGCGCCATATCTTTCGATAAGTATATTGGTCTGAAATTGGCAAAAGTTTCGAAACGTGCACGCAAGGGTAGGATTGCTCCCCGCTCTGCCTGCTCCTCCACTGGAATCGCTTTGGATGCTTCAAAGCTAAGACCCACTGGCCCCTTTAAAATAGCATCAGCATTATCGCAGACAGTTTTAGTCTCATCTGGGAAGGCCTTTCCATGATCGAAGTAGGCTTGAGCGCCAAACGGCGCATGGTCGAGTTCGAAGGCCACGTCCCGATGCTGTTCGAGCACTCCAAAGACGCGAATCGCCTGACGCATAATTTCGGGCCCGATAGCGTCACCCTCTAGAATGGCCACTTTGTAAGCGTTAGTCATAAGTTGCTCCAGCGATCAAATCTTTACGGCGCGACATCGTATCACAGCAGCTTTTAGCTAACGCCAAGCGTCTTTGCCTCTCGTCGAAAACTGAGGGCAAGCCTAGCGATGAGGCCCGATAACAAGAGGTTCAAGTTGCGGCGTTTGATAGAGGCAATAATTCTCTCGAGCTCGAAACCACGTGCTTCTGTCCTCCTCGATCCAGCTGCACAGCGAGTCTATTGAGGCATGGGGGTTGTCCACCCATTCACGGAAGCGTGAACCTCCTGTAATGACGTCGATGGGTAATCGGTTGCGTTCGTATTCATACTCGTGAGACCGCCAAATACTCGAATCAAGTTGTCCTTGAATCGAACGTAAGGCGATCGCCATGAGCGTGTAAGGTAAGTGTCCCTCCGGCCTGTAGCCAGGATGTTCAGTGTGAAACTGTATTCCTGCGCAGAGTTTTCCTGCATGCTTGTGAAAAGTGGGCTCGAAAAAGCATGGTCGGAGCAGTGTGCCGCCCAGCGCAAACCCGCCATCGGCCCTGAGCGTTTGCACTAATCCTTCGACATCCAGCCAAGGCGCACCCACTAACTCTAGCGGTGTCGTCGTTCCTCTTCCCTCGGACAAAATGGTTCCCTCAAGGAGTACGGTGCCCGGGAAGTGTCGTGTCATATTAACGTTCGATGCGTTCGGGCTAGGGTTCACCCAAGGCTGACTCAGCGGCCAAGCGCTCTGTCGCCAAGATGCCAGCTCGTAACCCTCCATTTTTTTGATGGTGAGCGAAGCGCCAATATTGAAAGTTTCGTTGAGCCAACCTGCGAGTTCCCCCAATGTGAGTCCGTGCGCCATGGGTATTGCCGCCGTACCCACGAAGCTTTCCTCACCGTATTCGAGCGCGAGACCGTCAATTTGCCTGCCTGCAGGGTTTGGTCGGTCTAGTACCCAAATGGGTATTTGATATTCGCCGGAAGCTTCGAGTAGGTAGTGGAGTGTCGTTAAAAAGGTATACACCCGGCAGCCAACGTCCTGCAGATCGAAGATTATGAGGTCTACGTCTCTCAGCATGGCCTCTGTTGGACGCCGGTTTGCTCCATAAAGGCTGTACACGGGAATGTCGTATAGGGGATCGACAAAGTCCTCAGTCTCAATCATGTTGTCTTGCTTGTCCCCACGGGCTCCGTGCTGAGGACCAAACACGCAGTGGGGGAGGGCGCCGACCGTAGCAAGGGCATCCAAGGTATGCACGAGTGAAGTCGTGACAGAGGCTGGGTGCGCGACGAGTGCGAAACGGCTGCGCTTTAGGAGCTCAAGGCTCTTCTTGCAGGATAAAACGGTATCGATGCCAAACTTAAAGGTCAAAGTCGGATCCATCTCTGAAGTGATCGCGCAGATGAAAATCAGGTGTTCTGCCGTGTGACAGTGCATAGTAGAGCATTTCTTCGCGCTGTCGAATGACAGCTGCGGCCTGTAATAGGGGATATTCCGGCCAAATCCCAGTGATTGATCTCATGCTAAAAGTGAATCGTTGGCCTGGGGGAGTTTCCTCTCGACGAGAGAAATCATGAGGTAGCCAAGACGAATCTACCTGTCTGGCAGAGCGATAATCACTAAATCGAAAGACTTGCCAATCGCCTGAAGGGCTGAAATTAAATTCCGTGTAGCCTCGCTCGGAGCTATTTGCCAAGAAAAATTCAAAGCAAGTGTCTTCCCAGAGCCCTGTAACTCGGGACCTGATTTTGGTTTTGCCTTGGAACGCGCCCTCTCCAGAGAGGCCAAACGATAAAGTTAGAACTTCACCTGATCTTGCGACATCGAATTCAATTGCAGGGTTATCGTCTCTCTTCGAATAAGGCTTTAACGCAATGGGCACTTCATTGGCCTTGTCTCTTTGGGTCATGGTGTATTCTAGCCGCCAACAATAAAAGTGAGACAGATGAATGGCTACATACGACTATGATCTGTTTGTGATAGGGGTTGGTTCCGGCGGTGTGCGAGCGGCGAGAATGAGTGCATCTTATGGTGCAAGGGTTGCAACCGCTGAGGCTCTGCATATGGGCGGCACCTGCGTCAACGTAGGCTGTATACCAAAGAAACTCTACGTTTACGGTGCGCACTATGCTGATGACTTCAGTGACGCGAGTGCCTATGGGTGGAATGCTTCCCGACCCAAGATGGACTGGCCGGTCCTGAAGTCAAACAAGGACACGGAAATTGCTCGCTTGAATGGAATCTACAGTGGGTTGCTGGATAAGGCCGGCGTGACTCACTTTGATGGGCGAGCAAAGCTGCTAGATGCCCACACGATCGAGATTGGTGAGACTCAAGTCACAGCTGAAAAAATTCTCGTGGCAACGGGGAGTAGGCCGTTCGTCCAGGACATACCGGGTCAAGCACTTTTGTCAACGTCGGATGATGCCTTTGCACTTGAGCAGTTACCGGGGCGAACTCTAGTCCTTGGCGGTGGCTATATTGCCGTCGAGTTCGCTGGAATATTCGCAGGCCTTGGCGTTGAAACAACCCTGGCCTATCGAGGCCCTAAGTTGCTTCGAGGGTTTGACGAGGACCTCCGTGACATGATGGGAACTTCAGTGGTCCATCGAGGGATAACACTGAGACTGAACGCTACTTTGGCTGAGGTGTCGCGAACAGAAAGGGGTGCTCTGCTTGCGACATTTGATAACGGGGACTCACTAGAAACCGACTTTATTTTAGCGGCTACTGGAAGAGTGCCCGCAAGCGATGACTTAGGGCTAGACGCCCTTGGCGTTGAGATGGCAGACAATGGTGCGATTAAGGTCGACGAGTCGTTTAGAACCAGCGTGCCAAATATCTACGCTTTAGGAGACGTGATTGATCGTTTTCAGTTGACTCCTGTAGCTATCAAAGAAGCGATGGTGTTTGCGGCCAACGCCTTCGGCGGTGGCAGTCAGTCGATGAACTATGACTTAATCGCGACAGCAGTGTTTTGTCAGCCCAATATCGGGGTAGTGGGCTTGACTGAGCAGCAGGCGATTGAAATGGGACATGATGTGATTATATTTAAGTCAACGTTTAGGCCGCTCAAGCACACGCTAACAGGTCGAGATGAGCAAAGTCTGATGAAGTTAGTGGTGGATTCGGCAAGTGATCGAGTTCTCGGCATCCACATGATGGGAGCGGAGGCTGGAGAGATTATTCAGGGTTTTGCTGCTGCAATGACTGCGGGAATCACCAAAGCACAGCTCGACCAAACCGTTGGAATCCATCCCACAGCTGCGGAGGAGTTTGTCACCATGCGTGAGCCAGCAGCTTAATCGATCTCAAGTGAAGCAAATGGTTAGGATGGGGGTTGATGGGTGTCGAGGGGGATGGCTCGTTGCACAAACCCAAGGCAAGCGAGGTGATTTCAGTTCCGTCTCGCTCGGCGTGGCGTCAACCCTAGTCGAGGCGATTGATAGGAAGACCATCGAGCTCGTCCTAATCGATATACCCAAGGGTTTGCTCAACGATAGAGCTCGTAGGATCGAGTATTTAGCACGGCAGTTGCTAAAGGGGCAGGCGAGCACAATCTTTAATGTTCCGGTAGTCGATGCGGTGTTTGCCGACAGTTATGAGGGCGCCTCAATCATCAATCATCGAATGACCGGGAAAAAACTTTCAAAGCAGGCTTGGTACCTTTGTCCAAAAATTAAGGAACTTGATGAATTGCTGGCTAGAGAACCATCACTCAGCAACTTGATCTATGAGTCTCATCCAGAACTGGTGTTTCGCCTTATGGCGGGCACTCAGCTACCGAAGAAGAAGGACTCCGAAGGGTTGACCGCGCGTTCGGCTCTTCTTGAGCGTGCAGGGATACCAGCAACGCAATTGGTCAGCGCTTTAATGAATCGGTATCCTCGGTCGGTTTGCTTCGCAGACGATGCGATCGACGCTCTGGTGCTACTATTGTTGGCGCATAGCCCAAGCGAGGATCTCGACAGCGAATCAGAAACAGACCGCCGAGGAACACCGATTAATTTTAAGATTCCGTTGCGAAGCGTAAGCTAGGGGCGGGTCTATTTCGGCTCGGGAGCGGCCTGTAGCGGGTTATTTGTGGCAGGTTAAATCACCAAAAAACGGATACGCCCCTGCAGGCAGTCCAGTGGGCATCGATATTCAATTAAAAATAGATCTGCTAGGGTTTTCCGCGTAAGTAAACATCATCAAGGACGCAGTTCATGACTGGGTTACAAAGTATCCTGGAGTTCTTCGACAGTTATCTCCAATCAGCGGTTTATTTCCCTTTTTTACTCCTAGGCACAGGCATATTTTTTACGCTCTACCTTGGTTTTCCTCAAATTCGATACTTCCGACACGCGTGGCGAGTGGTACGAGGCAAGCACGACAGCGGAGACGCAGAGGGTGACGCCTCGCACTTCCAAGCTTTGGCGACGGCGATTTCGGGAACGGTTGGGACTGGGAATATCGGTGGGGTGGGTTTTGCAATTTTTTTGGGCGGGCCTGCGGCACTCTTCTGGATGTGGATGACTGCGTTTTTTGGAATGACGACCAAGCTGGTAGAAGTCACGCTGAGTCATCGCTATCGCGAGAAAGATGATCAAGGCTTTATCGTTGGCGGACCGATGTTCGTGATGGAGAAAGGCCTCAACATGAAGTGGTTGGGCATCCTATTTGCCCTCGCGACCGTCATTAGTAGTTTTGGTAGCGGGAACATGCCGCAAAGCAACAACATCGCTGTGGGTCTCCAAGACACTTTCGGTATCGAGCCCTGGCTGTCTGGCCTTGTCCTCGCGTTGCTCATGGCGGTGGTAATTCTTGGTGGGGTCAAACGGATAATTAAAGTGGCAGAGCGCGTCGTACCTGTCATGGCAATGGTCTACATCATTGCTGGACTGCTGGTGGTTGCGGCGAACTACGAAAATATAGCGCCGTCTTTTGCCAGCGTGCTGTCTGATGCTTTCACGGGCTCCGCGGCAGTAGGGGGGTTCTTGGGTGCGAGTTTTGCCTATGCATTCAACAAGGGGGTAGGAAGAGGGCTCTATTCAAATGAGGCGGGTCAGGGTAGCGCTCCGATCGCACACGCGGCCGCGAAGACAAAGGACTCTGCCTCGGAGGGAATGGTGTCTCTCTTGGAGCCCTTCATCGACACCATCTTAATTTGCACGCTTACTGGGCTTGTCATTTTGTCGTCGGGCGTTTGGGTTGAAAAGCACGAGAATACATTTCAGGAGTTTGACACAGAAATATTAAGCGGAAATTGGAGTGATTCTGCGGAGGCTGACCGAATTGAATTATTCCATTACCTGAACGGCGGAACATCCAAGGTATCGAAGATGGGCGTTGATAGTCCCGTTCAGATAGCGGTGCTCGATGGGAAAATTCAGCAGTCCATTACAATTTTACACAACCGCTCCATCGCTGAAGGCGTCGAGGTGTTGGAAGATGGTTCTCCTTACACAGGGACGCTAACCGTTGATCGTGGCGCTATCCTTGAAGACGTTGATTTAAAGGGATACTCGCTGATTCACTCGGCGTCCCTGACGGCCGAAGCATTCACACGTAGTGCCATGGGTGATCTCGGTCGACCAGTAGTGGCTCTGGTGCTCCTTCTTTTCGCATTTACAACCGCAGTTGCCTGGTCCTATTACGGAGACCGGGCGGTGGCATACTTATTTGGCACTCGTTGGCTTGTACCCTATCGGTTGACCTACGTGGTTGGTTTTTTTGTTGCGGCTATCTCAGATACTTCGCTGATTTGGCTGATTGCGGCCATTACAGTTGCCTTGATGACGATCCCTAACTTGATCGCTATTTTGTTACTGCGCGTCGAGGTCAAAGCACTGATTAATGATTATTGGAACCGAATGCAAAGCCCGAAGGATTGATCATGAGCTCAGGGTTGATTGACTCATTAAAAGGCGGGATGCATGAGTCGTTTTAGAAGGCTCGGGGCCAACCCTATCAGTTCATTAGGGGTCACTATTCATGAATTTCAGCATGAGACTGGAGCGAGCTACTTCCACTTCGAGGCAGATCATCCCGAACAAGCTTTTTTGGTAGCTTTCCGGACCCTTCCGCAAGACTCAACTGGTGTTGCCCATATTCTCGAACACACGGCGCTCTGTGGGAGCGAGAGATACCCTGTGCGAGACCCTTTCTTCACAATGCTTCGCCGTTCCCTGTCGACCTTTATGAATGCATTCACCACCAGTGACTATACGGCTTACCCATTTGCAAGCACTAATGAAAAAGACTTCGCGAATCTATTGTCGGTTTATCTGGACGCCGTGTTCTTTCCAACGTTGGACCCGCTGGATTTCGCTCAGGAAGGGCATCGAGTGGAGTTTGAAACCCCCGATGACCCCAGTAGTGCGCTTGTTTATCGCGGCGTCGTCTTCAATGAAATGAAGGGCGACATGAGTTCGAGTCGAAGTCAGGCATGGGAGCGCTTGCAGCATCATTTATACTCTAAGTCCACCTATCACTATAATAGTGGTGGTGATCCCGCCCAAATTCCATCGCTGTCCCATAGCGACCTGCTTGATTTCTACAAACATCATTATCATCCCAGCAATGCCATGTTCATGACTTGGGGCCGCATGGATCCTATTCAGATGATGGACAAATTTGAATCGTTGGCATTGAGTCGATTTGAGCCCTCTGCTGAGAGGGTCGAGGCTGGTGATGAACCACGCTGGAAAGCGCCGAAGTCGGTATCGGATGTTATTAGTGGTGAGCAGACCGATGACGGGACTCCTGCCGGACAGCTTTATTGCGCGTGGTTGCTGGGGCCGTCAACGGACCTAGACGCCGTTCTAATTGCTCAGTTGGCGATAGATTTGCTGCTAGATTCGAGCGCTGCACCACTGCGAAAAGTGTTGGACCAATCTGATTTGGGCCGTGGAACTTCTCCTCTGTCCGGTCTCGAGGATAGCAATCGTCAGATGAGTTTTATTTGCGGGCTCGAGATGGCGGACGAAACGAGGCTCGAATCATTCGAATGCCTCGTGATTGAATGCCTATCCTCGGTTGCGCGTGATGGTATCTCAGTTGACCGAGTTGAGTCCGCGCTTCATCAGCTAGAGCTCTCGCAGCGAGAATTAGGGGGTGATGGGATGCCATACGGCTTGCAGATGATGTTTAGTGGTTTGTCTGCAGTGGTGCATCGAGGAGACCCCATTGGTTTGTTGGATTTTGATCGCGCGCTAAGAAGCTTGCGAGAAGCACTGGGCGAAAAAGGGCCTCGTTTAATAGGTGACTGGGTTCAAAAAGAGTTGATCGATAATCCTCACCGACTTCGGCTCGCGCTCGGAGTGGATGAGGATTTTGTGAAGACTCAGGATGTTAACGAGCGGAACAAGCTGGTAGAACTGCGTGAGGCGATGACTGCGGATGATGTCTCAAAGATTCTCACGCAGACCATTGCGCTGAACGAGCGACAGAACATGACGGAAGACTTGTCATGTCTGCCAAAGGTTGGATTGAGTGATGTTCCGACCGATAAGTTTTACCCGCGACCAGCCATTAGTGGTGCTTTGACTGGGTATGGGACAGGCTGCAATGGGCTTGTCTATCAGCAGTTGCTTGTACCTTTATCTGCGTCAGATCAACGCATTTGGGAAGTTTTGCCTCTTCTTACACAACTTTGGGGTGAGCTCGGGGTTGGGTCTATGGATTACTTGGCGAGCCAGGAGTATCAGCTGGCCACGTGCGGCGGAATATCTGCCTATAGTGTAATGCGATCCGTTCAAGACAGCGGCCAAGCCATGGGCTACGCCGTATTGAGTACCCGAGGGCTGGCTCGAAATATAGATGCGATGTCCAAATTATTGTTGGAAACGTTCGATCGGTTGCGGCTCGATGAGTGGTCTCGGATATCACAGATTCTTGGGCAAATTCGTTCACGTAAGGTACTGGGTGTCGTGCAGAGTGCGCACAGTCTTGCTCTGCTGGCGGCTTCCGGAGCTTGGTCCAGGTTATCCTCTATGAATCATCAGTTGTCCGGCTTGGGTAGTCTCGCCCAGTACGATGATTGGTGCCGCAGGGTTGAGCATGGAGATGTCGCTCAACTTCATGACTCATTGACGCTCCTGCATAGCCAGCTCACTAGCTCGAGACGCAGTGCCCTAGTAATCGCTGACCCCAGTGAATTGAGATACGCGTTGTCCAGCTTGACAGAGGCTTATCCAACTTGGGCAGAAATGGCGATGCCAATCTTTCAGGTTGAGGAGGAACTTTTGCCAAAGGCACAGGCTTTTTTTGTGTCCACACAGGCTAATTTCGCTGCTGCCTGCATTCCCTGTGTAAGAGAGAAGCACCCTGATTCTGCCCCGCTCACGATACTTGCTCGTTTACTATCTCAGCACTATTTACACCCCGTACTGCGCGAGCAAGGGGGGGCCTATGGTGGAGGCGCAACATATGATCAGACGACCGGATTATTCCGGTTCTATTCGTTCAGAGATCCTGAGCTTAATAGGACACTAGATGTATTTCGGTCCGCTGGGAGTTGGTTCCATGACCACCCGGTCACCTCGCACGAGGTTGAGGAGGCTGTGCTTGGAGTTGTTAGTGGGATAGATGCTCCTGGGTCACCGGCAGGAGAAGCCAGGACTGCTTATCATCAGATGCTTCAAGGGCGTACTGAAGAGACCCGACGCGCATTTCGGCGAGCTATATTAGAAGTAACTCCCGATCAAGTGATGCAGGCAGCCGCTACCTATCTCGATAAGGACCCTTCTATGGCTGTAGTTACGTCGATGCAAAACGAGGACTTGCTGTCTAGCGAATTTGTTAGTCGAAACCTGAGCCCTCAGTGAGTCGAGTGTGAGAGGGGTGACCGAAAAAAACAATACGGTGTAGTGGACTCGGCTTTTCGCCTAGGGCCGTGCTAGACGGACATGATTCAAAGAGGAGGATATTCGGAATGGGACAAATAACTTCGCTTGTGAGCCCGGATGGACATTCGTTCGAGATATATGATGCTCATCCCAAGGGAACTAAGACCGGGGTGGTTGTAGTGATCCAGGAAATTTTTGGCGTCAATGCACATATTCGAGAGGTCGTAGACGGATATGCTCGGGAAGGTTATCGAGCGATTGCGCCTGCACTATTTGACCGTATCGAGCCGGGCATAGAGCTTGGTTACGCGGGTTCGGACATGATGCGTGGCGTGGAAATAGCAAAAGGTAAACTCAATCCGGTTAAAGCTCTGATGGATATAGAGGCTACAGTGGATTCGGTGCGAGAAAGTGGTCCTGTTGGCGTAGTCGGGTATTGCTTTGGCGGTTTAATGGCTTTTCTGTCGGCATGTGAGGTGGCAAATCTTGCTTGTGCAGTTAGCTATTACGGTGGTGGTATTGTTGATCAATTAGATAAGTCCCCTAAGGTCCCAGTGCAGTTTCATTTTGCTGAGCAAGACGCCCACATTCCAATGAGCGATGTAAATCGAATTCGCGAGGCATTCCCTCAGTGCACACTCTACACTTACGATGCGGATCATGGTTTTAACTGTGATCATCGAGCAAGCTTCGATGAGAATGCTGCCGCAGTTGCAAAAGACAGATCGCTACAATTTTTTGCGGAACACCTTGCTTAGCCCTGCTAGCTGTCAATGCCGCTAAAGAAACCCTTTGGTGCTCGCGGCGTGTGTAAAGTTGGATGAACCGAGGAGGTCAAAAAAAATCCCGGTTGAGCCATCAAAAGCAGTTTCACATTAGACGTTTTAGGCAGAAAAAATGAATCCAGAGTTCGACTTGTACTTTTGGCCAACCCCAAATGGTTACAAGGTGGCGATCATGCTCGAAGAGCTTGAAGCCAAATATCGACTGGTGCCAATCAATATAACTAAGGGCGAGCAACATCAGGAGCAGTTCCGACGAATTTCACCGAACCACAAGATACCTGCGTTAACACATTTTCGAGAAGGAGAGGACGCTCCTGTTCATCTATTCGAGTCTGGTGCAATCCTTCTGTATCTGGGAGATTGGGCTAAGAAACTGGTACCAGTTGACCCCAAGGACTATCGAGATTGTCTTATGTGGCTCATGTGGCAGATGGCCAGTTTGGGTCCCATGGCCGGGCAAGCTCACCATTTTCTCAGGTATGCTCCAGAGGACGTGCCTTACGCGAAGAAAAGATATCTGAACGAATGTCAGCGGCTTTACGGAGTACTAGAAAATCGGCTCGGAGAGTCTAAGTTTGTGGCTGGCGAATACAGTATTGCAGATATAGCGATTTTGGCTTGGGTTTACCGACACGAGCGTCACGAAATTGATTTGGCTAAATTCCCAGGTGTTAGCGCCTGGTATCAGAGTTTGCTGGAAAGACCTAGTGTTCGGAAGGGGTTCGCTTTGGGCGATGAGTTGATAGAACAAGGTAACTTTACCAGCTCATCTGGAAGGTCTTCTCTTTTTGGGTGGGAACCCGCGGAGTCTTAAATCTAGGTTGCTTGGAGTATGGTTTCGGGTTTACGGATAGGAGTACAGATCAATCTACCGTAGCACGGGTCGCCGATGGGGTTGATTCGCCAAAATTTGTTAGCAAATCAAGGCATTTCTTGCCTTGACAAAAAGGAGCACGTTATCCATTCTTCGTCAACGTTCGGCGACGGTGACCTTCATTCACGGGGGAGGGGTGAGCGCTGGACTCTTTTAATCAAAGAGCAACCATCTGAAATAGGTAAAATCATGAAACTAATCCAATCCGGATCGGGGCTGATTTCGGCACTGATGGCGCTGGTCTTCGCCTTATTTGGCGTGACAGCTAGTGCCCAATCTCTCAACGAGGTTCTCGAAGTTCGTTCAGCTACTACTCAACAGGGCGCTGCATCACAGCTCCGTATCGACGAGGTAAAAGACCAGACGAGTGATTTGCTCACGCAATACAAGCAAGTGATGAAAGTCGTCGATGGTCTTAAAGTCTATAACCTCCAACAAGAGCGTTTGATCCGAAATCAGGAACAAGAGTTAGCAGAATTAGAAAACTCAATTGATAACGTGACGGTAATTGAACGTCAGATGGGCCCACTGATTGAGAGAATGATTTCGAATTTAGGCAAGTTCGTCTCCATGGATATTCCATTTCTGATTAAGGAACGCGAGGAGAGAATCGTATTCTTAGAAGAAACTTTGGATAGGGCAGATGTGAGTGTTGCGGAAAAGTTCAGCCAAGTTCTTCAGGCCTACCAGGTGGAGAATCAGTACGGATCTACGATTGAGGCATATACAGACGTGATCGAACTGGAAGGGGCTCAGCGACAGGTAGATTTGTTGAAGTGGGGACGAGTTGCTTTGGTATTCCAGACTCCAGACGCTGAGATGACAGGTGTATGGGACAACGAATCAAGAGGCTGGGTGATTCTAGATGACGAGTATACCAATGGCGTTCGCGATGCTTTAAGAATCGCTCGTAAAACGCAAACGGCAGATTTAGTCAAGTTGCCTGTAAGAGCAGCGGGGGAGTAACCATGAAGAAGGTATGGATTTTAGCAGCCGCTTTTGCGGTATCTATGGTTGGTACAGTACAGGCTGAAGAAGAGATTCAAGCTAAGTCCCTGGCTGAATTGTTACAGCTAGTCAAGGATGGAAAGGTTGTCAATCAACGCGTAAATGAGCAGCGTGAACGCGAGTTTGTTGCTGGTAAGAATCGTCAGCAGCAGGCTTTACGCGATGCGGAACGCGAGCAAGCCAATGAAGAGGCTAGGTCTGAGCGCCTCGAAGCACAATTCGAGAGGAATGAGCAGGACATTGCTGCTAAACAAGAAATTTTAGCCAAACGATTGGGCTCTCTTAGGGAACTTTTTGGCGTTCTCCAGCAAGTTTCAGGTGACACTCAAGGGGTTCTGGAAGGTTCTATCGTTAGCGCTGAACTGCCAGGTAGAGGGGAGTGGTTAGGAGAATTTGCTCAATCAATGGGCAAGAGCTCAAAGCTTGCAACTATCGAAGAGATCGAGCGCCTTTGGTACGAGCTTCAGCGTGAAATGACGGAATCGTCGAAAGTTTCGAAGTTTTCAGCCGAAGTCATCAAGCTAGGTGGCGAAAAAGTTACCCAAGAGGTAATCCGAGTAGGCTCATTTAACCTGATCAGTGAAGGTGAGTACGTAGCATACGATATAGAGAATCAGGTGATTAAAGAGCTACCAAAGCAGCCTGAGACGCGATTTGTTGACTCCGCTGAGGAACTAGGGTCAGCCTCGAGTGGGTTTGTTCCCTTCGCGTTGGATCCAACTCGTGGACAGCTCTTGGCGCTCCAGATTCAGGTGCCCACGATCGAAGAAAGAATACACCAGGGCGGTGCACCGGGCTACGTTATCATTACGCTTGGTATTATCGCTGTGATCATCGCCGTGGCGAAGTTTATCGGGTTGACTTTAACTGGGATGAAGGTAGCTTCTCAGGCGAAGAGCGCAGGCAGTCCAGATGGTAGCAACCCACTTGGGCGGATTATTAATGTGTATCGTGAAAATGAGGGCGTTGATTCCGAGACGCTGCAATTGAAAATTGATGAGGCGATTTTGAAAGAACAGCCAAGCATCAACAGATTCATTGGGTTCATCAAAATTATTTCGATGGTCGCTCCGCTTCTCGGATTACTCGGCACTGTTATTGGTATGATCGTGACCTTCCAGGCTATTACGCTCTTTGGAACAGGCGATCCTAAGACGATGGCGGGCGGTATTTCGCAAGCGCTGATCACAACCGTGTTGGGTCTAACGGTTGCAATACCGACGGTATTGTTGCACTACTTTGTGAATAGTCGGGCCCAAGGGATCATGCAGATTCTGAACGAGCAAAGCGGAGGTTTAATCGCTGAGCATGCTGAAAACGCCGGCAAGTAGTTATAGGGCTCAAAATGATTGAAGAAATAATCATTGCCATACGCACGTTCATGGAGGCGGGCGGTGATGTCCTCTATCTCATCGCCGCGACCACCTTTCTCATGTGGGCAATCATTTTTGAACGTTTTATGTTTATGTCAGGCGAGCACAAGCGCGACGTAGTTGATGCTCTGAACTACTGGGAAGGTCGGTCTGAGAGAAGCTCATGGAATGCTCGTATGATCCGCGAGAGGCTGATTTCGGAAGTCGGCGAGCGCTTGAAGGCGAACATGGGGCTGATTAAAACCTTAATCGCTTTATTGCCGCTTTTAGGTTTACTAGGAACGGTAACGGGAATGGTCCAAGTGTTCGAGGCGATGACCTACTCCGGCGGCAATGCTCGGTCAATGGCGGCAGGAGTGTCCGCAGCTACTATACCGACTATGTCGGGCATGGTAGCTACGCTCTCGGGCGTTTTGGCTAATTCCTTTTTGACTAGCAGAGTAGAGACTGAAACTCACTTTCTCGAAGACACTCTGACATCCGATCATTAAAAGGCAGAGTAGACGACTAAATGCGAAGATCCAGACAAGCCCAAGCCGAAGAAAAAGTCGCAGATTTAACGCCTATGTTAGATGTGGTGTTTATCATGCTCATCTTTTTCATTGTAACGGCAACATTCATCAAAGAGACGGGTGTCGAGGTGAATCGTCCTGACACACAGACGGCAGAGCTAAAAAAGACCGTATCGCTGCTGGTTGGAGTAGGGTCTGACAGTGGTATATGGATCGACAAGAAGAAAGTTGACGTACGTAACGTGAGGCCGCTCATGGAACGTCTTCATGCTGAAAATCCCAAAGGCGGACTTGTTATACAGGCCGACTCTATCTCAAAAGTCGAGAAAGTCTTGGCCATCATGGATTCAGCAAGGCAGATTGGCATTACGCAGGTTGCGATTGCTTCTGAAGAACCATAGGTAGAGGTGCACAACCAATGACAAGAGTCATTCGTTTAGGATTATCAACGCTCGTAGGCGTAGTCGTCACCTTGGGCTTGTTTTACCTGATGCAGTACTTAATTCAGGGTGCAGACAGTGCGCTGACAGAGGATAAAATAGGAAACCTCGTCGACTTCGTGCGTGTTAAACAAGAGCAGCAGGTAGAGACCAAGCAACGCAAACCAAAAAAGCCACCTCCCCCTGACGAGCCTCCCCCCGACGTTCCACCTCAGAATTTCAATGTGAACGTTGATAGTACTGGCTTCAATATGTCCAATGTTGATTTGTCGGTTGATGTGCAAGTAGGTGCCGGTGGTTTTGGTATCTCTGATGGAGAGTACCTACCGATCGTAAAAGTGGCACCTCAATATCCAAGAAGAGCTTTATCGAGGGGCTTAGCTGGCTGGGTGATTGTTGAGTTTACGGTGACCGAGCTTGGAACTGTTCGCGATCCAGTGGTTGTCTCGAATTGCGCGCACATTCCTAACGCTCGCAATCCCGGTGAGTGTGAAGACAAGCCCAATAGTGTCTTTGATAGTTCTGCAATGAAGGCAGCAGTCAAATTCAAGTATAAGCCAAAGGTTATTGATGGTGTGCCAGTGGAGACGGCTGGTGTTCAAAACAGAATCAAGTTTGAGCTGGCGGATGGATAGTATGAATAGAATCGTTGGTCCTCAGAATTATAGACAGTGGATCGTTCTCGCGATCGGCGCTATCGCAATGGTTTCGTTTTCGATCGGTAATGTAGCGATTGCAGAAGAGGAAAAAAAGAAAAAGACACGTCGTGTCCCCGCCATCAGTCAATCTTTGTACAAACAGATTTCTGAAGCTCAGCTCATGATTGATCCTGACTCAATTCCAAGGGAAGAGGGAGAGCCGGCCCCAGAGCCAAAAGGGACTCCAAGAGATGGGATCAATCTCTTGCTCGAGCTGACTCAGAAAAAGAGATTGAATTCAAATGAGTTGTCTCAGATCTGGAACTTACTTGCATTCGGTTATTACACAATTGAAGACATGGACAACACGCTAAGGGCATACGAGGAAGTGCTTGCCGCTGGCCGCCAAGGCGTCATTATGGAGTCCCTTGAAACTAACGCCCTTAGAGCGCTGTTTCAACTTTATTATCAGCGTGAAGAGTATAGAAAGTCCCTCGCGTATATGGATCAGTGGGAAGCTTTAACAGGCCGCAAAGACGCTGGTATAACCTATCTGCGAGCCACCGCTCACTATCAGTTGGAGGAGTTTCGAGACTCTCTTAAATGGGCAATAGAAACAGAGAACATTACTGTAGCTGAGGGCAAAGAACCCAAGGAAAACTGGATTTACCTGCAGGTGGTTTTATATAACGAGCTTCAGGATATTGATAACGTTATCAGGGTCCTGGAGCGGATGGTTGTTACTTGGCCTAAGAAGCAATACTGGATGCATCTGGCGGGAATGTATACAGAGAAAGAGTGGGATGACCAAGCGCTCTCTGCCTACTATGCAATCTATACGCAGGGACTTTTGGAGAAAGACTCTGAGCTCGTGATGCTTTCTCAGAGATTGCTAAATGCGGACGTGCCATACGAGGCCGCGTCGGTCCTAGAGGATGGTCTTGAGTCTGGTATCGTAGAGCGAAGCGAGAAGAATCTACGTTTGTTGGCAACTTGTTACACGCTTGCCCAAGAAATGTCCAAAGCGATCGAGGCTTGGAGGCGTGCGAGCGAATTCGCGGAAGATGGAGACATATTTTATAGGTTAGCCCAAGCTCTGGCTCAAGAAGATCGTCATGAGGAAGCTATCAAGGCTTACGATAGAGCCCTTGAAGATGATGACCTAAAGGACCCCTCAGACACCTATTTTTGGCTAGCTATTTCTCACATGCAAATCTCTAATTGGGACCTGGCGACAAGTGCCTTTAGATCAGCTGCGAAGTTCGACGAGAAAATGGCCAAGCAATCTCGTCAATACATCCGATATATAGCTGGCGAAAAGCGGAGGCTTGCTGCTCTGAAGGACATGCTCGAGGGCTGATAAAAAGGTCATCGAAACGCGAAAAAAGAAAGCCGGCTTCAGCCGGTTTTTTTTTGGCTGGAATAGAGCACGTACTACATTATTTTTGTTTCCAGACAAGCCATCGGTGCTTGGGTTATAAATTGTGTTCGAGGAGTTGACTGAGCTAGAACAGGGTATTGCCAGTGATCCTGATCACTTTCTTATATTTCTCAAAAATGAGGTTGAAGTCGTCATTTTCATCCGCCTTACGTTTGACTGCGCACTGTTGTTCCGTGTCGTGTTGGCAGTTGCTAAATTTACAGTGAAGAGCTTCTTCTTTGATCTGCGCAAAAACGCGAGAGGCGATTGCGGGGTCGTTCCAGACTTGCATCTCTCGAACACCTGGTGAGTCGATTAGAAGTCCCCGTTCCTTAGGTAATCTCACTAGCTGTCTGTGGGTCGTCGTGTGTCGCCCCTTGTCGTCGAATGCCCTTACAGATCGGGTCGTCATGACGTGATTACCTGCCAATGTGTTAGTCAAGGTAGATTTGCCAGCGCCGGATAGGCCTATCATGGTGCTGGTACAGCCAGGCTTAAGAAAGGGAGCAAGAGCACCAGTGGTATCGGTATCGTGTGCATTGACGGCAACGACCGATGTATCAAGGGCGATATCTAAAGTCGCTTCTTCGTATGGTAGGGTACTACTCACCGTATCAGCTTTCGTGAGCACCACTACCGGTTTAATACCGCTGATCCAGGCTGCTGCTAAGAAGCGCTCCATGCGAGCGACGTTAAAAGTTTGGTCCATTGCTGCAAGGATTAGCACGTTATCTATATTACTTGCGAGAGGCTGAATGAACTTCCTAGGCCCCGAAGCGATCCGAGATAGAAACGATGTTCTGAAGAGCACTGCATTAATTACGAGCTTGGTGCTAGGGTGGACTCGGCAATTAACCCAGTCGCCGACGGCTATTTGCTCCACATTGTTGGATAGCCCAAAGTCCGCAGTTTTTGGGCCAGCCTCAGTCTGTACATCGATTCGTTTTCTATGAATACCTGTAACACGACCTAGGTCACCGCTTCCTATAGTAATGGGAGTCTGCTCCTCCAGGGGAAGACTGTTAAACCAGTGAGCGAAGCCCCATTGATTCAAGTTCATGATGTTCTGGTGCTCATGTGTCTTTTCAGACCCAGACGGATGATAGGCAGAGAGATAATAAGAAGAGTCATACTAGACAAGATAATGAAGGTAGGCCGCTCCAGGAAGAAAGAGAGCTCGCCATTGCTGAGCATAAGAGTCCTGCGAAGGTTATCTTCAAGCAAGCCACCTAGTATAAATCCCAACAGAAGTGGTGCCATAGGGTAGCCGCCCCATCTAAGGATCAAAGCGGTAATAGTGATCCCTGCTAGTATGAAAAGGTCACTTGAATTGAAAGAGACAAGGTACACTCCTGCTACCGAGAACATGAGAATGAGCGGCGCTAGTAGCGATCTCGGTACGATGAGCAAACGAGCAATATACGGAATAAGCGGCAAATTCAGGAATAGAAGAATCAAGTTCCCGATATACATGGAAATCACTACAGTCCAGAACAGCGAGGGCATTTCGATGTAGAGTTGTGGTCCTGGTTGAATGCCATAAGCGATAAAAGCACCGAGTAAGATGGCGGTTGTTCCAGAACCTGGGATACCTAAGGTTAAAAGGGGGACAAACGAGCCCGTGCAAGCAGCATTGTTGGCGGCTTCCGGAGCTGCTAGTCCTCGAGCATTCCCACGCCCCATCGCTGTTTCGTCCGGTTTCGGGAAGGCTTTTTCTAATCCATAGGCTAGAAAGGATGCCATGGTTGCCCCTGCCCCGGGCAACGTCCCAATAAAGAAACCCAGGAGCGAACCACGGCCGACCGCAGGTGCTATGGTGCTGGTGGTCGTGCGATTAAGAGCCAGTGAGCGTAGCCTAAAAGATGGTCCCTGCTCGGGCTGGATTCTAGCTTTGGACGCCATATAAACCGCCTCGGTCATTGCGAATGTTCCCATCGCAAGCACAAGAAAGCTAAAGCCATCCATGAGATCCATCGATCCGAACGTAAATCGAGGTAAGCCAGATGCTCTATCTGTCCCAACTGTCGCTAGACTAAGTCCAAAAAGTACCATGGCCAGTGCCTTTAGATGATCTCCTTCATCGGCGAAGGCAAAAACGAGTGACAGCCCTAAAACCATTAGCATGAAATACTCTGGAGACTGAAATGCGAGCGCGAACTTGGCAAGCTGTGGTGCCAACATCATGAGCAGTATGACGCCGATGGTCCCCCCAATGAACGAGGCGTAGGCGGCAATCGCGAGGGCCTTTCCAGCCTGCCCTTGCCTAGCCATTGGGTAGCCATCAAAAGCGGTCGCGACTGTCCCCGCGACGCCAGGCGCATTCAAAAGAATAGAGGAGGTCGATCCTCCAAAAATTGCGCCGTAATAAACGCCTGCGAGCATTATGATGCCGCTCTCTGGCGATAGTGCATAGCTTACAGGGATTAGCAAGGCTATAGCGGATATCGGACCGAGGCCGGGGAGCATGCCGATGAGCATGCCCGAGAGACAGCCCACGGCGATGAGAAGCAAGTTAAAGCTTGTCAGTGCAGTTA
The DNA here is from genome assembly GCA_913052075.1 of uncultured Gammaproteobacteria bacterium. Taxonomy (GTDB): domain Bacteria; phylum Pseudomonadota; class Gammaproteobacteria; order Pseudomonadales; family Azotimanducaceae; genus UBA9926. The sequence goes on from CAJXDD010000010.1 coordinate 20,706, forward strand.
CTGCCCCGATCATTAACCCCTCAAGCATCAAGGCCCCCCTAACCAGATGCCAGCTGGCAAATAAATGCCAATCCCATGAAATAGTCCAGCCAAGAGAAGCGGTACACCAAGGCCGACAGCAGCGAGGCCATGAAAGTTGCGGTAGCCGAGTAGCCAAGCCGTGCTGGAAAGAAAACAAACACTTGCGATTGTGAAGCCGAGAGAATCAATTAAGACGATGTACAGGCCAAAAAATAGCGCAACCCCCGCGAGTGGGGCGATCGTGGTTGGCAATGGAGCTGACGTCTCGGTACTAGATCGAGGATCAACCTCGCTGATTTTTTTCTCGCCACTTGATCGCGTTTGCGCAAGTCCCAAGAATGTTTTCCCTATCTGAAAGGTCAGGACAAGCAAAGCGATGATCCCTATAACAGAGGGCATGGTACGAGCCGTCATGAGTTCACCGACGGACCACGGATCAAGTTCTATATATTGGATAGCAAAGGTGTAGTTGGCAAAGTACAGCAGTAGCAGCGTCGTCGGTAGCCAGGATTTCATGTAGCCAGCTTACCTTGATTCGGCCTCCAAATAACCCACAGTCTGCATGAGTGTTCGGATTTGAGCCTCCTGCTCCAGAAGGAAAGTAGTAAATTCTTCACCAGCAATAAAATGGGGTTGCCAGCCGTTCCTTTCTCGAATCACCTCAAAGTAGCTTGAGGTTACCGCTGCCTCGAGGTTTCGAACAAACTCATTGAAGGAAGCTTCACTCGTTTCCTCATGCGCGAAGAAGCCCCGCCAGTTCGCAAAGGTTAAATCAAAACCTTGATCTATGAGGGTCGGAATGCTTGGCGCAGATTCAATAGGTCGCTCGGCGGTAACAGCAATGATCCTTAGAAGGCCAGCTCTGTGCTGGCCAATGGCCTCGCTAAATCCGGTTGACAAAACATTGATTTCCCGTGCTGCAAGACTGGCCGCTGCTTGGCCGCCGCCATCGTAGGCCAGGTAACGAACTCTTAAAGGATCAATTCCTGCCAATTGGAGTGCTCGAGCGAGTACGAAGTGGTCTGTATCGCCTCTGACAGATCCACCACCGGCGAGAGTGCCTCTAGGGTCACTCTTAAAGCGAGCAACTAAATCCTTAAATGATTGAATGTCTGAATCTGGATGGACGGCAAAGCAGCTGAAGTCGCTGATGACGCTGGCAACGGGCCTTAAGTCGCGAAATGTCTGTGGGAACACGCCCTGTAGGGACCGGACGATGATGGGAGTAGAACTGATTATCAGTGCATCCCTGTAGCGGTTAGGGTTCTCAATAAATTTCGCCAGCGCCCGCCCGCCACCGCCTCCTGATAGGTTTTCGAAGGTGACGCGTTGAGCGATTCCTCCTTGATCAAGGGCCAGACCGACTGCGCGTGCGGTTGAATCCCATCCGCCCCCTGGACCCGCAGGGATTAAAAAATGAATCTGGTCTTTAGACTCAACAGCAAGCATTGACGTGCTGCATACAAGCAGTGCGGCGTTCGTGGCGTAACGGAGCAATCGTCCCATGATTTACAGTGAGCGAAGGGTTTCTTCGAAAGCCCAGTCCAGCCACTCAGTCAGTGTCTCGAGATCGGACGATTCCACGGTGGCCCCGCCCCAGATGCGTAATCCTGGTGGTGCATCTCGGTAGGACGCGATATCGTAAGCAGCGTCCTCCTTCTCGAGTAGCCCGGTCAAACGCTTTACAAAGGCGCTTTGATCATCTTTCGCTAGAGCGACAAATCGCGGGTCGATGATTTTCAGGCAAATAGCTGTGTTCGATCGCGTGGGTTCACTTTCAGCGAGGAAGGCAATCCAATCAGAGCGGTCGACCCAGTTTGCGATAACAGTAAGATTCTGCTGGCTTCGATGAATGAGAGCGTCAAGTCCCCCGAGGCGTTCTGCCCAAAGGAGGGCATCGATGTGATCCTCGACCGCAAGTAGAGACGGTGTGTTGATGGTCGAACCCTCAAATAAATCGTGAGTCACCCTGCCAGCTTTCGTGAGTCTAAAAATCTTCGGGAGTGCGCGATCGGGTATATAAGTTTCTAGGCGATTGAGTGCCTTTGGTGACAACACCAGCATCCCGTGAGCACCTTCACCCCCCATCACCTTTTGCCAAGACCAAGTGACAACGTCGAGTTTTCTCCACGGTAAATCCATCGCAAATGCAGCCGATGTAGCGTCACAGAGGGTTAACCCCTCTCGGTTATCGGATATCCATTGGCCATTAGGAACGCGTACGCCAGATGTCGTGCCATTCCAAGTGAATACAACGTCTCTCTCTTTCGTGTCGATCAGAGACAAATCGGGTAGCTGGCCATAGTCAGCGCCGAAGTAGCGTACATCTTCTAATTTTAGATGCTTCTCAATATCTGTTTTCCAGCCTGATCCAAAGCTCTCCCAATGCAGAACGTCGACGCCTCGCGCGCCGAGTAGTGTCCACATCGCCATTTCGAAGGCTCCGGTGTCCGATGCTGGAACAATGCCGACCACGTAGTCCTCAGGAATTCGGAGAATTTGCTTTGACTGCTCGATGACAGCAGTCAGGCGAGACTTCGGGCCTTTTGCTCGGTGTGATCTACCGAGGGAATCGGTTCTGAGCTGTGTCAGGCTCCAACCAGGTCGTTTGGCAGTTGGCCCCGAAGAAAAACAGGGATTATTGGGTTTTAGATCCGGCTTGGTCATTAAATTGTCAGTTCATGTCCTGGGTTGGAGGAGTATACGGGATGGGCCCGCGAGTGTCCTTGAACTATGCGCGACTGAAGAGGGGATAGGCTGGGTGGGCATTTCTTTCCATTCTTCAATTGTCCTGCTCACTCTTCCCTTTACCTACTAGGCCGTGGCATGGGAGAGTGCATTTTCGATTTATTAGGGACCGTAGAATTAGCCTGTCAGCAGGTCTTGTAATGATAAATGTGGGCCCGCGTTTTTCGTGCAAGTTCATCCCAAAGCCCAGTGTGAGCGAGTTAAAATTTCCAGTACCAGAATCCGCTGGATGACTCTCGAGAGATGCCAGCGCTGTGGAGTCAAGTCTCAGTTGAGGATCAAAGATATGCGTGAGCATGTGCGCTTAGCACTAATGATGGCCATGACCGCAATGTTCACGCTCGCTGGCTACGAGTTAATGCGCTCGGCTTCCACCGTGCTATTTAAGCAGGCCTATGGAGCCGAGAACCTTCCTTTGGTAATGGCGGTTATGCCGCTCGTCATGCTCCTGGGAGTCTGGGGCTATGGGCGGCTGCTCTCAGCGGTTGGACCCCAAAGAACACTGAGTATCACCACCATTTTAGCTGCTGGCATAATCTTACTGGCATGGGCGCTTTACCGCGCCGGAATGGTTTGGATGACTCCAATTCTCTTTCTGGTCAAAGAGTTTTATGTCGTGCTGCTCATTGAACAGTACTGGAGCTATATGAACTCGAAGTTTACGCCGGATGCTGCAAAACGATTGAACGGGCCAATTACAGGAATTGCCGGTCTGGGTAGCGTGGCCGGCGGGTGGGCAGTTGCGCAGCTCGCAGTTCCTTTGGGCACGGATCTATTGATACCGCTCGCCGCATTGGCTTTGTTTCCCTCGGCCTGGCTGGCCAACCGGACTTATGCGCGCTTCGGTGAGCCTGAGCCAGAACAAGCTGGCCCTGAGCCTGGGGCTACCGATGCTGCAATGGGCGGGGCCGATTCGCTCGGATGGCAAAGTATCCGTCGGTCTAAACAGCTTACCGCGCTATTGGCTGTTGTCCTAGCAACCCAGATCATCGCAGCGGTGCTTGATTTCAAGTTTCAAGGCCTGCTGTCTGAAGCGTTTGCCGGTAAGCCTGACGAAGAGACGGCGTTTCAGGGGCAATTTTGGTTTTACTTAAATAGCGCGGCAGTCACATTTCAGTTTGTCTTGACCCCATTACTTCTCTCATTGTTCGCACTAAGGCTTGTCCACTTGTTGATGCCACTAGTGCATATCGCTGTCATTCTTTGGGCGATTCTTGATCCTTCAGTATTTTCGGTGGGAGCTGCTTTTTTCCTGTTCAAGATGTTTGACTACTCGCTGTTTAGAGCGTCAAAGGAACTCATCTACTTACCGCTCAGCTTTTCAGCGCGATACAGGGCCAAAGAGTTCATTGACGTTTTCGGGTATCGGACCGGCAAGGGTGGATCGTCGCTTGTTGTGCTCGGTCTTCAGAAACTCGGTATTGCGATGATGAATTACTATCTGATGATCGCGCTAGCGTTTGCGTTGATTTGGCTGGCCCTTGTCATTCCATTGACGGATCGAGAGTCTTGAAGCGCTCAACCAATTGATCGCTAAACAATCTCTCACCTTGCTTGATTACTGAGAGATAGATGATCCGCGGAAAGTCTGCGCAAGCATTTGCTGACATTTCTGTAATCTTTGCACGCTTCTCCGCTCTGGCATATTGCAATGCTTTGTCGTTTAGTGCGATAAGTTCCACGTTGTCAGAAGGGTAAGCAAGTATGGGCGGAGTCAATCAAGTCGGCAAATTAGCGGGGAAGGTGGCCCTGGTCACAGGAGCAAGCCGGGGCATCGGAGAAGCGATCGCATATCGATTCGCGGCTGAGGGGGCAAAAGTCATCGTGACGGCGCGCACGCTAAACGATGGCGACCACCAGTTTCCAGGTGGTGTCGTTGAGGTGGCTGATCGAATCAAGACAGCTGGGGGTGATGCTTTGGCGATTCGAGCGGACCTAGCACACGCCGATGAACGTCAGCGAACGATGCAAGAGGCAGAGGCTGCATTTGGCCACGTTGACTTACTAGTGAACAATGCGGCAGTGACGTACTTTCGCCGTGTAGAGTTCTTTAGCGAAAAACACTTCCAGTTGATGTTTAGGGTGCAAGTAGAAGCGCCCTTTCATCTATCCCAATTAGTAATGCCTGGCATGAAGAAGAGAGGAGAGGGGTGGATCGTCAACGTGAGTTCCCATGCAGCGATCCATCCAGAACTCGGCGGCCCGGCAAGGGGAGGCACAGTTTACGGGATGTGTAAGGCCGCACTTGAACGAATGAGTACGGGACTGGCCTCTGAGGTAGTCGATGATAAGATTGCCGTTAATGTCATCTCACCAGGATTGGTCGCCACCCCTGGCGTGATGCACCATAAACTTATCAATGAGGACACGCCTGCCGAAAGGGTCACACCTGTAGAGCATATGGCCGAGGCTTGTCTGCGACTCGCGCATAATCAGCCTTCAATGTTGTCAGGATTAGTCACCTATGCGGCGGATATGCTCGAGACCCATGCGCTCACGCCCGCTCCGCTTCTTTATCCAGTTTGACTCCAAACGTGCTTCGGTTCCAAAAGTAGCCGACTATCGCAACAATCACATTGGCAGCCGCGGCAGCAAGGAAAACCCCGACGGCATCCAACCAAGCGCTGAGGAGGTAAGCGAGTGGCAGGTAAATCAGGAACATCCTTGCAATAGACAGTATCGTCGATCGCAGTGGGTGCCCCAGGGCATTAAAAATTGCCGAGGTCATCATGATGATGCCCCAAGCGCCGTAGCTGATTGGCAGAATGACTAAATAATCTGCTGCAACGTCCGCAACAGAAGGCGTCGAATCGAATTGGTGAATCAGCGGATACCGTAGCAAGTAGAGCAAAACGGCCACGACCGCTCCCCACAAGAGTGACCATTGGAAGGTGAGACGCATTGCTTCGTTTGCTCTAAGAAAAGCCTTAGCGCCCCAGTTCTGGCCGACGAAAGGTCCGATGCTCGCAGATAAAGCGAATAGTGGAATGACAACGAGTCCTTCGAGCCGACTCGCGATTCCAAAACCTGCAACAGTCTCCTGACCATACTGAGCTAGCAATGCAGTAATTAGACCTGCTGATAAAGGGCCAATCATATTTGTGGCGGTGGCGGGTAGTCCCACCGCAAGAATTCGGCGCCAAATGGAAACCAGCTCCCGTATTTTGGTCTGTCCCATTCGGATCAATTGGTGATGGTTAACGAGAATATAGACTGTGGCCACGCAAACGAGCACACGAGCGCAGAAATTGCCGACTGAGGCACCCGGCATGCCCAGTTCTGGTAGCCCTAGCCAGCCGAACACAAAGAGGGGCGCCAATGCTATCTGCAATATGCTGCCTGATACCATGATAATGCTGGAAACCTTGGCATCGCCGGTAGCCCTTAATGCGTTGGCTCCGACGCTGGGTAATGCCATGAAGAAAAGGCTCGCAAACCACCATAGAAGATAATCACTCGCGAGAGCGCGGGTTACCTGATTGGTGCCAAGCGCCACGAGCAAAGGGTTGAGGAATGCGATGCCGATCACGGAAACGATGAGCATCATAATGCCGGCTAAAATCATACCGCCTGTTGCGATTACGTGTGCGGGCTCGTCGGTGCCGCTGCCGATAGCTCTTGCCAATACTGAGGACATGCCAATAGAGATGCCTAGCGTGATAGACATTAAGGCGGCTGTAACAGGGAAGGTAAAGCCCAGGGCAGCGAGCGGGATGGAGCCAAGCGAACTGATGTAGTAAGTCTCCGCAAGCCCAGCGACGAGGCTCGAGGATATGCCTAAAATCATCGGTAGTGTCAGGCGCAACAGGCCTCTGGGAACCGAACCTTGAGTGAGTCTAGCTGTTTGTTCGTTAGAATGACTCAAGCGTCTAGGCGCGTCCTGCTGCAGTGGCGGAGGAGACTAAACCAATTCGATAGGTGGGTCCAATCGAATTCGACCGACCTCACTCAGGTCAAAAGGAGTTAGTTGATAAACGAAGTAATTTAACCAGTTGGAGAATAAGAGACTGCCGTGGCTTCTCCAAGTCACAACAGGGTCCTCGGCGGGATTGTCGTTACGAAAATAGTTTTGAGGAATCTTGGGGTTCGTGCCCGCTTCAACGTCTCGCAAGTATTCGTTCTTTAGCGAATCAGGTTCGTACTCCGAATGCCCGGTGACGAACAAATGCTTGCCGCTCTTGTGAGCAAATAAGTATGCCCCTGCCTGTTGGGATACGGCCAAAATCTCGAGTTCTGGGACCGATTCAATGGCCTTAATCGGCACTTCAGCATATCGTGAGTGAGGAGCTTGGAACTCATGATCAAAACCTCGGACGATCGGAGATAAGGGTTTGAGCAGCTGGTGGGGATAAACCCCTGATAGCTTCTCGGACAAGATTTCTTTGTCCTTGCCGTATAGATGAAACATGGCAGCTTGAACCGCCCAGCATAAAAACATGGTCGAAGTTACATGGGTCTCCGTCCAATCTAGAATCCGACACAGGGGCTCCCAGAACTTCACCTCGCTGAACGGAACCTGGCCAAGCGGGGCTCCGGTAATGATCATGCCGTCAAAATGGCTGTCTTTGATGGCGTCAAAGTCTTTGTAAAAGGTCTCCATATGCGACATAGGGGTGTTTTTGCTTGGACTGTCGTCGATTCTGAGTAATTCAATGTGGGTTTGAAGGGGGCTGTTGGAGAGCATCCGAAGTAGATGAAGCTCAGTCTCGATTTTCTTTGGCATCAGATTCAGGATGAGAATTCGGAGTTCTCGAATGTCCTGAATCTCTGCTTGACTCGAAGTCAGATAAAAGATGTTCTCATCGCGCAGGGCGAATGCCGCAGGCAAGGAGTCTGGAATATTAATGGGCATACCGGCGATCCGTGCAAAAAAAAACCTACTCAGCTCTTCTTGCTAAAGTAGGTTCTCCTCTTTAGCGGCATTTCTAATGCGCCCGCAAGCTGTTTTCAAATCGGCGCAACGAAAAGTATAGCCATTTGAAATCGGTAGTCAAAAGAGGATGGATGGCCGGAAACTTTGACTGGCAAAAGAGAATAGAGGGTGAGCCTTCTTTGGCCTCCTTAGTGGAACTCGGCCATACTGAGAACTAGTCCCATAATGAACGTCGAGACTCTCGGTTCGGGTGTTTGCCCCTCGACCCTAGTTAGAATCGAGGGGCAAAACGTGTTAACCGCCAAATTTGCGAGTTATGTCGATTCCCCAGTACCTCGGATAGAGACGCTCACCGGTTAAGCGATAATTGTCGCTTTCGGTTCCAGTTCCAAAGCCTCGATAGACACGCTCATCAGTTAGGTTGTCAACAAAACCTCTAATAATTAGCTTTTCGCTGTTATCGCGCCAGTTCACGCTCAAGTCAACTCGGTGCCGGGCTGGAACACGATCTAGTTCCCGCTGAATTGCGCCACTCCAATATTCGCCGGTGTAACCCACAGTCGCATTGAACGATAGGGTGCCGCTTTCCATAGGAAAGTCGTACGTACCGTAAATCACTCCTTTGTGTTTGGGAATGCGCTTCAGAGGATTACCTTCAACTTGTCTCAAATATGCATCGAGGTTGAAGACAAAGCCGGTCGCAGTGGTAACGCGCGATCCATCCTCATTCAATGCATACTGGAAAAGTGAGTTAGGTAATGACGGATCGTCTCGCTCGGTAACCAGGTAACTCTCAGAGTATTTCGTGTCGGTGTAACTATAGTTGCCACCGACGGTTAGGTAGTCTCCGAGGAGCCAACTTACTTCAATCTCGAAGCCCTGGTTCACAGCATCACCGGCGTTCGTTACTGTGTCGACAGAGCGGTTTTGAGCGGAGTCGTATGTGTCAATCTGATCCTGGTAGCCTTCGTAGTCATAGCGATAGATCGATGCATTCACCTGACCACGACCCTCCGCAAAAGTGCCCTTGTAACCGACCTCGTATGCGATTACGGTTTCTTTGTCATAGGACACAGGGCTTAGGCAATTGACGTAAAACCCGAGGTTGATGCACCCTTCCCCTGCATTTTGACTTCGCGCATCGAGTACCCCAAGTGAGTATCCGCCCGCGCGATAACCGCTAGTCACAGAGAAATACATCAGCGTGTCGTCGTTTGGGGTCCAGTCCAGATTCACCCTGAAATTAGTATCCGACCAAGTATCCTGATCAACTGTCCTCCATGCCATTGAAACAGGGATACCCTGCAATAAAAGAGGCGAGGTGCAATTTGCATCCGTGATTTCACAAATTGGCGCAATCGGATTGGTAGGATCGCCAGTAAAAGTGGCGCGGCCCATACCCATGTTGACTAGTGATAGGGGAGTGACCGCCCCAGTCGAGTAAAGGGCAAATAATAGGTTTTGGCCAAAAGGGTTAGCTTCTGGTGGTAACGCGCCAAAAGGGGCCGCAGTAGCCACCATGTTTGGCGTCTCGGCATAGCCGAAGAGCGGCAATGCGGCCTCTGGCAAGGTGGACATAGCAGCAAGAAATCCCGCGGAGAGCGATGCCGCTGCAGGTAACTCGTAGTATGCAAAGCGACGCTCGAGAGCGTCCTTGTCATCCTC
>CAJXDD010000011.1:0-28652 GCA_913052075.1 uncultured Gammaproteobacteria bacterium
GACTCGAACCTTCGACCAATGGATTATGAGTCCACTGCTCTAACCAACTGAGCTATAGGCCCGCGGCGATATTTTAGCTCTAAGCTTGCGAATAAGCATCCGTTTGATCGACAAAGCACGGCCAACTATAGTCAAGCCTTGGCGGCCTTTATGGTTTTCGCCAACAGACTTGATCGAATGAGACAGGTACTGAAGTCCGAATATGGAAGTGCAGACGGGCAAATCGCGGTAGTGCTTCAGCATGGCCAGCGTAGACGCAATGATTTGCACGATGCTTTGCGATGCACACTCTCGTTCGAAAAGTAGTTTTGCCGGAAACGAGCTTGGAGAGTGGCTATGATTTTGTGTCTAGATGTGGGCAACACTCAGGTGTTCGGTGGCGTCTTTGCGGGAGATCGTCTGATTTCTCAGTTCCGCCGAACTTCTCAACTGCGTAGCAGCTCCGATGAACTCGGTGTTTTCTTTCGAGGGGTTCTTCGGGAAAACGACATTGACCCAGGCTTAATCCAAGAAATCGTCATCTGTAGTGTGGTGCCTGACCTTAACTACTCGCTTCGGGCGTGCGCGCAAAAATACTTCTCTATTGATCCCTTGATGCTACGGCCAGGCGTTAAAACGGGACTCAATATTGCTTACCAGGATCCTAAAGAGGTCGGTGCTGACCGAATTGCTGATGCCGTTGGCGCCATTAAGCTTTTCCCTGGGAGGAATCTCATCGTTGCTGACTTTGGCACGGCAACAACAGTCTGTGCAGTGGATAAAGATAAGACTTTCCTCGGAGGGAACATCCTGCCTGGTGTGAGATTGGCGATGGAGGCCCTTGAGATGCGCACGGCGCAGTTGCCATCGGTTGAAATCGTACCTATGCAGACCGCCTTTGGAAAGACAACCATCGAGAGCATTCAGTCAGGACTGTATTGGTCTAATGTGGGGATGATTCGTGAGTTGGTCCAACGCATTACCAATCAGGTTTTTGCGGACGATCCACCGCTGGTTATTGGTACTGGGGGGTTCGTGCACCTATTTGATCAGGAGAAGATATTTGATCACATGGTGGGTGATCTGATCTTGACCGGACTGCTGGAAATCCTAGCGTTGAATCAAAAGCACTGAGGCGGGGGATACTAGGGTGCTGACCAAGAGCTTTAGGCTGAACCAAAGCCAAGAAAAAGGTTGATGTAATGGTAATAAAGAAAACTTCACAGTTGCTCACAAATCTCAGCATTTGGACGGGGGAGGAACTGGGACATAGCACACAACACGATGCGATCCGGATATTGGATGATGGCACGTTATCGCTTACCCAGTCTGAGGATGTGCATGCTTCGGATCAAGTTAAGGACTGCCAGGGATTAGTAGCGATCCCCGGGTTGATCGATGCCCATGTCCACCTGGGTTTGGATCCTTCTGTGACTGATCCATTTGCGCATGGCCGGGTACCCAAGGACCAGCAGTTGGAGGCGATGCGGCAACGAACTCGCGATATGTTGCAGGCTGGGGTGACGACGGCCCGAGATTTAGGTGGTGGCGCTTGGCTTGAACTCAAAGTGCGGGACGAGATCGCCTCGGGTCAACATCTTGGAACTAGGCTGCTTTGTGCCGGCCAACCGCTGACCAGTCCCGGCGGGCACTGTCACTTTTGGGGGGGTGAAGCGGGCACGTTAGAGGAGGCCATTGCAGTGCTGGATCGTCAGCATGCGAAGGGCGTAGACCTGATTAAGATAATGGCGACCGGGGGCAGCATAACGCCAAATAGCCGTCCGGGTGATGCGCAATTTGATCAACGGATCATGAATCATGTCGTTAACCACGCGAGGGATTTAGGGTACGAAATAGCAGCTCATTGTCATGGTGTTGATGGCATTGGCCATGCCGCTAGTGCGGGTGTGACTACCATTGAGCACTGTTCATGGGTGGGGCCAAATGGCTGGGGTAAGCACTATGATCCTGCTATTGCTCAGACGATTGCTAGAAAAGGCATTTGGGTTTCGCCGACTGTTAACCTCAACTGGAAGCGTCATTTGAGTAACCCTCCTGGTCTCGAGGCTATTCAATCCCGTTTTCGCAAGATGAAATCAGCGGGTTGTAAACTCATTGCGTCCACCGACGCTGGAATTCCTAATGTCTTTCATGCTGACTTTGCGAAGACGCTGCCGATATTTTCTGCTATCGCAGAGCTCACGCCCGTTGAGACATTGATGGCCGCCACCGTGCACGCTGCTGAAGCGCTCGGTGTTTCCGAACGGGTCGGCAGGCTATCGAACGGCCTGATTGCCGATTTGGTTTTGGTCGAACAGGACCCGCTCCTCTCCTTGGATGGTTTGGCGTCTCCGATTGAAGTGTTTCAAAGAGGACGGCCTGCTATTGGTGTTCTTGCTTGAGTGCGCGGAGCTCACTTTAAAAGCGATCAGCCAAAGAGACAGAAAGCAAAGGATTCGAGCGTTTTCGTCGTAGTTCAACACTCATGGATAGACCTTCATTAAAGAAACCGTAGGCACGCAATACAGCTGTGTACCTGCCGTAACCCATGTTTAGTGCTAGGCAGAATCGATACGTTTCAGTCGGTAGAGTGTAGAATAGGCGGGTTGGTTGAAAGGAGCCATTAATGCATTCCGGGCAGAAAATAAATTTAGTCTTCGGTATCTGTTTGGTACCTATACTGCTGCTTAGTCCTCTTGCCTACAAGTATGGCGTGATTGACCTGACCGCCTCATTAGGTGGGGTGACACTCGCGGTGGCTGGCGGCCTCCTGAATTTATTGGCGATGTTCGTTTTAATTGCTTTTTTCGCCATAAAAAAGATTCCGATTAGTAAAGCGGCTTTGTCTGTGACAGCGCTTTGCTCAATTATTCCCATCATTGCCATGGCGCCACACCTATCACAAGCGCTTGCGGTTCCACGCATTCATGACATAACGACGAATCCGATCGATCCACCTGAGTTTCATGAAGTGGTCAAACGTCGAATTTACGCGACGAATGATCTGGTGTTCGGTGATGCTGATCACACGGCAGAGGATATGGAGGCGCTTCACGCAGATTTTTATCCATACTTAGAGACCAAGGTGGTTTCGATGTCGACGGCCGAGGCTATAGAGCGTTCGCGTATGGTTTTGGAAGAGATGGGACTCAGCGTTATCAATGTGAGTGAATCGCTAGGAGTGGTAGAGGCAACTGATACGACTTTTTGGTTTGGCTTCAAAGATGACCTTGTAGTCAGAGTTCGATCTGAAGCCGATTTGTCTATTATTGACGTACGTTCTGTCTCGCGGGTAGGTCAAACTGACTTGGGTGTCAACGCGCAGCGCATCAGGGCTTTCCTGGATCGCTTTTAATGTTGGTTTTGAGCGATCACAGTTTGTTCAACGCGCTGTCGAGCGCTATAGCTTTTGTCCGGAACTAGACGTGAGTAGCGCGGGGCCTCCCATATTTATGAAGTGCTCAAAGACCGAGCAGTGAGCTAATGATGGAGTTGACCTGCTGAGGGTTCGCTTGACCGGATGTTTCCTTCATAACCTGGCCTACGAAGAAGCCCATGAGCTTGGTTTTTCCGCCTTTTAAGTCCTCTGCTTGTTTAGGATTCGCGTCGATGATTTTTTTGATAAGCGGCTCGAGCGCTCCCGCATCAGAAACTTGCTCAAGGCCCTCGCGTTCAACATATTCTCTTACAGATATATTCATGCCATTCCACATGGCCAGAAAAACGTCCTTTGCAATCTTGCCTGAAATAGTCCCAGCTTCGAGGAGTTTGATTAGATCAATTAATTGATCAGGAGTAATAGGGCAATTTGCGATGCTCTGCTCACCCTCATTGAGCTTTCCTAAAAGATCACCCTTAATCCAGTTAGCTGCTATTTTTGGATCCGCTACTTCGCATGCGACCGAATCGAAAAATAGTGCCAAATGAAGGTCACTCGAGAGTAGGCGGGCATCAGCAGGGGAGAGTCCCAGAGATGCTTGATATCGAGTCGACCGGTCATCTGGCAATTCTGGCATCGTGTCGGCTACGGATTGAATGAATGCCTCGCTCAGTACTACCGGGAGCAGATCTGGCTCTGGGAAATAGCGGTAGTCAGTCGAAGTCTCCTTACTCCTCATTTGCCTGGTTTCACGCTTTTCAGAATCGAAAAGGCGAGTGTCTTGGGAAAGTGACGCCCCAGATTCCAGGGTCTCTATCTGTCGAGCAATCTCATACTCGATCGCTTGCTCCAAAAATCTAAACGAGTTCAGATTTTTGATTTCACTTCGCGTCCCTAGCTCGACTGCGCTTTCTCGGCGAACTGAAACGTTGGCGTCAAAGCGCATCGAACCTTCAGCCATGTTTCCATCGCAAACATCGAGGTAAGTCACTAGCTGGTGAATCTTTCGAGCGTAGGCGACAGCCTCCTCAGCCGACTTCATATCTGGTTCAGAGACGATTTCTAGTAGTGGTGTTCCTGCCCGATTAAGGTCAATTGCGGTGGCGTGATCGACTGCATCGTGAATAGATTTTCCCGCGTCCTCCTCAAGGTGAGCTCGTGTGATGCGAATGAACTTCTCTTTACCATTAAGCTCGATGAGGACTTTACCAGCCACCACGATGGGCTCATCCATCTGAGTGATTTGGTAACCTTTCGGAAGGTCCGGGTAAAAGTAGTTTTTGCGATCAAATCGAGAGACGCGATTGATCTCCGCACCTACGCCTAGCCCAAATTGGATCGCTTTTTCGAAGACTGCCTTATTGGCGACGGGCAGCACCCCAGGGAGTCCCATGTCAACAAAGCTGGCTTGGCTATTGGGTGCTGCACCAAATCTGGTGGAACTTCCGGAGAAAATTTTAGAGTTGGTTTTGAGTTGCGCATGAATCTCGAGACCGATATCCACTTGCCATCCGTTGGGAACCGTCATGATTGTTCGCTCGGTGTGCGTTTGTGCCAGTCAGATACTTTTTGATATTGATGCACACATTGGAGAAGAGTGCCTTCGTCCAGGTGGGGTCCAATCAGCTGAAGCCCTATGGGCAATCCGTTACTGTGACCTGCGGGGAAGCTGATGGCAGGCAGGCCGGCAAGATTGGCGGAGATCGTAAAGATGTCTTGTAAATACATAGAGACCGGGTCGCTGGTCTTCTCCCCTAGTGGGAAGGCAGTCGAGGGCGTAGTAGGCAAAAGGATCGCATCAACGTCATCAAATGCAGAAAGGAAGTCTGATTGAATCAATCTCCTCACCCGTTGTGCTTTATTGTAGTACGCGTCGTAATAGCCTGCGCTCAACGCAAACGTGCCCACCAAGATCCGGCGTTTCACTTCTTCACCAAAACCCTCTTCTCTTGAACGCAGATACAGGTCCTGTAAGTCGCGCGGATTGTCGCAGCGGTGACCAAAGCGTGCACCGTCATACCTTGATAAGTTGGCTGAGCATTCTGCTGGCGCGATGACATAATAAGCGCCAACGCTATGAGTATGATGAGGAAGCTCTACCTCTTGGAAGGTTGCCCCAAGTGCTTTTAGCTCCGATTGGCAGGCGTTATAAGCATCTACGATCTCTGATGACACGCCATCTAGCAGACCGGGCACGACGCCTATAGATAGGTCTTTAAGCGGCTGCTCGATTAACTCTGAGTAGTTTGGAACTGTTTCGACCAGTGAAGTTGAATCTTTGGGGTCGTTGCCCGACATGACCTGGAGCAGCACTGCTGCATCTGCTGCAGAGCGGGTCATTGGTCCTGCTTGATCTAGGCTTGAGGCAAAAGCAATCATGCCCCATCGGGAGATTCGACCATACGTGGGTTTGATCCCTGTTAATCCGCAAAAGGCAGCGGGCTGGCGAATGGATCCTCCAGTGTCTGTTCCTGTCGCGGCAGTGCACAATCCTGCAGCTACGGCTACAGCCGATCCACCCGATGATCCACCGGGTACTCGCGTTTGGTCCCAAGGATTTTTTGCGGGGCCAAAATAACTATTCTCGTTTGATGATCCCATCGCAAACTCATCGAGATTGCACTTCCCTAACCTAATGGCACCCGCCTGCTTCAACTTGTCAGAAACCGTTGAGTCAAAAGGAGAACGGTAGTTGGCGAGCATTTTGGAACCCGCTGTGGTTAGTCCGCCTGTGGTGCAAAATATGTCCTTCTCCGCAATAGGAATTCCAAGCAGAGGCGTCTTATCACCGGCAAGAATACGTCGATCGGCGTCCGCAGCGCATTTCAGAGCCTGGTCGTGTTCGACCGAGATAAAGGCGTTGAGGTCAGACATTGCATCGATACGGGAGAGGAAATGAATTGTTAGCTCTGTCGCCGAAAGTTCTCCGCTCGTCAGAGCATGGCTCAAGTCGCGAATAGAGGCGTTCTCTAATTTCATTCGATGACCTTTGGTACCAGAAAATAATCAGCCTCCAATGCCGGGGCGTTGATTGCGATCGATTTGGAGTGGTCTTCTTCGGTTACTGCATCGGGTCGTAGTGGCTGGCTAATGGATAAAGGGTGCGCCATCGGCTCGATGTTCTCGGTAACAACGCTTTGGAGGCTGCTCACGAGGTCCAGCACGTCATTCATGGCTCTTTTCAGGCTGGGTTTCTGATCTTCGGGGAGGCTAAGCTGAGCGAGTTGAGCGACGCGTGAGAGGGTCTGCTCGTCTATGGGCTCCGTCACAAGTGACTCCTTTGGAAAAAGCCCGGTATCCTAATGTTTCTCCCTGTAAGCTGCAACGAAACTAGGTCGCACTCCACTGTCCTCAGAGCGAACATGAAAGGAATATCTCAGTTGCCTTCACAAAAAATCCATTCAGAACAGTATGTTAACCCTTGTTTCGCTTGTCACTGGTTTGGCCTTGGTGCTAGAGTGGCACGTTTGTGCTGCGCTGGGCCAGTAGACCGCTCATTATAATGGGCATTGAAATTGCGGGCGCGCTTAATTGACGATTATTGCTCGGTTAAAACCCTATGTTCAAACGGATTCGAGGTTTATTTTCCAACGATTTATCAATCGATCTCGGAACGGCCAATACACTGATTTATGTTCGGGAGGGAGGCATCATCCTTGATGAGCCCTCTGTGGTGGCAATTAGGCAGCATAACAACCAGAAATCGGTAGCGGCAGTCGGCGTAGATGCAAAACGCATGTTGGGTAGAACTCCGGGCAATATCACTGCGATCCGCCCGCTTAAAGATGGGGTCATCGCCGACTTCCAGGTCACTGAGAAAATGCTGCAGCATTTCATCAAGAAAGTGCATAAAAACAGTTTCATTCGACCTAGTCCTCGCGTGCTTGTCTGCGTGCCATGCCAAGCAACAGAGGTCGAACGTAGAGCGATTCGCGAGTCAGTAATCAGTGCAGGTGCGAGGGATGTAAGACTCATCGAAGAGCCGATGGCTGCAGCTATTGGGGCAGGTTTACCTGTTTACGAGGCAGTGGGAACGATGGTTATCGACATTGGAGGAGGAACCACTGAGATTGCCGTTATTTCGTTAAATGGGGTTGTGTATTCCCAGTCCGTTAGAGTTGGCGGTGATAGGTTCGATGACTCGATTATCGCTTACGTTAGACGAACTCAGGGCAGCTTGATTGGCGACACCACCGCGGAGCGGATCAAGCAGGAGATCGGCGCAGCCTTTCCTAGTGACGTGGTAAAGGAGATTGATGTTCGTGGTCGAAATTTGGCTGAGGGGATCCCAAGGAGTTTTACTCTTAACAGCCATGAAATCCTCGAGGCTTTGCAGGAGCCACTGCAAATTATCGTCCAGTCAGTGAAAGGTGCGCTTGAGCAAACACCACCCGAACTCGCGGCGGACATCGCTGAATCGGGCATAGTGCTTACGGGCGGTGGTTCCCTCCTTCAGGGGCTCGATCAATTATTGGCCAACGAGACTGGGTTGCCGGTAATCATCGCTGAAGACCCCTTAACCTGTGTTGCCCGCGGTGGCGGCAAAGCCCTCGAAATGATGGACAATATGGGGCTCAGTGATCTTTTGTCGACTTAGTGTTTTCCGTCATTGCCTGCTTGAGTTGCAAATAGGTCTAAGTAACCAGACAAGAGCGCAGTCCCGTTGAATACCTTATTCACTCGCACAACTCCATCGCCATCGCTTGCGATCACGTTGATATTGACCTGTGCACTCGTGCTGTGGATTGATAGCGCGAGCGACTATTTTCGCGGTGTCCGCCAGGCGGCCTCTGCTTGGATTGAACCAGTCATTGTGGCGGCTCACTTGCCTGGGCGACTGTCAGCTGTCGTCCTCGATGCCGCTCGAACGTTCTCGGATAAGGGTCAGCGAGTGGCAACTCTGGAAGCGGAGAACTTCGAGCTCAGAGCGCTAGGATCAAGAATGGCAGGATTAGCGGCGGAGAATGCGAGGCTGCGCGCACTGCTTGGTTCAACCTCACAACTCGAAAGTGACACTCTAATTGCTGAAGTTATCTCGCTTGAACAAAGGTTAGACCGTCATCGCCTGATTCTCGATAAAGGTGAACGGGATGGGGTTAGAGTCGGCCAAGCCGTGATTGATTCGACAGGATTATTAGGGCAAGTCACACAAGTCATGCCTGGTTTGTCGAAGGTAACGCTGGTTACCGACCCCTCTCACGCGGTACCCCTGCTGAATGAGCGAACGGGGCAGCAGGTCATTGCCGAGGGGACTGGTGACCGACATCAGCTGAGCGTACGTTTTATTAGTGTTTCCGCTGATATCCGGGTTGGCGACTCTCTTCTAACGTCTGGACTCGGTCGTCGATTCCCTCGAGGCTACCCAGTCGGTGAGGTTGCGAATATAGAGATGATTCCTGGGGAATCCTTCCAGTCCGTTGACATGTCGATTTCGTCCAAGCCTCATGCCATCGATCACGTGCTACTGCTTTCCGCGCTAGAGCCGGTATTACAGGATGAGCCGGTATTACAGGATGACGCTGTTATGGAAGCGGAAGAAATAATAGAAGCGGTGGGTTCATCGTGATGCAGTGGACAGTAATTCTCACGACCTGTTTTTTTTCCCTCATTCTTATGGTGCTCCCAGCGTTTCGGGGCATGCCCGCTTACTTATACTTTTTTCAACCAGAGTGGTTGGCGCTAGCACTGAGTTACTGGGTCCTTGCGGCGCCGGAAAGAGTAGGTTTAATTACCGCTTTCTCTTTGGGCTTTGTGGCCGATTTGGCCACAGGTTCTCACTTTGGAGAACATGGCTTGCTTTACTTGATGCTCGTGCTTTTTTTTGCCGCAACTTATTCCCAAGTTCGAGTGTTACCGATCTGGCAGCAGGCGATTATTTTTGCATTTGCGATGTTGATTGGTTTGATTCTTCAGTATTTGTTTTTGTCGTTGACATCAGGATCATTGGCGAACGCGATGGTGTTTTTAAAGGCATTTGCGAGCGCGCTGATGTGGCCTTGGGTGTTTTTGTTGTTACGAATGATTAGGCGTAGATTCCGCTGAATCTTTTGCTCGTCGACGCTTTGTAACCTCTCGGTCCAAAAGATGAGTCCTGAACCAATGGTCCCCCGGTTGACATTCCAAGGCAAATTGCGAGCGCGAGGTAAAAAAAGAAATGTTGCGGCTGCAACGGTTTGCTGGGCGAAATATCAGAACCTAGGGGGGCGAGTGAAGGGTGCTTTGTGCCGATAATGCTTGGTCGAAAGCGGGGTCTCGTGGGTCTCAATTTCGCAATTGGCCTCCAGAATGAGGCGAGAACGGTTGGCTGTCGTCATTGATAAGAGCGAAGAATTGATTAGGCTGGGGAGATAGATGGTTAAAGCGACTGCCGAGCTTGATTTGATTTTGGCTTCCGCATCGCCAAGGCGCGCCGAGCTATTGCGCCAACTAGGTCTTCGCTTCGGCGTCCAGCCGGCCGATATTGATGAGACTGAGGTTGATGGTGAAACTCCATATGAGTTCGTTCGTAGATTAGCTAGAGAAAAGGCAGAGACGATTAGTTTTTCCTCGGAAGGCGTTGTTCTGGCAGCAGACACCGTGGTCGTTCATCAAGACCGGATAATGGGGAAGCCACTGAATCCGCAAAGGGCAGGAGAAATGCTCCGCGCGTTATCAGGTTCGTGGCATGAGGTTTATACTGGAACGGCACTAGTTACTGATATGACTCGATCAATTGTCACTCGAACAAAGTTGAAGTTTAAGGCGATATCTGATCAGGAAATTAAGCGATACCTCGAGACGGAAGAACCATTCGACAAAGCAGGAGCTTACGGCATTCAGGGAGTGGGTTCGCTGTTCGTTGAGAGAATCGAGGGTAGCTACAGCAATGTTATGGGGTTGCCACTATTTGAGACTGAGGCACTCTTTGAGGAGTCTGGAACAACTTTGTGGGCATGGCGTAGATAAGCGCATGCGCCAAAAAATTTATAAAAGCTAGAAAGAGTATTTGAGGACGGCATTGAATAGAGAAATTTGGATAGCGCAATCCCAAGACGACACGCAAGTGGCTCTGGTTGAGGCAGGCAAGGTGCTTGAGGTGTTTGTTGAACATCAGGCGGTGCAGAATTTGCGTGGCAATATCTATGTAGGCAAGGTGTCCAGGGTTGTTCCTGCACTGCAGAGTGCATTTGTTGACATAGGCATAGATAAAACGGCGTTTCTTCACGTTACAGAAGTTGTTTCAGAGAGTAACCACGCTGGTGAGCTGGGTCAGCAACCTATTCAAAAGCTCCTCCGGGAAGGCCAGTCCGTTTTGCTGCAAGTGACCAGAGAGGGAGTAGGCCAGAAAGGGCCAAGAGCGACTATGAATATTACGCTCGCTTCACGTTATTTGGTTCTCATGCCCAGAAAGGATCAGTTTAGTGTGTCAAAGAAAATTTCAGATGAGCGAGAGAGTGAACGGTTACGGGATCTGCTGCCTCAAGTGTCTGGATCATCGGGGCTTGGTTTGATCGCCCGCACAGTAGCCGAGGGAAAGTCTCTAGAAACGCTAGCGCAAGAGTTTGATGCGTTGGTTGAACAATGGGACGAGATTGAAAGTGCTTATCTTCAGGATAGGACGCCCCGTAAAATTCATGAAGACCTTCCCGTAGCGCTTCGAACGCTAAGAGACTTGCTTGATCATCGGGTGGGCGTAGTAAGGGTAGATGATCCGAAGGTTCGTTTGGACGTAGCCGCCTTTATTGATCAGTTTGGGGTGGACTTTTGCGGAGAGCTTCGTGATGTTGAAAGCTCAATTAGCCGCGAACTCGAATCCAGTCTCGCTGTCGAAACTGTTCATGACAAGCGAGTTAACCTACCGTCTGGAGGCTACATTGTTATAGAAAAGACAGAGGCCATGACCACTATCGATGTGAATTCGGGTGGTAATCTCGGGCAGAAGGATCTTTCTGCTACAGCGCTGCAAACGAACCTTGAGGCAACCGTTGCAATATCAAGGCACCTGAGACTGCGAAATATTGGGGGACTAACTGTGGTTGATTTCATAGATATGGCAAGCGATCAAGATCAATCAAAAGTTGCCAGAAAGATGCAGGAATTGTGTGCATCGGATCGGTTGCATTGCCAAGTCTCAGAGATGTTGCCCTTCGGACTGCTAGCGATCTCAAGGTCTAGGGTAGGCCTCCCATTGGACATCGCCATGGACGTGGCAGAGGATTGAGCGACAAACTGCCTGAGATCAGTGGCATTAGGGTCTCGCTGCTTGGACTTGACTCGGAGAGATCCTGATTGTGACGTTCGATCGATTGCTCAGCTGGGTCCGTCTCTGGATTATCGTCTTATTGGTTGGTTTTGCGCTACTGATAACCGGGCTCCGCTTCGCAGCCAATCTAGTGTCAGGGTATCGTGATCAGTTGCAGCGAACGCTGAGCGAGGCGGTCGGTATTCATCTCGAGTTTCAAACGATTACCGCTCGCATGAGTCAACTAGATCCAGAAGTCAAAGTCCAAGAGCTTCTTCTATTTGATGAAAGTCCTGAGCAGGCGGATGCCCTGGTCCGTTCGATGTCCGTTCGTGTGGACTTGTTTCGCTCGATAATGGAACAAAGACTCGTTGTTCGATCCCTGACCATTTCCGGACTTGAGTTGATTCTTAAGCAGATGCAAAGTGGGCATTGGACCTTTGCGAGCAGATTGCTCGAGCCTGCTGAGAGGTCCTTGCTGGATTTCGCGCGTATTGAAGAATTGGCTCTAACTAACTTTGCGATTCGGCTTGAGCAAACGAAGCAGGATTGGCTAGTCACTGCAGTGAATCCTTCTGGTCTATTCTTAGGCAGACAGGAGGGACATCGAGTCGCCAAAGGCACATTAAACCTCATGCTTGATCAAGGGTACGCTGGTCAATCCTTTGAGCTCCAAAATCTTCGATTTTCAGCCTCTTTTGATGACGAGCCCGGCCGGTTTTTGAGTTCGGATTTCACCGCTTATGTTGAATTAAACGGCTTGCCATCTAGTCTTTTTGAAGCTCGATTTCCCCTGATTACTGGTCTAGAGGGTTTGAGGGCGTCTACTTGGATGAAAAGCGAAAGCGGTTTTGGATCGTTCAAAGGAGAAATTATCGTTGATTCCGCTCGCCCTCAAACTGTAGCAAGCAATCCTTCGAGTGATTCGGTTGCGGTGCTTTCCGCCAAAGTAGCGATTGATGGCGGGTTTGATCTCAACGTTGCTGAACTTGATCTCACAGCGCGAGCGGAAAAACTGATGCTGGGCGATCGTCATTTCAAACCTGAGCCAATTGTCGTCGCTCTAAATTGGCGCAGAGCTTTGCCCTTGGTAGCCGGCAAACTTAGCAACATCAAACTCACTCAAGAGACCCTTGATGGTTTGATAGAAGCGGGCGCAATGTCTCCTTCACAAGCAGAAAAGCTTCTGATGTTTAGGCCGATCTTCGACATCGATGATGTCATGATAACGGCCTCGGTGGATTCGCCTGCTGAGACGCTTCGGGTCCAGGCTGATGTGGATTACGCATCGATAAGTACTGACGGCTCTTTACCAGCTTTTTCGGGATTGACCGGATTTCTGGATGTTGGATTGCGGGGAGGGACCGTCGGGATTAATGCCCGTGATTTTGCGCTGCACTTCCCGCTCTTATACCCAGAGCCCTGGAGGCTTGACGAAGTTCGAGGCCAACTCGCCTATCGATCCGAGGAAGGGAAGTGGCAAATCTCTAGCGGCTTGCTGGAGGCTGATGTTCACTCTCTTGAAGCGAAAGGGAAGTTGCTGATTAATATGACGCCTGACTTCGCGTCACGAAACTGGGGACTCGTGATTGGGGCTCATGACTTTGTGGCCCGCGATAGCTTGCCTTTTATTCCCGGAACTGTGCCGGCAGCCGTCACGGCTTGGCTTGAGGAAGCTGTTGTCTCTGGCGGTGCCGGTGAAACTGGAATACTTGTCCATGGCTCGCTGGATCGAAGACAACCTAAGAAAGAGAAGATATATAGCGTATCGACCGAGGCGAAAGGCTTGGAGCTAAACTTCGATGAACGCTGGCCTAACCTTATTGAAGTGGGGGGTCCGGTCCTTGTCGATAACCGAGGGGTGGCTGCAAAAGACTTGAGTGGTCAATTGTTTGGTGCGCGACTCGCCGGCGGCGCGGTGAGCACATTCAATCCCTCTTGGGTGGAGGCGGCTGATCAGATACAGGTTGATGTAAATTTCGAGGGCGTCGTAAGAGATCTTGTCGATGCCTTGAATACCAAGCCGGTCGCAGATGCAGTTAATGACTTTGCCGATGATTGGGATGGTGCGGGTAGCGTGAGTGGCAAACTAGCGCTAGAAGTTCCGCTGGATGCGAGCGGCAAATCGATATCGGTACAGACGAAAGGCACGATCCAAGGAGCAACCTTGGAAATGGGCAATTTTGATCTCGTGCTCACCGATCTCACTAGTGATTTTCATTACTCTTCGGACAATGGTTTGACTGCCCCACGCGCTCAATTTCGCATGCTCGGAGAGCCTACCACTGCAGTCATCTCGTCAGAGGCAGCAGGCGCAGGCGTTGTGACGACGGTGGATATAGAGGGAATTGTTAACCTGGCTGCCTTGCAGGGGTGGTTGAATTTATCGGTGCTCAACTTCGTGGAGGGAAGCGCTGATTTTCAGGCAATGATCCAAGTTCCCTACGGCGGCAGAGTGAATCAACCCAGTATCGAAGTGTCCTCGATGTTAGAAGGGGTAACGATTTCAATGCCACCCCCGCTGTCAAAAATCAGAGCCAACAGTAAGCAAGACTTTCGTTTTATGCAGTTATTCGATGAATCTGGGTCCGAACTGAGCTTTGAGGTGAGAAACGGATTCTCTGGGATGCTTAGACTCGAGGATGAACAGGTGATCGGCGGTCTCGTGAGGCTTGGTAACACTCAACCACAAGTGGGTGCTTTTGATGCCTTGAGGGTCGAAGGCGAGACTGATTACGTCGGTGCGGAAGAATGGATCGAATTCATTGAGGCATTCGAGGCTGTCAGTGCGGAAGATGCTGCGGCTTTTCGCGATCGCCTTGATTATGTGACTATTAATGTGGGCACCTTAGATTTTTTTGGTCTTGAATTTTCGGATGCTAGTCTCAGTGTTACTGCAGATGTCGACTACTGGGTGTTTGATGTTATCGATGATGAGCTCAAGGGGCAGATTCGATTGAGCGATGATCCCTCCACTCCGGTGGAAGCCTTGATTGACTATTTGGCTCTCACTTCTGAGGACGATGGTGATCCTTTGCAGGGCGTTCAAAGTGAGGACCTTGTCCCGATTCATGTGGACGTGCGCTCCCTGATACTGGACGAAGAGGACTACGGTCAATGGATGTTTGATGTCAGTCCTGGTGAATCGACGGTGTTGATTGAAAATTTAGTGGCCAATGTGAAAGGAATGGTGATTGCTGGAAGCGCCCCGCTGTACTGGGACCCCTCTTCTGAATTGCCGTTTACCAAATTTGAGGGATCCATTGATATTGCAGATGTGAAATCCTCGCTAGAGGCATGGGGTTTTGCCGCCGGGCTTGAAGGCGCAGATTTCTCCTTTAACGGATCATTTGAGTGGCCTGGCTCGCCCTTGAATATCGAAGAAAATGACTTAACTGGGTCGCTCGCGTTCACAGGAGGAAAAGGACGGGTTGTTCAAGCGGATGCCTCCTCTGGTGCCCTGAAGTTGTTAGGGATATTCGACTTTGCGGAGATCGCCCAAAGGCTCAGCCTGGATCTCGCTAATGTGCTTGGTGATGGCCATGCCTTTAACGCTATGCAAGGCAGTTTCTCGATGACGCCTGGTCTCATAAAGACCAACGAACCGATAGTTATGTCTGGTCCAGGGAGCCAACTAACGTTCGCAGGCGATCTTTCGCTCCCAAGCGAGGCGATCGATTACGACTTAGTGGTGACACTACCACTCAATAAAAATTTACCTTGGTATGCCGCATACAGTGCGATCGCGACGGGTCCGCTTGTCGGAGCTGGTGTTCTTATCGCCCAGCAGGTGTTCAGGGATCAAATAGATGAGCTCACAAGTTTAAAGTACGAAATTAACGGATCTCTTGAGGACCCGTCCGTCGAATTGGTGTCGGTATTTGATGCCTCGCTACGCGATACGAATGAAGCGGTACAGGAACCTGCGCCAGCAGAAACGACCGGAGGCTCAAGCGAGGGACAGGGCGATGACTGAAGCGGGCGCAGTCCAAGCTGCCTCTAAATGTCGCGTTACCGTCGTGCAAATGACCAGCAGCCACAATGTGACAACCAGTCTCAATCAGCTTGATGCATTGGTTCGCGAGGTCGAGCCCAGCTCTGTTGATGCCATTTTCCTTCCAGAAAACTTCGCTGCGCTAGCGGCGAGCGATGTGCTTTCCATCGGGCAATCCGAGTCCGCTTATTTTTTGGAGGCTCAGGGCAACAGTCCTTATAAGTCGGAGATTTTGCCCATGATCTGCGCATTAGCGCGCGCGAAAAGGACCTGGGTGTTTGCAGGGACGATGCCGTTGGCGGTTCGCCCAGACAACACCTATATTGAAGATGGTCGTGTGAGAGCCGCTTCATTGGTCGTCGACCCAGCAGGCAATATCGTAGCGAGGTACGACAAAATGCATCTCTTCGATGTGGAAGTGAGCGACACGACGAAGGTGTACTGCGAATCTGCAACCTTTGAACCAGGTGATCAGCCCTTGGTCGCTAAAACGCCATTCGCTACCATCGGTCTTAGTGTTTGTTATGACCTCCGCTTTCCTAAGCATTATCTTGATTTGACCAAGCTCGGCGCCAATGTCATCGCAGTCCCTTCAGCATTTACGCGACCCACGGGAGCCGCTCACTTCGAGGCCCTCGTTAGAGCGAGAGCAATAGAAAATGCCGCTTTTGTGATCGCGGCCTGTCAAAGTGGAGATCATGATAGTGGAAGGCAGACCTACGGACACTCTATGGTGGTCAGTCCATGGGGGGAAGTCATAGATCTCCTTGGAAACGAGCCAGGACTTTTGACCCTCGAGCTAGATTTGACCGAGCTCGAAACAATTAGGCGTCAAATTCCTTCTTGGCGTTTACAGTGAGGTGTTGATCGGCGAGTGTTTTGAGATAAGAGAACACCGCTTTTGATGCGGCAGTGGATCCAGCCGTGCGCTGGGATGGGGTGGACAGCCTGGATTCCTTGTTAGACGCGGACTCTGCTTGTGCCATCGACAGTTCTCTCTGAGCCTTCCTAACAAGGAGCATAAGGTGCTGACGATCAACGTTGGGAAAATAATCAGAAATTTCTGCAACCACCTCAGCATCTGACTCTATGAGTCTCGTTCGATAGTGCTCGAGCTTGGCGATTAAGGTTTTATGCTCGGGAGACGAGCTATCAAAACGCAGCGCGATGGCCCTCACATCAGATAATTCAAGTTTTCTGAGTTGCCGGCTGATATATCCTAGTTGGCGCTTTCGCGCGTTGCCCTTTGTAATTTTTTGATAGGTCGCAATAGCATCAATGATCTTGGGGTAGGGAATCAGCGCTAACTGACTGCTTTTTAATGCGCACAAGCGCTCAGCTAGTTTGGAAATTTCGGCAGCGTCCCTTTTTTCTTGGGATTTGCTAGGTGCCTCTGGTTCAAAGTCGGTCATGGGCGAAGTTTACGCGTAAAAGTAGGTGGCCAGGCCAAGGAATGATAAAAATCCCACGACATCAGTGATGGTTGTAAAGATTAATGACTGAGGATGCTAAAAAAGCAGTTAGCAAGTTTGTTCCTAACCAAATCGCTCGGCTCCTGAAGCTCTGAAGAATTGGGGGAGGCGAGAGTGACAGGGTGTCGGCGACGTCGACCCACTCTAGATCGTTGAGTAGCGATTGAATTTGAGAAGGGTTATCCGCTTGAATGGCTTCTTTTAGAGCAGAGTTAAAAGAATCTTCTTCCACGGATTAAGGATCTTTCTCGCCGAAGCTTTCGGCGAAGAGTTCAGTGAGTGCAACGCTTGCAGGCAACGCGTCCTCGCCGTCGCATCGAAGGATCAGCTCAGTTCCTTTGGATGCCTCGAGCAATAACAGCTCCATGATGTTATTGCCGTTTGCGATCTGACCCTTTTTCTCAAACGTGACCGTCGCATTGAATTGGCGGCCCAGATTGACAATGGCGGTGGCGGACCTGGCGTGGAGTCCCCGGGGGTTTTCAACGACTAAAGCGGTGGTAACCATGTCCGGCAGCTAGACGCCTTCAATTTCTCGATGGCGTGTGATGACTTGCTCTCCCTCAGCTAGGAAGAAGCGACTTAAGGCATTGACGAAGTAGACACTGCGATGCTGTCCGCCAGTGCAGCCAATAGCGATGCTGATATAACTTCGATTGCTCGCTTTGAGACTAGGCAGCCATTTTTTAATGAAGCGCATAAGGTCTTCTCTCATGTCAATGATGTCGTCGTGTTTTTCGAGAAACTCAACAACCGCGTGATCAAGCCCGGTGAGCGCGCGCAATCCCGCTTCCCAATGCGGGTTGGGAAGTGAGCGAACATCGAAGACAAAATCGGCGTCTACTGGAACCCCTCTCTTAAAGGCAAAGGATTCGAAGAGTAAACTGCAGCGGTGATCCGTTTCAGCGACCCTGGCTCGAACCTCCTCTCTTAGTTGATGTAACGATAAATTGGTTGTGTCGATCTTGAGTGAGGCCATAGACGCTAAGCCGTCTAGCAACGATGACTCTCTTTCAAGCGCCTCTTTCAGGTCTACTGCGTCTGTACTGAGCGGGTGCTTGCGCCTTGTTTCGCTAAACCTTCGAATGAGCGTTGCTGTTCGAGCATCGAGAAAAACAATGGTTAGCGCGATGCCTTTGATTCTCGCAAGGACCTCGGGGAACGCCTCTAGATCCTGAGGGGTGTTACGTGCATCAATACTGATGGCGATTCGGTCTGGCAAAGCATGAGCTTTTGATTTCTCGAGAAGTGGTTCGGCGAGAGAGGCCGGGAGATTATCGACGCTATAAAAGCCTAGGTCCTCAAGCACGTTGAGAGCTGTACTTTTTCCTGAGCCGGACCGTCCAGATATGATGACTAAGTTCGTAGTCTGGTGCGTTGAGGTTGCCTTTTTTGCAACGCTCATCAAGTAGATTCCTCATGAACGGCAGCTAAATAAAGTTCCTGGGCTGTACTCGCTTGCCGAAGCCGCTGCCTGAACGTTGGGTTATTGAAGCGCTTCATCAGCATGGAGAGCACAGTAAGGTGCTGGTCAGTCTGTCGCTCTGGCACCACGACGTAAAAGAGTGTGGAGACAGGTTCATCATCAATGGCTTCAAACTCGATGGGTTCACTCAAAGTAACCAAAGCGCCCACAATGCCGCTGCAGTTTGGTAATTTGCAATGCGGTAAAGCAATTCCGTGGCCAAGCCCAGTTGGGCTAATTTTTTCTCGAGCGATTAGTGAACGGTACAAATCTGCCTCTTCAATTCGAGGCTCAGATTCGGCAATGAATTGCGCACCGTGTTCGATAGCTCTCTTCTTGCTGCTAACGTTGAGCCCGCAATAGGTTCTAGCTGGGGATAGGATGGAAGCGATGCGCATTTGGTGGGTCGTTTCGGTATCCGCAAGACATTATAGCAATCTCAAGAGGGGACAGGGAGAGTGTTAGCCCGGGATTTATGTGAGTTCTTTCCGCTCATTGGATGGTGGGATCATCATGGCTTCCCGGTACTTGGCAACCGTCCGGCGCGCAACATTGATGTTTTGATCCGCTAGGAGCGCGGCGATCTTGTTGTCGGATAATGGCTTGCGAGTATTCTCCTCCGATACAAGTTTTTTGATCAGAGACCGAATTGCCGTGGATGACACTTCGCCACCAGAATGTGTGCTGACATGAGATGAGAAAAAGTATTTCAGCTCGTAGATTCCGAGCGGCGTGTCGATAAATTTCTGAGTTGTCACACGCGATATGGTTGATTCGTGGAGCCCTACCGCTTCGGCGATATCATGGAGAACCAAAGGTCGCATCCCTTGGTCCCCTCGCTCTAGAAAGTCTTTTTGAACCTTCATGATTTCGGTGGACACTTTGAGTAGCGTTTCGTTTCGTTGCTGCAAGCTCTTGATAAACCACCTAGCTTCCTGCATCTGCTCTTTCAGGTATGACTGGTCAGAACTCGTGTCATTCCTCTTGATTAACGCTGAGTACTCAGGGTTGACTCGAATCTTTGGGTTAATGCTTGGATTGATCTCAACAACCCAACCTGACTCGCTTCGTCGCACCATGACGTCCGGTTCCACGTATTGAGATGCATTGTCAGCGTATTCGCTGCCTGGTTTTGGGTTTAGCGATTTAATCAGTTCTATCGCGTCGCTGAGTGAACTCTCTTGTAACTTTAGTTTTCGCGTAAGGGTAGCGAAATCTCTTGTTCCTAGTAGCGGTAAGTGGTCGGTAACAAGCTCGATCGCCAGTTCGCGTGCGGCGCCATTCTTTGGCAGAGCCTGTAACTGGATCAGTAAGCACTCTTGTAAGCTGCGGTGGGCAACGCCTAAAGGATCAAGATGCTGAATAAGATGTAAAACCGCCTCAATTTCATCCATTTCAAGCAGCCATTCATACGGGGCACTCTCTAAGATGTCGTCGAGCTCTATCGTCAATAACCCTTCTGCATCCAAGCCATCAAGAATGTGCCAGGCGATAAAGGCGTCGCGCTCGCTGAGGTCAAGTAATTCCAACTGGGAGAGAAGATGCTGCGCTAACGTTTGTGATTGTGTCCTTGATTCCATCGGATCATAGTCGTCCGATATGGGTGCGCCAGATCCTATGCTGATGGGCTCGAATACATCATCCCAATTTGAATCAACTGCCAGATCTTCTTGCAAGCTGCTGGATTCGATTAGATCAACAGCGTCTTGTTCGCCTGTCTCGGAAAGGTCATCAACGGATGATTCGCTTTGCTGAATGCTATCAGCTATCGCGCCTTCTTCAGGTTCGCCCGAGATATCGATATTGAGTTCACTCGAGTCGTTGTCGCCCTGCTCGTTAGTTGGCACCTCGACCTCATCGGTGGACGTTTCGGTAGGAATGCCATCTAGCGCGAACTCGGTTTCCTCATGACTGGACTCGTTTTGCTCGTCATATTCCTCGAGCATGAGATTTGAGTCGAGCGCATCCTGGATCTCTTGTTGGAGGTCCAACGTGGACAGTTGCAGCAACTTAATCGCTTGTTGCAACTGAGGTGTCATTCGGAGCTGCTGTCCGAGTTTGAGAGTAAGTGAAGGTTTTAGCGCCATGACTCAATCATACTTTGGGGGGAGAGTGATTAGAATGAGTCAGCAAGGATTGTACGTGGGCGCGAGGTAGAAGGGGGCAATGGACCGGATTAACACGCCCAATCGCAGCCATTCTGCCGCTCACTGCATCTCTCGGTTGTACTGATCAAAGCCTAAAGTCATCGCCGAGGTAAACTGACTTAACTACTTCATGATTGAGAATGTAGGAAGCAGATCCCTCTGCGATGAGCGATCCATCGTTGACGATGTATGCTCGTTGGCAGATATCCAGCGTCTCCCTCACATTGTGATCGGTGATCAGCAAGCCTATTCCACGCGCTGCAAGCTGACGGATCATGGCTTTGATGTCACCGACAGATATGGGGTCTACGCCTGCAAACGGTTCATCGAGCAGCAAAAACTTTGGATCGCATGCAAGTGCTCTTGCAATCTCAGCTCGCCTTCTCTCGCCGCCGCTAAGGGCCATGCCCAAGGCAGAAGCGACATGTTCTAGCTTGAATTCGTTAATTAGCGCATCTGTTTTGGAAAGCCGTTCAAGCGGTTCAAGATCGGTCGCTGTTTCCAAGATGGCGAGAATATTGTCTCTGACGCTGAGTTTTCTGAAGATACTGGGCTCCTGGGGAAGGTAACCAAGTCCTAGCCTGGCTCTCGCATCCATGGGCTCACTGGTGATCACTTGCTGACCAAGCCGAATGGATCCTTGGTCTGCTTTGATTAAACCGGCGATCATATAAAAGCAGGTAGTTTTGCCAGCGCCATTTGGACCAAGGAGTCCAACCACTTCTCCCTGTCGGATGGAAAGCGACACATCTTTCACCACAACACGCGTACCAAACCGTTTTCGAATTCGGCTAGCCTCCAGCGCGCTTCGGTCTGTCTCGTTTGTGGTCATAATGGGTTATCTGAATTGGGGTTGATCGTGAGATTAACCCTGTCCGAAGGGCTGTCTCCGCTCTCCAATTTAAAAATGCCCCGGGTGACGTCGTAACTCAACTTATCACCCCTGTAACGGTCTTGTCCTAACTCTAGGGTTGCGTTGCCGCTCAAGATTAGCTTCTCTTGACTAACCTCGTACTCGATCGTCTCAGCGCTGGCTCGGATCGACTCAAGGTTCTGACTTGGGGCTTGGGTGAAACTCGCTAATCCGCTTGAGCTCGCTCGGCCAGTTGCGACAATCGTTGTGACGGTATTGTCTAGGCTGGTTAGCTGAACCTCGTCGGCGTTAATTTGCAGTGGTCCCTGGGTGATTAGAACGTTGCCTGAGTAGGTGGAAAGCCCCTCTAACTCACTCACGATGGCTTGGTCAGCTTGAATATTGATGGGCATCGGTTGGCCGTTGTCGGCACCCAGCGGTGAGCTGAACCAGAAAATGGCGGTCAGCGCGAGGCAGCGTAAGCAGTTATATCTGATCATACTGAATGAGGTTTTCTGACTTGGAACGAGTCTACCATGTGATGTTGGGAGGGAAGTGGGTCGAAAGGTGACTGGGCGGTTGCCCGTTGATCAGTCGGCTAGGCTTGGCCTCTCAATTTCAAGCCGTGTCGTAACAGGTTGGCTCGCTGAGCCTTTAAGTTCGAATTGGCCTGAGTCGAGCCACGCCTGCATGCTGGATGCGCGCGTGACTGAATTCGAAGTCGTAATCACCACTGCTTCGTCACTCTGTGCCCTATTTTCGTTCGCAAATACAGTTAGCGCAGCAGTTGTGATGACAGTCTGGGTTCCATCCCTATGAAGGCGGTTTGCATTGACCTCGTCCCAGAGTTCGACCGTTTCTTTTCGATATTTGCTTAATGGGAGCAGCCTACCCGCGGTCGAATTAATACGCCAAGGGTTGGGCTCGCGTTCTATAAAGAGCTTGATCCTAGGTGATTGCAGTGCAGTGACATCCGTCAAAGGATAGTGAGTAAACCGCTCTGCAGTGATCTGGCTTAACAACACACCGCGCCTGTCAAATTGGGTAAGCGACGCATGCTCAAGAAATAGATCAGGTTCATTTTTGTTGAAAAGCAGTGGATTTGATTGCTCGTCTTCCTCGACAATCGCTCCAATGGCGACGCCCAGCAGTAGAAGAATTAGGACTAGTATCACTGCTCGTGTGCTAATGATGCTGACCGATGATGTCTTGGATATTTTCACGAGAGTCTCATGCTGCTGAGAACGCAGCGCTCGGGCGTGGGCGACTTCAACCAGAACGTTAGACTACGATTTGATGCAAGGGCAGAAGCGTCGATCAAGAGTGCTGGGGCCATTTGTGCATCCGGTAAGTAGGAGGTCCGCTGGGCAATGCTCGGACAGCGGCATTGAGTCGACATGTTATCATTAGCGGTTTTGAGGGAGTCAAGACATGGAAGCGGAGGCCTTAAAAGCGCGTTTAAAATCGGATCTCAGCGCCGAGTCTGTTGATGTATCGCTCGACGGAGATCGTGCGGCCATTAATGTCGTTGCCGCCGTTTTTGAGGGGCTTTCGAGGGTTAAGCGTCAGCAGATGGTCTATCGATACCTCAATAATGAGATTACCTCAGGGGCTATCCATGCCGTGACGATCAGCGCAAAAGCGCCCTCCGAAAGATAAATGCGATGGCCCGACTCGAGATACAAGGTGGACAGCGGCTAAGCGGGCGTGTTCGCGCGGCGGGTGCCAAAAATTCTGTAATCAAGCTGATGGCTGCCTCCATTTTGTTTGAGGCGCCTATTTCTTTAACGAACGTTCCCAATCTTCGTGATGTGCAGACAATGGCCTCGCTCCTTGAGCATATGGGCGCCACCTGTGTTTGGAACGGTAGCGAAGGATTGTCGATTGCAGCAGGGTCGCTTGCTGAAACGCAAGCGCCCTATCACTTGGTTCGTACGATGAGGGCCTCTTTCAATGTGCTGGGGCCGCTACTGGCCCGTTACGGGCAAGCCGAAGTATCGCTGCCTGGTGGTTGTGCGATTGGTACCCGACCTGTTGATCAGCACCTAGCTGGGCTAGCGGCGCTTGGTGCCTCGGTCGCGATTGAATCCGGCTATGTGCGGGCATCAGCCGAACATGGTTTAGTTGGCACTGACTTTAGTTTCAACTTTCCGAGCGTCGGGGCAACCGAGCATTTGTTGATGGCCGCGGTTCTTGCAAAGGGTCAAACCCGATTGTCGGGGTGTGCGCGTGAGCCTGAGATCGTTGATTTGGCAGCGTTTCTTAACCAGGCAGGGGCCAGTATTCGCGGTGCGGGGACAGATCAGATTGAAGTCAATGGGGTTGCCTCGCTTGTACCGATTACCTACGAGGTGATGTCTGACCGTATTGAGGCGGCTACCTACTTGATGGCAGCGATCGCAACCGGAGGAGAGGTGGCTGTTGATGGATTGACCTTTGATCATCTGCCGACTGTAGTCGAGTTACTCCGTGCAACTGGTGTAACGATAGAAAGAGACAATGACTCGGTTGCGGTATCCGCTGATGCTAGCGCCCTCAAAGCCCAGAGTTTTGATACGGCCCCTTTCCCAGGTTTCCCTACCGACCTGCAAGCCCAGATGATGGTGGTTAATAGCTTAGCTTCGGGTCGATCTCACATTCGTGAGACCATATTCGAGAATCGGTTTATGCATGTCCAGGAGCTGGCTCGGATGGGAGCCAAAATCAGACTTCAGAGAAATAACTCAGTAGCCAGGGTCGAGGGTGCTCGTCGACTTAAAGGTGCACCGGTAATGGCCACTGATCTTCGTGCGTCGGCTTGCTTGGTGATCGCTGGATTGGCAGCTGAAGGAACGACGACCATCGATCGTATTTATCACTTAGACAGAGGGTATGCTGCGCTCGAGCACAAATTAGCGAGGTTAGGTGCAACGGTGAAAAGAGTATAAGTCAATGGAATCGAATCAGAATTCAACGCTAATGATCGCGTTAAACAAGGGTCGTCCATTAGCATCTCTGCTCGGTGTCTTGGAAAGTGTCGGCATTAAGCCGACCGTCTCACCAGAGACTTCCAGAAAGTTAGTGCTCCCGACATCGATGCCCGAGATTTCCTTGCTCGTGTTGAGGGGATCTGACGTCGCAACCTACGTGGAGCATGGCATTGCCGACATTGGCATGCTCGGCAAAGATTCGCTGCTAGAGTTTCCGGGTCAGAACTATTACGAACTTCTCGATCTAGGGTTGGCTAAGTGTCAACTCATGGTGGCTGGACTTATTGATGAGTCGCCTCTCCCTCGGCGCTTGACGGTCGCAACGAAATTTGTCGATACGGCAAAGCGCTATTACGCAAAGCTCGGCACGCAGGCGGATATTATTAAGTTGTCGGGGGCCATGGAACTCGCGCCAGTGATAGGGTTGTCCGACCGGATTGTTGATATTGTGGAAACAGGTTCAACGCTCAAAGCCAATGGCCTTGAACCCAAGGAGTTGATCGCGGAAATTTCAGCCCGGCTAATCGTCAATAAAGCTTCTTTTAAGATTAAGCACGCTGCCTTGAGTGAGATCATCGATGGTGTCGAGCAGGCAGTCCGGACCGCCAGCGAGGAAAGGGCATGAGACGGTTATCCCAAGATGCCGCCGATTTCGACCGGCAGTTGCATCAGGCGTTGCAAATTGACGAGTCGACCAGTAAAGAAATAGAGGCTAGTGTGGATGCAATATTGGCTCAGGTTCGCGAGGGAGGCGATACCGCGCTTAGGCGCCTTGTAGCGCAGTACGACGGAATTGCTTGTGACACGGTGGCAGATCTGTTGATCTCGAAGAACGACATGGCTTTGGCCTGTGAGCGACTGTCACCGGAGATCAATGAAGCGCTGCAGCATGCAGCGGCAAGAATCCGAAGCTATCACGGGCGCCAGCATGAGGAGCAAGCGACCGATTGGCGCTTTGAGGACGAGCTTGGCAATGTGTTGGGGCAAAGGATTAGCCCAATGTCACGAGTTGGAGTCTATGCGCCAGGTGGAAAAGCATCTTATCCCTCGACGATCCTGATGACGGCGATTCCCGCGAAGGTAGCGGGTGTACCAGAAGTCGTGCTGGCAGTGCCGGCTGACAAACAGAGTATTGATCCTGTGTTGCTAGCTGCCGCTCACTATGCAGGGGTTGATGAGCTCTACACGATGGGCGGAGCTCAAGCTATCGGTGCTCTAGCCTACGGATGCCAGACGATCCAGCGAGTCGATAAAATCTGTGGTCCAGGCAACCTCTATGTTGCCACCGCAAAGCGACGTGTATTTGGAGAGGTCGGGATCGATATGGTGGCTGGTCCCTCCGAGGTGCTTGTCGTAGCCGATGCTAAGACGCGAATTGATTGGGTTGCCGATGATGTGCTGGCTCAAGCGGAGCATGATGAATTGGCGCAGTCGATTGTGGTTTCCACTGATGGGGTCGTGCTGGAAGCGATTCGAGAGGCAGTTCTGCACCGGCTTCAATCTAGCAAGCGCAAAGAGATTGCTTCAGCTTCTATTATGAATCGAGGGTTGCTGATCAAGACATGCGATGAGGCGGGCACCGTTAATGTCATTGATAGAGTAGCGCCAGAACATTTGGAACTATCAGTAGAGGATCCAGACGCCCTTATGGCTTATCCGCTGAGAGCAGGGGCAGTGTTTGTAGGAGAGCACTCTCCGGAGGTGGTTGGCGACTATTCTGCAGGACCAAGCCATGTGTTGCCGACGTCTGGGTCTGCCAGGTTTGCCTCAGCGCTTGGAACGTATGATTTTGTGACCCGTCAATCGGTGATTCAGTGCCATCGTTCGGGTGTCATTCCCTTAGCTAAATCTGCAGCCATTCTTGCTGAGGCAGAAGGACTCGATATGCATGCGGCGTCGGCATACCGACGGATCGAAGGCTAGTAAGGATCTCTAGCGGTGCGCTAGAGAAAGTTGGCGAGTGAATTCAGCATTCCTGCAACCTGATGGCATGCGATCCGCTTTCCCATTATGTGGTCGAGGGGGAGGGAAGTAGGCTGGTATCAGGCAGTATAGGTGTAACTTCGCTTAGGTGGTTGTTTAGAAGATGGGCTCAAGAAAGCCGCATTCGCTCTACCTGAGATAGCGTGGGCTGGCTCAGAGAGGGTTGCCGTGGCTTCAGACTCGGTTAGAGATACCGCCTTTTTTTGATCATCGAGGCGATGGCCCAGTTAGTTCGTTTACGTTGAATGATTTAGGCTCACTGGAGCAGCTAGCATTTGCTGAGAGAGCAGTGGCAAGGCTCGATCGGCTTATCCGCGAGGTCGGATAAGGGTGATGCGTGGCCCTAGGTTGGAATGACAGGGCGTGATGTGTTCGCGCAAGCCGCTATACTTTAGGCCACGACTTGCAACAGCCTACTTTGGAACCAAACGCTCGAGAGTAAACAGTGAGTGAGGAATGAGTGAATCCAGTCGGACAATCCTGGACCGTTATATGGACCATTGCCGGTCAGGCGATTTGCGCGAGGATGCGAAGCAAATAGAAGTTGTGTACAGGCTGGATGCTTTGCGGGAGGCGCTAGACAGTCATCAATCACCTAAGTCTTTCTGGTTTCGCTTTTCGCGTCGCGATAAGCGTTCGATCCAGGGACTTTATCTTTGGGGTAGTGTCGGGCGCGGCAAGACATTCCTAATGGACTTGTTTTTTGAGTCGCTCGAGCGCAAAGACAAGGTACGCATTCACTTCTATCGGTTCATGCAGTCAGTGCACCTGGCGTTGGCTGAATATCAAGGGTCGCCTGACCCGCTTAAGCTTGTCGCCAAGCGATTAGCTGGCGAAGGCAGCGTCCTTTGTTTCGATGAGTTTTTTGTTTCCGACATCACTGATGCCATGCTGTTGTCAGGACTCCTTTATGCGCTGCAAGAGGAGGGCGTAACGCTAGTGGCTACATCAAACGTGCCGCCCTCGGGACTTTACCGAGATGGGTTGCAGCGGGGTAAGTTTCTCCCCGCGATCTCATTGCTAGAGCAAACCAATGAAATTGTTAATCTGGATCACGAATTTGACTATCGGCTGCGAGCTTTGGGGCAGGCAGAGCTTTACCATTACCCTCTCGGGAATCATGCTGAAGCTGTTCTTGATACGATTTGGCAAACGTTAGATATCGCGATCTCTCGCGATCGAGTGGACTCAGCGTCACCTGGGACGGCCATCAACATCAATGGGCGGTCGATTCCCGCTCGTCGTGTCTCGCAGCAGATGATCTGGTTTGAGTTTTCGGATATTTGTGGTGGGCCAAGAAGTCCTTCCGATTACATCGCTATTGCTGGGGAGTACGCCACGGTC
Source organism: uncultured Gammaproteobacteria bacterium (assembly GCA_913052075.1). Classification (GTDB taxonomy): domain Bacteria; phylum Pseudomonadota; class Gammaproteobacteria; order Pseudomonadales; family Azotimanducaceae; genus UBA9926. The sequence goes on from CAJXDD010000011.1 coordinate 27,807, forward strand.
TTTATTTCTTCCATTCCCCAGTTTCATTGTGGCATCGAGGACGAAGCTCGACGGTTTGTCAGTTTGATCGACGAATTTTACGACCGTAGGGTCAATCTAATTTGTACCGCGCAAGTCAATATTCTTGACTTGTATCAGGGAAATCGGCTGACCTTTGAATTTGAGCGGACAGCTAGCAGGCTTAAGGAGATGCAATCCAAGGAGTATTTCCAGGATCAGCATCTGGTTTAGGAACTCATCGTCAAAAGAACCTCTTCTTAGATCTGATCAAGGCGGTTGCGGAATTGTGGATCCTTGAGTAACATTCGCCCTCCGAAAAATTGGATAATCAAATGGTTAGTCCCTGTTCTGGGCCGCGGCTTTGATTCCAGTACAGGGGAGTCCAATTCCACGGAAGCGATATTTAGCCCTCGGGTTTGGGAAAGCGAACGCCGAGCGCGCGATAAGGAAAAGATATGAAAACTGTCAGTGCAAAAAAAGATGAAGTGGCTCGGCAATGGTACGTTGTCGATGCCCGAGGCCAAACATTAGGCCGTCTGAGTACTGAAATCGCGAACCGACTCAGGGGCAAGCATAAAGCATTGTTCACGCCTCACGTTGATACAGGGGATTATGTCATTGTGATCAACGCAGACAAAGTGAAGGTGACTGGCCGAAAAGCGCAGGACAAGATGTACTACCATCACACGGGTTTTCCTGGTGGCATCAAATCCATCTCTTTTGAGAAGCTCCAGGACAAGGCGCCAGAGCGAATCATTGAGTCAGCGGTAAAAGGCATGATGCCAAAAAACAAGCTCAGTCGAGCGATGATGAGTAAGCTTAAAATTTATGCGGGTAGCGAGCATC
>CAJXDD010000012.1:0-27627 GCA_913052075.1 uncultured Gammaproteobacteria bacterium
TAGGAGATACAAACATGGCAAGACGCAAAAAGGGGTTAGCTGCCCAAAAAGGCCTTGTAGCGCTGGTCGTGCTCGTTTCGGTCGGCGTGCTAGGTTACTTCACTTTCATGGTCGTCGATGAGCAATCGAATGCTAAGTTTGAGGAAGGCACGCACTTTGAGACCTTAGCCACACCCAGGCGAGTACGCGGCGATGCGATAGAGGTAATGGAGTTTTTTTCTTATGGCTGTATTCATTGCTTTCGTCTCGAGGACCAGCTTGAGGATTGGCAGGCCTCCATTGATGAAGGGGTCAAGTTCGTTAAACGTCCCCTCATTGGCTCGGACGCATGGCGCATTCTTGGCCGGCACTTTCATACGCTTGAATCGCTTGAGGCAAGTCCTGAGTTGCACCGGATCACTTTCAGCGCAATTCACAACGGATTACGCCGATTCGAGTCAGGCGAGGAATTAGCCGAGTTTATCGAAGACAACAGCAACATCGATGCGCAAACTTATCTTTCTCATTGGAACTCTCCCAGAGTGGTATCAGAGCTCGCGCTGTCCGACCGACTGAGCCGCCAATCGCAGGTATCCTCGGTACCCACCATTGTCGTTGATGGAAAGTACCGAGTCAGTGTCAACCGTCTAGTCGGACCAACCCGACTATTTGACGTAACCGATTACCTGGTGAGCGAGACACGCATGGCCGAGAGTAACGCTGGCTCGTAGTGCTGTCTCGCTTAGGCAATGACCTGGGACTGAACTTCCTCACTCAACGCCTTCGAGCGCTGCTGCTCCCTCGCAAAACGGGCTTTTTTAAGTGGCTAGGAAGGCTAGCCACTATGCTAAGTGCTGGAGAGAAGCAAAAGCATTTTACCGATTTGGGCGTGGCTCAGAATGAATGCGCGCACTCAATGCGGTAATGGACTAGGAGCCAAATCGGTAGCGCAGTTTAACCACAAATGCGTCGGTTAATGGCGAGCGGTAACTGTTTTGAAACAAATCACCAAAGTCCTGATCCAACAGCAGGGCTGCTTGATTGGATTGCCTGGTATAAACCACGAACAAATCTGATAGCGGCGCCAGTTCCCATCGGTACCGCGCCTGAAAACTGACTTGCGACACGGAAAAATCGATCACGCTTGCGTCACTCGACGCATCGCGAGCAAGATCACCTACGGTATCAGGGATACGATAAGCCTCTTGTCCCCGCGCTTTCACACCGACCCATTGAAGAACAAACTTCAACTGCTGTTTCGCTGAAATGAAATAATCGAGGCTCACACCCGGCAACACTTGCTCTGCTTCATAGGTTCCCATCACGTCGCCCCCCCTGTGCAGGAGCCAGCCATCGCGGTCCAAATAGCTGAGCATTAGGTCAACGGCCAAACGGTCATCGGGCCTCCAGGTGGCATACACAGAATGACTGCCTGAATGCCCACCCAACTCTTCACCCATATAACCCAGCCGACCACCAAAGCTAAAATTCTTGCTGCGATTCGATGCCCATTCGATGCTGGACATGACCCGGGGATCAACTCGGAAAGCACCATTACCAAAGCTGTTAAGGTCATCATACGATCCGGCAAGAAAATCGAGCCTAACCACTAACTGTGTAAGATTGTTAAAGACTGTTCGATTTGACAGGAATGCCCCGCCCTGAGTGAAAAGCCCGTCACTGTTTTTTTGTACAAATCCCCTCAAGTCGAACTGGTTGTTCCTAGCCCACGAAAGGTTAGAAACCGTACGGGTGTGCGCTGACCTCACCCTAAAGTTATCGTTCCGCTGGATGTAGCCGAAGTCGCTCACATCAACTTGGTCATCAAAGTACTCGATCCCCAGGCGTTGGGCGACGCCTCGCCTGAAGACGTACTCAAAGTCGATAAAGCCACCATAGCCGCGCTCGAGGCCATCTTTGTCCGAGGTGAACGCTTGCGCATCCATCTTAAATTTGCCGTTCTCCGACATGTAGTGTCCATCAAGACCAAAGGTCATCGCATCAAACTGTTCATTCAGCACACCCGTTGCTAACAAACCTGCCGCTCGATACGCACCGCCTGGCTCGTCCTCCAGTAGCAGGCGAGCAGCTCCATATCGGCTCCCATTACCAGTCACAATCCGATCGCCAAGTGGACCTGAAACCAAGAATTCAGGGTCATCCTCAACTGCAGCTAATACTCCGTACCGCAACTGACCGTTCTGTCCTGTCACTTTTACAGCGCCAAGCAAGTCCGTTGGCTGAATCTCATCTTTCGCGCGAATCGATTCGCCCTCAGCTAATTCTGGCAACACGGGCTTACCGCCAATGCGGCGCGTATTGACCAACGTGTAAGGAGCTCCTCGATTACCCACTCCCTGGCCACGGGTATCTGCTCGAGGCGACGCAGTAAAAACCTCTTGCCCTTCGAGGAAGAACAGTCTTTTCTCAGGGAAAAACGTTTCCGTTGCAGAAAGATTAATCACCACATCATCGGACTCGGCGATTCCAAAGTCCGGGTTAATGGTGGCCGTAAGTTGCAGGTTAGTCGTGGGGCGCCAGAAAAAATCAGCGCCAGCCCGGTACTCTACATCGTTATCAATCCCGTCGGAGGTAATGCCGATGGAGGGGAATACTGAATACTGCTGTTTTGGGTCGACGTTGCGTACAGTAATTGATTGGAGTGCTGAAATAAATTTTGGGACGGTCGAAGGCAGTGCGGGCCACCCCCAACGCTCATCGAGATAGGCCACGAAGCGAGACATATAGAGCCCAATCCGCCGCTCGCCCTCCACTTTCGGCATTGAGACAATCCCCCAGGGAATAAACATCTCGGCGCTCCAACCCTCCTCAAGTGCGGTTGTTGCTCCGCGCCAGGCGCCATCCCAATCGTTCGAAAATTGACGCTCCGGTAAAAGGGTGCCATCCATCTGAGTATCACCAAGATTGATACCGAACCAATATCCATATCGCCCTTCACCCGAGGTATCTAACGTTAAATTGATATTGTCCCGTTTGATTTCTCGGTTATCCCGACTTGATAACCGAGAAATCAATGTCTCCTTCGGCTGACGCATTAGGATGCCGAGATAAAGACCTTCTTCATTATAAAAAAGCCGAACCCGAGTTTCGTGACTGGGCTTTACCAACGTATCGGGGTCTGTAACTGAGAACTCATCGTACTCGGGCAGATTTTGCCACACCGCATCATTCAGTCTGCCGTCTATAACGACTGGCGAATCAACTTCACTCACTGAAATCACGTCATCCGGACTGATATCGACCAGCAGTGCCAAAACAGATGGAGTAAACGCGAGCAGTGTGAGGCAAAAAATGTTGCGAATCATGCGTTCTCCAGTCTTGGGAATAGCGCAATCACATTGAACAACACCGTGGAAACAGCCCTGAGCTTGACTTCGCTAAGCGCCTTGGGAATCCCTTCAAGACCCGCTCTGAACATGCCTACCGCAAAGGTTGCTGGCAGACTATCACTGCGAATAGCTGAATGCCATAACTCGAACAAGCTCGAGGAAAAGGAGGCCTCATTCCTTTCTACGGCCAAGCTTTATTCTGGCGCCGGCCCCGGGAATTGCTCCCGCAAAACGCGTTTTAAGACCTTGCCGTTGGCATTTCTTGGAATAACGTCAATGAAAGTCGCTCCTTTTGGCAATTTAAATCTGGCCAGCTTGCCATCACAATGCTGAAGAACGCCTTCCTCTGTCAGCGACGGCTCTTTGCTCACCACAATCGCAAAGGGTGATTCACCCCATTTGTCACTGGGTTGACCGATCACCGCAGCCTCAACCACTTCTGGATGCGACATCAGCACGTTTTCTATTTCCGCAGGGTAAACATTCTCACCCCCAGAGATGATCATGTCTTTGATGCGATCCTGAATGAAGACGAAACCATCCTCGTCTACTGTTGCAACATCACCCGTTCGCAACCATCGGTCTTGCGTAATCGTCTCTGCTGTCGCCTCAGGTCGATGCCAATACTCAAGCATAATATGCCCGCCGCGAACCCAAACCTCTCCTTGCTCTCCCGGCTCCACATCATCGCCCGTGTCATCAACCACTCGAACTTCCGTGTGGAAAAACGCTTTACCGGTGGAGCCTACTTTCTTCAGGGCGTTATCGGCACCGATTACGCACGCAGGACCACACGACTCCGTGAGGCCATAAATTTGATGGATTTCTATTTCCATACCCGCATATTGCTCAATCAAACTCACCGGAACCGGCGCAGCGCCAGACTGTATCCATCGCAGTTGATCCGCATGGATTTGCTCCGCCGGCACTTGAATCATGAAATTGAGCATTGCTGGAACCAGTAACGTCGTCGTAACGGCTTCCTCTTCGATCAAACTCCATGCCCGCAAGGGATCAAACTCGCGCATTACGATACTAGTGACTCCTCGATAAACGTTGAGCGCTACAGGCGTTAACGCGCCAACATGGAAAAGCGGCAAGGCCACCAAATATCGGTCGCCGTCTCGTAAATCACAGCTCGCTTCAAACGTTAAGATCGCCCAGAAGACGGTGGCGTGACTATGCACAACCCCTTTAGGCAACCCAGTTGTGCCAGACGTATACATAATGAACAGCAAATCGTCCCCAATGGCACCAAGGGTGGGCTCAGAGACAGATGCCGAATCGCGAACCGCATCATAATGTTGAGCAAAAGGCATTACGCTAGCGGCATCTCCTGCCTCTATCCAACGGACCACATCTGTTTTGTCTCCTCGGGAGTGCAAATCACTGACAACACTGTGGAATTCGCTGCCGTAGATCATTGTCTCAGCGCCGCTATCTTTAATAATGAATTCAAGCTCGTCAGCAACCAATCGCCAATTGAGCGGCACCACCACACCACCGATCTTGGCTACTGCTAAAAATGACTCAAGAAATTCGACGCTATTCATCAAACACAGTCCAACCCGGTCTCCAGGGTTAACACCCGCGCTTGATAATGCATTCGCCAATTGATTGACTCGTTCATTTAGCTGCGAGAAAGAGAGCCTCAGTCCCATCTGAGGATCAACGTATGCCTCCCGATCGGGAGTAACAGCGGCTCGACGAGCTAAAAAGTCTCCAACATTCACGTTCATACCTAATTCCCTCAATGGCTTACCTTTAATCGCGCTTCTTTCTTGTCAAAACTTGTTTTTAACCCTCAATGGCTGGCCTATCTTCTAGGAACCGGCTGTATATCAGGCCTATAACGCTGAGTTTTACCCAGCCTCGAAAAGTTATCTGTCCTGAGCTTCGGCTGCTTCCCCGGTGAGTTAGCCGGCCAACCAGTTCCTGGATATATATCTAAATACCAGAGTGCGCTCGCGACCTAATCTATTCGTGGTGTAGCAACGAGGCGGTGTTTTTGCCAGACGAAATGATCGATTGCTCAATCGCCGACATGACTTGCGCCGCTTTACCTCCTCTTAACTCTAGCTCGCAAACGATGGCTCGATACTTCGAGAAACCAACTCTTTCATAATCTCACTGGTGCCACCATAAATGCGTTGAATCCTGGCATCAACATAGGCTCTAGAAATCGGGTACTCACTCATATAGCCGTAGCCCCCGAACAGTTGAAGACACTGATCGACGACCCTCCCTTGCATTTCACTAGATGAGAGCTTCAGCATCGATGCCTCAGCACTAGTCAGCTCGCCCTCGATAAATTTCCGAGTATATTTCTCTGCCAAAGCACGATTCAATTCTATCTCGGTTTTCATCTCTGCTAATTTGTACCGAGTGTTTTGAAACGAAGCGATGGTTGATCCAAACGCTCTACGCTCGTGAACATAGTCCACAGCCAAATCAAACGCTCCTTGAGCCGCGCCTACGCAGCCTATCCCTAAAATTAGACGCTCTCGCGGCAGCTCATTCATCATGTTGTAAAAGCCTTTACCCTCGCCACCTAGAATGTCCGCCCCAGACACCCTCAGGTCTTCGAAAAACAGCTCAGAGGTATCTCCGCTGTGGAGCCCCATCTTTTCTAGGTTTCGACCCCGATTAAACCCTGGCTTCGACGTATCCACTGCGAATAAGGTAATGCCCTTGGCGCCTTTGTTTGGATCAGTTTTTGTAGCGAGCACCAGCACATCGCAATGTTGCCCGTTGGTGATAAAAGTCTTTTGACCATTGATGCAGTAATCGTCACCATCTTTGATGGCAGCGGTGCGGATCCCTTGGAGATCACTGCCAGCACCTGGCTCACTCATACCTATGGCTCCAACAGCCTCGCCCGATACCATCTTTGGCAACCACGTTTGGCGTTGCTCTTCAGAACCAAGGTTCAAGATGTAGGGCGCAACAATGTCGGAGTGCACTGACAGCCCACTAGCAAGTGCGCCAAAGCCCGCACGTGACACTTCATCGACTATGGAAGCGCTTAGCTCGAAAGAGACTCCATACCCACCATACACTTCCGGCATATCAACACAAAGGAACCCTTCCTCACCTAGACGATTCCAGAGTGAGCGAGGCCAAATTCCGGATGACTCCCAATCTTCGTAATGAGGCGCGACTTCCTCATTCAAAAATCGACGCAGATTATCTAAGAACAACTCACGCTGCTGCATGTCTAGTTGATTTCCAAAGCTAGCTTCCAAGAGGACTGACCTTTTCGTGTGTTTTAAGGGGACCACAGTATAATTTCTCACTGTTGGAGGGTATAGGAGTCAGCTATTCAAAAAATGCTGTTTTTAAAAATTTGCAAGCAGTTTCGTCGACAAACCCTTAACAACGGCTTTTTTTAAAAACACTTTTAGCCGGGATTTCCCTTCGCATGTCGCGATTCAGCTGTGCTCCAAGAACTTTCCGACCATGCGAACGTGCGCCTTCTTAGACCCGCGGAACCAATAACAGACCTTGAAATCACTTAGTGTGTTTTTATATTGGACGAGGTACAGATGACCTAATGCCAGCAAGACCCAGGGTTTATCTTCGTCGTAACCTGAGTAACTCGATCCACGCTCAGATTTTTTTTAAAACAGAAAAAGATCATCGTGCTATCTCCTAGAATCATTCGCGGATGGCTCGACTTGAGCGCCAAAATCACGATTCTGTTGTTATTCACGAATGAATCTGGCGTAATCGAAATCGATGAATGGGGAATAAAAAATGAGCGAATTCAAGGACAAAGTCGTTGTGGTTACAGGCGCCGGCGGAGGGCTTGGACGCTCTCATGCGTTAGAGTTCGCAAAGCGTGGAGCTAAAGTAGTTGTCAATGACCTTGGCGGCTCAGCTGATGGGGTCGGTGCTAGCGATATGGCGGATCAAGTCGTTCAAGAAATCCGAGATCAAGGCGGTATTGCCATCGCTAACAAAGCCTCAGTTTCCGACAGGGCAGGAGCAAAAAGTATCATCGATGACGCCATTGCGGAATTCGGAACCATTGACATTCTTGTGAACAATGCTGGCATTTTGAGGGATAAGACCTTCAAAAAAATGGATTTGGATGACTGGGATATCGTCATCAGTGTTCACTTAAACGGCACGGCGTACGTTACTCATGCCGCTTGGCCCATCATGTATGAAAAGAATTACGGTCGCGTAGTGCTCACCAGCTCAACCTCAGGCATATTCGGCAACTTTGGCCAAGCCAACTATGGAGCTGCGAAAATGGGAATGGTGGGCATGATGAATGTGTTGGCGCTCGAGGGAGCATCAAAAAATGTTCGGGTTAACACGCTGGCCCCTGCGGCGGCCACCCGGTTGACGAATACTATCCCCGGGCGAGACGAGGACTTATCAAGCCCTGACCCCGCTCGGGCCCCAGATTTGGTGACTCCTGCAGTACTTTACATGTGTGCTGAAGACGCACCGAATGGGAAAATCATCCAAGCAGGCAATGGCCGGTTCAGCGCCGCCGCGGTCTTTAGTAATGATGGTGTAAATCAGGGTGCGAGTGCATCTTATGAAACTTTCATGGATGACGAAGAAATTATCATGGACCTAAGCACAGCCGAGGAAGGCTGGGCGTTTAGACGCAAACAAAAAAAGTCCTCTTAAACACATGTTGCGTCGGGCGCGCACCACAGAAAGGTAGCGCTGGCACTCAGCGGCGGAATTGATCAACCGCATTGTGCAAAGCCCACCCGTCGAATCCCCAATCCTTAGCGCTTGGGTAGGAATTGACGCATATCTAGCACTCGGTCAATGGAGGCAATCTGGTCGCTCTCGTCATGGCTGACATAGACGATCGCTGTCTCCTCTTGCTCTATTAATTGCTCGATAAACGCCACTACTAGCGCGCGATTCTTACCGTCGAGCCCTAGACAAGGCTCATCGAGCAGCAGGAGCGGCGGACTCTTGATCATTGATCGCGCAATAAGAACCAGGCGTTGGGCGCCAAAGGACAGCTTGGAGAAAGGCGCCTGTTTGAGATGAGTGAGGCCCAATCGTTCAAGCCAAATCGACGCGTGAGCTTGCTCAGATTCGGTGGCTTTCTGATACAAACCGATCGAGTCATAAAAACCTGAGAGCAATGTGCGCTCGACCGATGTCGACATCCGGTGCGCCACTTGAATCGAAGAGGATACAACCCCTATGTACCGCTTCACATCCCAGATACTCTCGCCAGAGCCCCGCTTGAAACCAAACACTTGCACATCATTGACATAGCACTGGGGATGATCCCCAGTGATCAGCTGTAGAAGCGACGTCTTTCCTGCGCCATTTGGACCAGTAACCTGCCAATGCTCACTAGACCCAATGGCCCAGTTAAGGTTTTCAAATATGGCTTGCCCGCCGTAGGCGATCGTTACGTCTTTTAACTCAACCAGCGGCGACAGCGATACTTGGTCCCGCTCGGACCATGTAGGAATCGCCACCGGCTGGCCGGATAAACGCTTGACGTGCGCAAGCCATTCGGCGCCCTCTTCATTGTCGACGGCGCTAATCTCCTCGACTTGACCTCGCGCCATGAACATTAACTGATTAACGTCACAGGGGAGGTTCTCGGGCTTGTTGGTCGCCAAAATCAGCGTCCGGTCTCCAAGAAGCGAATCGAAGTGATCCATCATCCAAGCGAGAGACTCGGCATCCAAACCTTGGAAGGGCTCATCCAGGATCAATGTGTCAGCTGTGGACGCCAGCGCCCTGGCGAGCAGTAATTTTCGTGTCTCGCCCGTGGAAAGGGAGCGGAACGCTTTATCGAGCACACCACCCAGATTAAGCCCGTCCAACAGCTGATCGAGACGCGCAGCATCTTGTTCTATCTGATGAAGTATTGAGGCTGCCTTGGTGCCATCAACCACTTGGCCGGATAAATCGCCTTGCTCAAGCGCAATTTCTTCCTCAATCAATGCGTTTTGGAAGCCACTTGATACCACTGCACATTGACTAGGGACCACTCGGTCACCAGAAACGCAATCACCCATCCCCGTTAGGGCTGACAGCATGGCAGACTTACCGGCGCCATTCTCGCCAAGCACCAACCACCGATCACCGGGTTCGATAGACCAGGTAGTCGGTCCTAATGAGAAAGAGTAGGACAGGCGGATAGTGGCCTCACTAAGACCAAATACCGCCTCATGACTGATCATCGGTTGATTAGATTGCTCGCTTCATGGCGGTCATGTAACCACGCAGGACTCGGCCAATATCCTCAACTGGATGGTTTCGAATTTCCTCATTCACTTGGATCAGCGTTTGATTGTCGACCCCTTGATCATTGAGCCCAAGCCCGTGACCAATCACGTCAGCGTCAATGCCTTCCATGAACGACTGAAGCAGGGGCAGGCACGCGTGGTTGTATAGATAGCAGCCATACTCAGCGGTGTCAGAAATCGTACTGTTCATTTCGTACAGCTTCTTCCGAGCGATGGTGTTCGCGATCAATGGCACCTCATGGAGACTTTCATAATACGCTGATTCAGCCTTGATCCCGGCAGCGGTCATCGTCTCAAACGCGAGTTCAACCCCTGCTTTCACCATAGCCACCATCAAGATGCCAAGATCAAAATAAGCCTGCTCGGAGATATCTGTCTCCTCGCTCGCGTCAGTAGTTTCGAAAACAGTCTCTCCCGTTTCTTGTCGCCACCCTAATAGCTTGGCGTCATCATCTGCCCAGTCGTCCATCATCCCGCTGCTGAACGCACCGGTCATGATGTCGTCCATATGCTTCTCGTACAGCGGGCGCATCAGGTCTTTCAGCGTCTCTGCAAGCTCAAACGCACGTATTTTTCCGGGGTTTGAGAGACGGTCCATCATATTGGTGATGCCGCCGTGCTTTAATGCTTCGGTCACTGTCTCCCAACCATATTGAATCAGTTTTGCAGCAAATCCAGCATCGACACCCTTTTCGATCATCTTGTCGAAACATAGCAGCGAGCCGGTCTGCAGCATTCCGCACAAAATGGTTTGTTCGCCCATCAGGTCGGATTTCACCTCGGCTACAAATGACGACCTTAGGACGCCTGCTCGATCGCCACCCGTTCCCGCGGCATACGCTTTAGCGATCGCCAAACCATCGCCGTTGGGGTCATTTTCAGGATGCACTGCGATAAGCGTTGGCACACCGAATCCTCGCTTGTACTCTTCGCGAACTTCGGTTCCGGGACACTTGGGGGCCACCATAATCACCGTAATATCGGGGCGAATCACTTGGCCTTCTTCGACAATGTTGAACCCATGCGAGTAGGCAAGGCAGGCGCCCTGTTTCATTAACGGCTCAATTTCTTTAACGACGTGAGAATGCTGTTTGTCAGGCGTCAGATTGAGAACCAGGTCGGCAGAGGGGATAAGCTCGTCATAGGTGCCAACGTTAAATCCATTATCGACCGCGTTGACATAGGAGGCGCGCTTTTCGTCGATCGCGCTTTGTCTCAGCGTAAAGGACACGTCAAGCCCACTGTCGCGCATGTTGAGGCCCTGATTCAGCCCCTGGGATCCACACCCCACGATGACGACTTTCTTACCGCGGAGATAATCGACGCCATCAGCGAACTCCTTCGGATCCATGAAGTCACAGGTCCCTAGTTGCGCGAGCTGCTCCCGGAGCGACAAAGAGTTGAAATAGTTGGCCATGCCCGTCCCCATATCGACAAAGGCGCTAACTCTAAGGGAAATCGATGCGCAGGTAAATTATCGAGCCCGTTCCACCCTGCATCATTGCGGTGTCTCGCGCTAATACTCAGGCGAACAAGGATCCTAGCTCATCCGGAGATATAGCGACGAAGGGGCTCCCCCTCGATAGTAATCCGGTGCATTTCCCTGCGGTGGCCTTGATAGTCGTTCTGAGCAAAGTGCCAAGTGGCACGATTGTCCCAAAACGCAATAGATCCCGGCTTCCATACAAATCGCTCAACGAACTCCTCTCGTTTCATTTCGCCATACAACCGATCGAGCATAGCAGCCGAATCCGATTCGGATAGTTCATTAATTCGAACGGTAAATCCTGGATTGATGTAGAGGGTTGCGCGCCCGCTCAATGGATGCGCAATCACAACCGGATGCACGGGATCAGGGAGTTCATCCGCCTGACCAGTTCCCTTTAGTCTCCCCGTCTGGTGTTGAGACTGGGCGTACGGGGACGTGCTACCAAATACATGCTTCCCAGAGTGTGTAGCGGTTAGCTTCATCAGCACGTTTTGTAGCGTAAGGTCAAGTCGATCAAAAGCGTCGGCAGCACTCACAAACCACGTATCCCCACCCTCCGGCGGTAGTTCTCGTGCTGCCAATATGGAGCCAAGTGCGGGCACCTCATCATAGGAATGGTCAGTGTGCCACCCACCACCGATGTTCTGCTGCTGGTCGGGCTCCTTCTCGACCAAGGCAATCTCAGGATGCTCATTGTGGGCCTTAAAGAAACGATTGATATTGATATCGCCCCAGCGCTTGGCAAACGCGATGTGATCCAATTCATCGAGGTGCTGATCACGAAAAAAGAGAAGGCCGTGCCGAAAAAATGCGGCCTGGATAACTTGGAATTGATCATCACTCAGCTGCCTTAGATCGACTCCTGACACCTCGGCGCCAACGTTTTTGCAGGCAATAATGTTCATCTCTACCTTCCTTTCATAGGGAGCACCAACTTAAAGCGAACCCCAACTATCACCGTACACCAACGCATTCGGATTCAAAGTCATTGATCCAAGGCTTTCATCGCTTGACTGCCCACTGTCATTCCGAGCTTTAACGATCTTGAGTGTCAAGCAGTGTCAGTACCTTGGACAACTGATCAAGTCGATTGATTCGGATCATCTGATGAAGCTCATCGATATAGTCTCTGCCTCGCTCCGAATAGCTACCCAGACCATCCAAGACCGAAGCCCCTGTCACTGAAGAACCTGCTCCCAGGCCAGCTACACGAAGCGCTCGCAGCGATTCGTACGCTGGGTGCGAGTTAAGCGTCAGCGCGTAGTATCTGAGCCCATCTGCCACCGTCTCAAATTGAGCAACTTGATGGCGAGTGCCCGCTGCCGCCGCAAGCGGTCTCACTCCGCAGTCCTCCGTAAAACACCAAAGGCCAAAGTAATTATTCTGCTCTCGAGCGAACCTCGAGGTACCCCAGGCTGATTCATTGGCTGCTTGTGCCAACACTAAGTCAACCGGAATGATCGCGATCCTCGCTTTCAATGCTAAGCAGCGCTCCTCGCTAGTCATTTCATCACGCCCAGGCACGCGATACTTCACTGCAAGGCGCTCTATCTGCGCAGCATCCTCTTGGCTTTCTCTGACGGGAACTACTCCCGGTCCGCACATTAGCGCAGCTCGTTCGCGCAGAATCTCCTGATTCACCATCACAACCTGGGGGGTAAGATATTCGAAAAAGCGCTGCTTTTTATCTTGGACTAAAGTGAACTGCCTAAAGTCAGGGCGAGTCTGATGGGGCTCGAGCACTGCAGCAACCAGAAAGCTGGTGAGTGACGCTGCCATTGCAATGATAATGATCATCACTATTCGATTGTGGATGCTCTGCATGAACCTCCCTTATTTTTATGGTTAACGGGTAATCAGCTTCCCATTAAAGGCCACCGGAAGGCGTCCTAACGCACCGCACTACCACCAGGCGACTCGCCTTCAGCTGATCCGGAAATCGCAGCCTACTTCTCGGCCGGCTCTGAAGTAAAAACAGTTATAGATCGGAACTCGGCGCGCCAATAAGCCCCTTCCTGCAGCCTACCCGCTTTTGGCAAGCTCTCTTCATGCCTTGCGGGAGTCAAGCACTGTTTCTTCGGCTTGCACCGAGCATAACCTTCACCCATGCACTTATACATTGATGAGCCCTGTACCGATTGCAAGCAAAACAATCAGCGCTATTGGTAAAACGTAGCGTAGGAGGAATCCCCATATCGCAAAGGTAACGGTGGACGTGACGCCAATCGACTCAGGTGTGAGTCGGTGCATAAGCCTCCAGCCCACAAAGCCAGCTACCATTACACCGCCCAACGGCAACATAATTTGATTCGACAAAAAATCGAGTCTGTCGTTCAAGGCTTGACCCGCAAGCTGCCACTCTCCAAACCAATAGATGTTCATAATCGAAAAAAGCAGTAATACCACGGACCATTGTATGGCAGCGGTCCTTCTTCTACCGCTTATTTGCCGTGCACGCGCCACGACCAGTGGCTCGATAAATCCAACGATGGACGAAATGGCAGCCAGCGCTAGCAGCGTAAAGAATGCGGTGGCAATCAGCACGCCTCCCGGCATTTGCCCAAACGCCACCGGAAGCACCTGAAAAATCAGGCCCACCCCGCCTGCTGGGTCGAGGTCGAAACGAAAGACCAGCGGAAAAATCACCAGACCTGCCAGTAGGGCGACGAGCGTATCTGCAATCACAACCAGCAAGCTGATCCGAAAAATCGACTGCTGCTTAGGCAAATAAGCCCCGTAAATCCACATGCCCGCCATCGCGACGCCAATTGAGAAAAAGGCCTGGCCGACCGCGGCAAGACCCGTTGCCGCATCTATCTTGGAAAAATCGGGTTTAAGCAGATAATTGAGCGCAGCATCAAAACCAGGGTAGCTAGCGTTATAAAGTGCAAGACCGATCAGTAGGAGTAACAACAAAGGGATCATGATCGTGACGGCACGTTCAATCCCTGATTTCACGCCACCAAAAATAATGATCAACGCGACCCCCAGCACCAGTGCAACTCCGAGCGATTGTCGAAGCGAGTCATCGGCCATCGCGGTAAAAGCGCTGTTCGATTCCGCGCCATTGAGCCCCGTGAAGGACCCGGTCAAGGCCTCCCAGCCATACAGCAACACCCATCCTGCAACCGTGGCGTAGGTCACCATGATCAAAAAAGCGGTTGCTAGCATCCAGATACCCATAAGATGCCAGGCTGGTCCGAGGGAGAGTCGCTGCGTAAGATGTCTCATCGATTGCCAGGGCTCGTCCTGACCTTGTTGTCCTAGCACTAGCTCGGCAATCAAGATAGGTAGGGCGATTAGCACTGCACAAATTAAGTAAATGAAAAGGAAGGCGCCACCACCGTTTTCCCCCGTCATATAGGGGAATCGCCAAATATTACCCAGTCCAACTGCAAACCCCACGGCAGCCATGAGAAAGCCATAACCCGAGTTGAACGACTCTGATCGCATAGCTCATCCTCTCCCTTCCCTGGTCTTGAGCTTACCCCACCCTTTACGCCAAAGCCCGCATTCAAAACCCCGCCTCCGCCGTGACCCGAGGCCAGTAAACCAACTAGATACTTAGGATCGACTCTCCGATCTTGAATTTCCGGTCCGCCGTACACATAGTGTGTTTTGAAGGGAGACAATTATGCAGCGCGTTTTACTATTTTTAGTGACCAACTTCGCCATTCTGATCGTCTTGAGCATTGCCATGCAGGTACTTGGCATCGACGACATGCTTGCAGCGTCCAATTCGGGTTTTAATACCGAGGGAATCCTGGCCTTCTCTGCCCTATTTGGGTTTGGCGGCGCCTTTTTATCCCTGGCGATCTCCAAATTCATGGCCAAACGCGCCATGGGTGTCCGGATCATCGAACAGCCAAGCAACGACACAGAACGTTGGATTAAAAGTACGGTGGAGCGCTTCGCGAACCAATCCAATATTGGCATGCCCGAAGTTGGTATTTTTGATCAGCCTCAGCCCAATGCATTTGCCACCGGCATGTCCAGAAACAACGCCTTAGTTGCCGTCTCAACAGGCCTTTTGCACCACATGGACAGAGATGAGGTGGAAGCGGTCATCGGTCACGAGATCGCCCATGTCGCCAATGGCGATATGATCACCATGGGCCTGCTTCAGGGGGTCCTCAATACTTTTGTTATTTTCCTCTCAAGATTAGGCGGTTTCATTGTTGATCGAGTTATCTTGAAGAATCAGCGCGGCCATGGAATCGGCTATTTCGTCACCACGATCGTCTTTCAAGTCCTGCTATCTATTCTGGCCTCAATCATCACCATGTGGTTCTCAAGACGGCGGGAATTTCGCGCCGATGAGGGCGGCGCACAGCTCGCTGGCAAATCCAAAATGATTAGGGCGTTAAAACGCCTCTCGCAAGTGTCCGAGCCTCTGGATCTCGAAGGCGAATTCGCGGCCTTCGGCATCTCGGGCCGCCGAACCGGGTTGAGCGCGCTTTTCCTTAGTCACCCTCCCCTTGAGCAGCGCATCCGACACTTGGAATCGCAGCAGATTCTCTAGTAAAAGCTTCAGCAGGCGCTCCCTTAATCGAACTGGCTGGGCCCATCAGCGAACGCGACAGGTTCCATTGAAGGGCCCCACTGCTTTCGGTAGAGTCGGCGGACACCCTATGCAATTGAAAAGACGCTAAGGACTGGTCGATGAGCGAGTCAACCGATATCACCGAAATACGCACCGCCGTGAGGCAACTGTGCGCGCAATACGGCGAGGACTATTGGTTAGAACTCGATCGCACCCGAGGTTACCCCACTGAGTTTGTTAGTGAGCTGACCAAATCAGGCTTCCTGACGGTGCTCATCCCAGAAAACTATGGCGGTGCGGGGCTCGGTGTCTACGAAGCATCCGTCATCATGGAAGAAGTGTGCCGGTCTGGCGCCCACGCAGGTGCTTGCCACGCGCAAATGTACGTCATGGGTTCAGTCCTACGGCACGGTAGTGATGCGCAGAAGCAAAAATACCTACCCGCCATAGCAGCTGGTGACCTTCGATTGCAAAGCTTCGGGGTTACTGAGCCAACGACGGGCACCGATACCACTAGCCTAAAAACCACTGCCCGGAGAGATGGCGATGATTATGTGATCAATGGACAGAAAGTCTGGATTAGCCGGATCGAGCACTCTGACTTGATGGTGCTCCTCGCAAGGACGACCCCAAAGGAGCAAGTCAGTAAGAAAACGGAGGGACTATCTGCGTTTCTGATTCACGTCGGTGAGGCTGAGGGCAACGGCCTTGAGATCAGGCCCATTGAGTCCATGATCAATCATCACAGCTGCGAGCTTTTTTTCGATGACATGCGAATCCCCAAGGAGAACCTATTGGGTACTGAGGGAGCGGGGTTCAAAGTGATTTTGGACGGAATGAACGCTGAGCGGATTTTGATCGCTGCAGAATGCATCGGTGACGGGCGCTACTTTATTGATAAAGCGAGCCACTACGCGACCGAGCGCGTGGTATTCGATCGACCCATCGGTCAAAACCAAGGGGTACAATTCCCGATCGCTCGTTGTTATGCCGAGGTAGAGGCCGCTTGGCTCATGGTTGAGAAAGCCGCGCGAATGTTTGATGCAGGAGAACCCTGCGGCGCCGAGGCCAATATGGCGAAGATGCTGGCGTCTGAGGCTTCTTGGCGAGCGGGGGATGTCTGTATGCAGACCCACGGCGGTTTCGCGTTCGCCAAGGAATACCACATCGAACGCAAGTTTAGAGAAACCAGGCTCTATCAGATCGCACCCATTTCGACCAATCTGATTCTCAGCTTTATCGGTGAACACGTGCTAGGGATGCCTCGCTCCTTTTAAGGAAGCATTCGTAACCAAATCAGCTCAAGCAGCCCGCTTTGATCATCCCCCTAGCAAGTGAGATGCATCGGTCTGCATACGCGTCGCCCCGGCGAGCCATCCAAGCCTTGACTCACTCGATCACGTTGATCTCATCACCCACTTGCAGCCTCCCATCCGACTCAGGCGCGAAGTAAGCGCCAAAAGTGACGCCACCAGCATAGCCCACCCCCCCATTTCGATATTGGCTCAAGGTCTTAAGCGGTTCCTTTGAGGGCTTAGCCTCCGACTCACTTTCAATGGAAATATCGAATGTCGTCACGCTGCAGCGCTCGCACGGTAAGAGTTGGGTCAACTCCATTGCACCGATTTCTATCCGTTTCGCGGATTCTTCGGCAAAGGCATCAACGCCTTCAATCACCACATTCGGCCTAAACTGCTCGATCGCTACGGTACGCTTACCTTCGTAGGACAACCGTCCATTTAAGTCTGCGAGCGACTCAAGACTCACGATCAACAGCGGCGCAATGTCCACGAAGGCGCTTTGACTCATATTATGTAGCGCCGAGAACGGCGTCCCCGCCAACTGTAGGGGCCTCGCCTCGACTGCCCGAACCAGCGAGAGCGGCTGCCCAAAAGCTTGAGACAGCCATCGATTGATCGGTTCAGCCGCGTGCTCACAGGCGACCTGCCTGCCGATACTGACGACCTCTCCGCTTGATTCAGAATCAGCAAAATCAGCCCGGACTCTTCCTGCACCCTTGAAGCTCAAGGTCATACCGTCCTGCTCTAGCGCTATATCGAGGAATCGCAACGTCGGCAGTTTTTTCTGATTGACGATCCCATCCTGATTAACGAGCACCCACTGACGATCGCCTACTAATCCGCCTGTGGTAACATCCGACGCCGCGATTTTGACGGCACGACAACCCTTAATTGGGTAATGATAAATCGAGTGTATAGAAGCCATCGCGCACACCTACTTTTCATCTTTCTCTGAGTATAGGGCCATAAACCATGCAGAACACAGTGGTTATCCCGAGTCGGTTTAGAGGGCCACCTCAATCGGGTAATGGTGGCTATGTCAGCGGTGTCTTTGCCGAGCTGCTACCGCGTCACCCTGAGAAGGCGCCTGAAATCACTCTTCGATCCCCGATTCCCCTTGATAGAACCATGACAGTCAAAAGGGGGGCTAGCGAAACGCGCGGGGTCGACGTTTTCGATAATGAGACACTAATTGCAGAGTGTCGTCTGATCGACTCTCCGTTTGCCGATTTCACCGTGCCACCCTGTCCCAACCCTGCCCGAATCGAGGCAGCGATGCCCTCATCACTCGCGTTTACCCCAAACATCAACCCGCTACTGCCCAACCAAAAAGGATTTCACCCGATCTGTTTTTGTTGCGGGGTCGAAGCCGAAGACGGGCTGCAAGTCTACCCCGCCCCACTGGATCAAGGCCATGTCGCCGCGCTTTGGAAAACCGAAGAGGCATGGGCCATCGACGGCAAAGTGCCCGCGTCTTTCTTATGGACAGCTATGGATTGCCCCGCTCAATTTGCGTTCATGAATGCATCCATTCGAACGGGGTTGATGGGCAGAATGTCTGCGGAAATCCTCGCCTTACCCAAAGCAGGCGCAACGATCATCGTGTCCGCTTGGACTATCGCCGTTCAAGGGAAAAAGCATTTCGCTGGAGCTGCGCTCTTTGATGAGACTGGTGAACAGCTTGCACGTGCGACCACGCTTTGGATAGGCGGCGAGTCAATCTGAGGTCTCAGCTCAGCGGGAACGGTCTTGTCCTTGGGCTTTGTGTTGTGGCCTGCATCTGCGGATCTAACCTCAACTACTACCTACTGGTCGATACAAGGCCAATGCTTCGCATCGATTAAGAAAGTGGTCATGACTTCGCCTAAAGGCGAACGCTCGGCAAACATGCGGCACTAGCGCCTATTCAGCGAAGTGCGTTATCTTTCTTGACACAAGGACAGGAATTTCAGCCAAGGATTTCTCTATGAACACACTACGGCAATCTATTCATCCTGCGCCCGGAGACACATGGGCGACCATCGCCGAGGCTCATTTGCCAGGCGAGGATTCAGAGCAGGCCATCAGTCAGTTGCAAAGCTGGAATCTCCATATTTTTGCCCGCCGCATCGCTCCAAAGCCAGACGGTAGTCCAGCCAATCCGATTCTCCCTAGCGACATCGTATTTCTTGAGCCGCCGCTCGCGAAGCCTTGACTGGGCGATGGGCTCGGCAACATCCATTGAACCCAATAGGCGCTCCGTGACCAACCAAGAAGCAGTGATATCCAGCGTCCAGTTGGGCGCCGCCCATGAGGGACACGCGGAGCTACTCATCACACTCACCTACCCCACAGGCGGACAAACGGTCGTACCACTCGACCCAATGAGCTGCGCACACTTGATGGATCTAGCCGGCGCCAGTCAAGTAGAGGAGCTCATCGGCACGACATGGCAGCTCGTGCGCGATGCCATTCAAGCTGCACACCAATAGTAGGCTTTCGCCTTGACGCAATTGGCATTTACTAATCGGCAATTCAGCTCCCAGGTGAAATATTGTGCGCATTAACAACGAGCCTTAACTTCGAGGCCAGAACTACGTCAGGCCGTAGGGAAATTAAGAGCTAACCATGGCTTTGAAAACAGCCCTCAGATTGATTCCTCGGTAGTTGATTTGGCTAGAAACCTTGCCTATCTTTTCATCACCACAGCAAAAGACAGTTGGCTCACCTTTAGCTTATATTTGCTTGCAGTTCGCCTGGAACTGGCTACGAAGCGCAGAGAGGCGGGGTGAGTCAAACATGTCATCGCTCTGCATCGACACCATCATGTGAGCGAGCTCAGATTTGATCAGTACGCATAAATTGAAGGAGTTGCCATACCATGACCTACGACACGATTATTAAGCGAGGCCAAATTGCAGACGGCACTGGCAGCCCACTTTTCACCGCGGATATCGGACTGATCGGCGATCGCATCGCAGCGGTTGGAGACATAGAGGACGATGCCCAAACCACCATCGATGCGAAAGGTTTAATCGTTAGTCCAGGATTTATCGACCCACACACCCACTTTGACGCCCAACTCCTCTGGGACGGCGCGGCAAAGCCTGCGCTTGAACATGGTGTGACCACCATCGTGCCAGGAAATTGTTCGCTCTCGTTGGCACCGCTCAAAGCGGAGCATCGAATGAAACTGGTGGGCATGTTCAACCAGATCGAAGAAATGCCCTTTAAAGCGTTTAAAGAGGGGGTTGAATGGAACTGGGAAACCTTCGAGGAGTACATCGAACGGATATCAACAGAACTCTCGATCAATGTTGCGCCCCTGGTCGGCCATAGCCTTCTCCGCCTATGGGTCATGGGCGACGATTCCATGACGCGCGCCGCCACAGAAGATGAGCTCGACGCCATTTGCGAACTGCTAGAGACCTGCTTGCATCACGGTGCGATCGGCCTGTCCACCAGCTTTGTCGACATGGATGAGCAATTACAGCCTGTCCCCAGTCGATACGCGGACACGAAGGAGCTCGACCGACTCTGCGCCGTGCTGGGGCAACACGGAAAAATCCTCCAGGTCGTCCATGAGTTTTTTGATAACGATCTCACATTAGCTCGGGTCGATCAGTTAGCAGACATCTCGATGAAGCATGCCATCACGACCACTTTGTCACCGCTCTTTGTGAACCAGGACAACCAAGACGGCGTCCAGCAGGTGATGGACAGAATCCACGCCCAGCGAGAGCGAGGCGCGATCGTTTGGCCTCAAGTCCAAACGAGGCCCATCGACATCAGTTTCTGCCTGGAGGTACCAAGCCTGCTCTTCATTCGTTTTCCTACTTGGTATCAGCTGCTGAGATTTTCGACCCCTGAGAATATTCTGGCCTCGCTCAAAGATGCAGACACCCGCGCAGCACTCGAAAAAGAGGTCGAACAACTGATGCCTCTCTGGGCAGGACTAACCCTTCGACGGGTCGAGCACGCTAGTAACCAATCGCTGGTAGGCAAAACGCTGACTGACATTGCCGCCGAACGCGGGACGACTCCGCTTGCGGTTATGATCGATCTTTCGATCGAAGAAGACTTAAAAGCACACTTTCTGGCAGCTGACATGGGTCACAACCTGGACCACATCGTTGGACCACTTTTGAAGGACGAGCAGGTCATGATCGGCGCGAGCGACGGAGGAGCACATATCCTGTCTTTCTCGACTTACGGCGATACCGGCTATTTATTCTCTCGTTTTGTTCGTGACAACGCGCAAATCACTGTTTCAGAGGCCGTTCACAAAATCACCCAGGCACCGGCTGACATATGGGGCATTAAGGATAGAGGCACCATCAAAGAAGGAATGATTGCGGATCTCACCATCTTCGATGCCGACAGCATTGCACGGGGTGACGAATACTATGTACAGGATGTCCCGGGTGATGGCTATCGATACACCCGCGACGCAATTGGCATCAAGCACGTGCTTGTTGGCGGTGAGGTGGCTTACTCGCAATCGGAGGGGTACTCCGGCGTTGCGCGCGGACAAATCGTATAGAGGAAGGAACAGTCATGACTGAGATCAAGCGCAGACGCATCGCGACCAACGGTATTGAGCTCTCTGTTCTGGAGGCAGGTGAGGGTCCCCTCGTCCTCTTGGTGCACGGCTTTCCAGAATCAGCTTACTCCTGGCGACACCAATTGCCCGCACTAGCAGCGGCGGGTTACCACGCGGTCGCACCCGATATGCGAGGCTATGGCGAGAGTGATTTGCCAGCGGACATCACCGCTTACAATCAGTGGGACGTCTCCCACGACATTCTGGGACTGGTAAGCGCACTGGGTTATGAGCAAGCCGTGGTGATTGGCCACGATTGGGGAGCGCCAACCGCCTGGAATTGTGCCCTGCTGGATCCGCAAACGGTGCGCGCCGTTGGCGCCTTGTCGGTACCGTTTAGCCCCCGAGGCACAGAGCCACCGCTTGGGATGCTAAAGCGGGTATTCGAGGGCCAGTTTTTCTATCAACTCTACTTCCAAACTCCGGGTGTCGCCGAGGCTGAATTCGAAGCTAATATCGAAGTCACGCTCCGCAAATTTTATTATCTGGCCTCCGGGCTCGCTGATCCTTCCATGCTGGGTGGAGAGCGGGGTCCGAATGACGACATGCTAAGTCAAGTGTCTGACCCAGGACATCTTGAGCCCTGGTGCAGCACTAGCGATCTTGCAGAATATGTTAGGAGTTTTGAGCGTAGCGGCTTCAGAGGACCGCTTAACTACTACCGCAACCTAGACCTCACGTGGGAGCGGTTCGCTGAAGTGCCGCAACGCGTCGAGCAACCCGCGATGTTCGTTGCTGGTGATCGAGATGGTGTCATTGTCATGGCAAAAGCGGCCCTCGATGCCATGCCACAGCATGTTCCCAATCTCGCGGTAAACGCACTTGTCGGGGGCGCTGGCCACTGGACCCAGCAGGAGGCGCCGGAGGCCGTTAACCGCTACATGCTAAACTTTTTGGCAGGACTAGACTAACTGGGCTGCGAAAGTCGGCCCTATTCCCAGATGACGACAACTATGACTTCAGACAAACCATCCGTTTTAATCACTGGAGCGGGCATATGCGGCCTATGCTCGGGTATCGCGCTCGCGAAAGCCGGGCATAGGGTCACCATTATCGAGCGAGATGCAGCCCTTCCCGATGGCGATGCGGATGCCATCTTTTTTGAGTGGATCAGACGAGGCGCATCTCAATTCAAGCATCCACACGCTTTTTTGGGAGTCATGAGCAATCTGCTAACAGAAATGTTCCCTGATCTCATCGAAGACTTTTGGGCGGCGGGTGCGAGAAAAATTACGTTCGAGGATATGCTGCCCGACGCCATGGTAGGCAAAGTTACAGCGACAGCCGAAGATGACAAGCTTTGGCTCTTAATGTGCCGGCGCGCCACGATGGAGATGGTCCTTAGGCGATATGCAGAGAAGCAACCCGGGCTTGAAATTAAATCGGGTGTCCGCGTCAACCGCGCGATCATTGATACCGACCAGAGCCCAGCAGCCATCACAGGTCTAGAGGTACAACCGATCGACCCACAGTCATCGCCTAACAGATCCGAAGCGCGAGCAGTGATCACCGCTGATCTCTATGTTGATGCTGGAGGCAGAGGCTCCCATTTCAAAAAGTGGATCGAACTAGCGGGCCTCTCGATTCAGAGCGAGAGCCATGATGCTGAGATCGTTTACTACACCCGCCACTACAAATTAAAGCCTGGAGTGGAGGAACCACCACGGCGAGGCAAACACAGAAGCGCGGGCGATCTAGGTTACCTCAAGTATGGCGTATTCCCGGGCGAAGACGGCCATTTTGCTGTCATTGTCTGCGTACCAAAAGCAGATGGAGCCCTGCATAACGCCGTCAAAGATAATGAAGAATTTGATGCTATCTGCCGGGCCATTCCTGGACTCCAGCCTTGGGTCAACGAAGCCGCCGCTGTGGCAACCACAGACGCCTTCGGGATGGGCAATATCAAAGCCGAATGGCACGACTATGTAAACGGCGATCGCCCGCTGCTGAGCAATTATTTCGCCGTCGGCGATAGCGCAATTAGAACCAATCCCTTGTATGGCCGGGGCTGCAGTACAGGCATTATTCACAGTCACTTGCTGCGAGAAATACTCGCACAGGATCTGGGCCCCATCGCTCGAGCCATGGCCTTTCATCACCAGTCTCGCGAGCGCCTGAGACCGATCTGGGAGGCGAGTCTTCGAGAAGATCGGACAGCAATCAAAAGAGCAAACCGAATACTGCTGGACCAAGAGAAAGCTGCCTTCTCAGTCAAACGGTGGTTCCAGGCGAGCATCGGTGATGCCGTGAACCAAGCCGCACAAACTTATCCCTCGGTGTTTAGGGGTGCCATGCGGTCATTTAATCTCATGGAAACGCCAGGCGCATTTCTCGCAGAGCGCAAGACGCAAGGGCTCGTACTTTGGACGCTGCTGACCGGGGGGAAAAAGAACAAAGCCTCGAGGTTTGTCGCTGGACCAAGCCGTGGGGAAATGCTGGCGCACCTTGAATCTCTACGAGGAACTGGCGCTGCTCATCCAATCAATCGCGAGTGGATTGACGCCGCGGCATCATGAAGTGTTCGCCCATTACACCATCGCTTGGCGCTGAAGTCAGCGATGTTGATCTTCAAACTCCCATTTCACCCTCAACCGCCTCGCAACTGAGACAAGCACTGAACAAACATCATGTGTTGGTGTTTCGAAGCCAGCACCTTGACCGCGAAGCTCATAAAGCGGTTGCCCGGTGTTTTGGTGAGTTGCACACTCATCCCTCTAGGCGTCATCTTGCGCAAGATCAGGATCCCGAGTTCTTCCTGATCGATATCAAACCCGACGCACGACAAAGCAATGGTGAAACCTGGCATGCGGACATCACGTGTGAAGAAGTGCCGCCCAGAGCATCGCTACTCTACTTAACCAACCTTCCCGCAAATGGAGGAGGCGATACGTTATTCACCAATATGCACGATGCGTTCAATGAATTATCGCCAGAGTTACAGGGAGTCCTGCGCTTAAAACGCGCGTTTCATGACGGCGAACAGGATCTGAGACAGTACGGTATTAAACTCAAACAAGGGCACACCTACCCTGCCAATGACCATCCAGTGATCATTCGCCACCCCGACACTGGGCAACCCACGCTGTACGTTAATCAAAGCTTCACATCGCACCTACTCGATACGCCCTCATGGGAGTCATCGATGCTCTTGGACGGTCTCTTTGACCGAATTAGATCGAACGTCAGACATCAATGTCGAATCAAATGGACGCCTCACACCTTAGTCATCTGGGACAATTACAGTGTGCAACATCAGGCGGTGTTTGATTATCAGGGCTTCGCGCGTTATGGCGAGCGCCTAACGGTCGCAGGATCGGGACCGCCTGTCGCTTGGGATCCAGGCAGTAAAGAGTAGTGAGAGCTGCTAAGGGCTTGCGTCGCCTAGATCTGATTCTTCGACACCGAACGTCTGAGAGTAAGGCGCTTAGGGGAGGTGTTTGAGGATACGGAGCCCTTGAGTGCTGCCCCTTTCAGGCCTCTTCGTCCGAAAATCACTCCTGGATCCCAAAGAGGCGCCGAGCTGCCTCACTCGCCGCCTCGGCATATGTCGGAAATAATTAGACCGGGGTTAGCGCTAGGCCTTGGGCACCCACCCTGCGCACCAGCCAGGACCAGCGACCAGACGGTTTTGGAACAATTGGCAGCTGCCCCAGTCATCCTTCTCTTCGACTAACCCATAAAAGCGGCAGTTGGTGCAGACCTGATCTGAACCCTTGACGCCCATTTTGTCGGTTCGGGTCGCCTTTTCAGCGTCCTCTACGTAACGAAGCGCTTTGGCCGTGGGGTCGTCTTCTGGAACTATCCCTGCCGCCTGAGCCGTTTGGACATTGATCGCTGGGATCAGTGCCACAGTGCTCGCCGCACCGAGTTGTTTCAAAAAAGTTCTTCTAGATGTCATGGCTATTGCTCTTCAGGTTGTGCGTTGAATTATCAGCTTAAGCGCTTAAAACGCCGCTGAACGGCGAGCAGCATCGCGTCTACTCTTGCTCGATTTTACCGGTTATTAAACGACTGAGTAGGTCTTTTGGTTCACGAACATTAAGTGACCCGCTGCTTGATCGAAAATCTAGGGTCTTTGAAGCGCTGATCGGCAAGTACGTCATGCAACGTCTCAAGGCACCGATCGATATCGAGATAACTGTTCACCAAAGGATGAATACCAAACCGTAAGACGTCTGGCGCGCGAAAATCGCCAACAATGCCTGCCTCAATCAGTGCTTGCATAACAGAATAAGCCTCAGGATGACGAAAACTGACATGAGAGCCTCGCATCGAGGCTTCCTCTGGCGATGCAAGCTGCACTGGCAGCTTTTTAGCCGCCACACCATCAATTAGCCTCTGAGAGAGGCTTTGTGATTTCTGTCGCACCGCCTCGAAGTCCAGATGCTCAAATAGCGACAGCGCCTCATAGGCAGCTGCCATAGCAATAATCGATGGCGTTCCTGTAAGAAACTGCCCAATACCATTAGCGCCCTCGTAGGCCTCAGAAAACTCAAACGGCGCACGATGGCCCATCCACCCCCAGATCGGCTGTTTAGCCTGGCTAAGCCACCGCTCGGCGACATAAACAAAGCTAGGCCCCCCAGGGCCCCCGCACAAAAATTTATAGGTACACCCGGTGGCAAAATCGACCTTTGCATCGCTCACGTTCAACGGTTCAACGCCTGCGCTATGGGCGAGATCCCAAATCACCAAGGCACCCACGGCATGAGCGCGCTCAGTCCAATTCAGTAAATCGTACTTTTCGCTAGTGACGTAATGAACGTGGCTCAACAGAACGACGGCTGTTTCATTATCCATCGCGGCAGCAACATCATCTCGATCGACACTGACTATGCTTATGCGATCCTCACCCAACAAGTTTCTGAGACCATGGGTTACGTAACCATCGGTGGGGAACTGACCGCGTTCGATCACGACCTTCTTCCTAGGCGCGTTCAGCTCCAACGCGGCGGCCAACAGTTTAAAGAGGTTAATCGAAATGGAATCGCAAGCCATGACTTCTCTGCCCGAGGCGCCAATCACCTTTGCGATTCTTGCCCCCAATCGCTCGGGCAACCCTATCCAGTCCGAAGTATTCCATCCTCCAATCAGTTCCTGACCCCACTCGTTGTAAAGGAGCCTACTCATCGCGTCAGGAGCAGTCTGGGGCATGGGGCCAAGCGAGTTGCCATCTAAGTAAACCATTCCTTCCGGCACCTGAAACCCTGTTCGATGGTGGCCAAGTGGGTCAAGCGCATCCAATTCTTGTGCTGTTTTCATCACATTAGTCTCGCTTATCAAGCACTCCTTGTTCGCAACTTGCGGCGCAATCGGGCCCCTAATCGTTCAACAGGATTTGTGCGAGCTGATCACAGGGCGGCTCACCTGGTAAGAGCGCATCAAAGTGACCGGCATTGTGTTGGACGATACTCGCACAACCTTTTTCTCTTGCGTAAAAAATAGTCTGCTGCTCGCCAACGATAGGGTCTCGCCCTCCAGCAACAATGATTTCATCTGCAACTGCTACACCGAAATACGGTGAGACCGCGGCTGGATCTAAGGGCTCTCCCGCCGCCATCAACTGATCGACCATCACTTGGCAGTCACCTTCTTCCTGACGATAGCTGTCGAGATTCGTTATCGGAGCAAGACCAACCACCCGGTCTACACGAGCGAGAGGCCCTAAGGTGAACGTTTCAACCCCTCGAGATAACCCCCGCGAATTCAGCCAGAGCGCGAGGTGGCCTCCCGCTGAGTGCCCGACAATCGCTAGCCTTAGGTTCTCCTCATCGGCCCATTGATGGGCCCTTCGTGCCGCCGCGGCTACATCTGAAAAGGTACCTGGCCATCCCGCTCCGGCCTGGCCACATCGCCGGTACTCTGGTAGCAAAACATGCGCACCCCGCCCACTCAAATAGGTACAAAACGGCATGAGATGAGTGCGATCAAAGGCCGCAGACCAACACCCGCCATGGATAACAAGAACAAGTACCTGGGCGCTCCCCCGATCAACATGTTCTTCGCCTGATCCCAATTTGACCGGGTCTGTAGCTGCGGCTGAGGGTCCAGGATACCAGCGCCAATCTGGCTCGGAGACACCATCGATTGGACTAACGTGATCGGGCTCGCGGCACGGAGCACGAAGCAATTGCT
>CAJXDD010000013.1:0-26365 GCA_913052075.1 uncultured Gammaproteobacteria bacterium
ATAAGCCATACGGCGGCGGCCCGGGCATGCTCTTAAAGGCAGAGCCGCTGCTTGCAGCCATCGACGCTGCAAGAGCTGGGTCTGCTCCTGGATCGAAAGTGGTTTATTTCTCGCCGGCTGGTGAGCGGCTCCTTCAATCTCGGCTGCATGACCTGGCGGAAACGGAGAACGACTTGATTCTCGTGTGTGGTCGTTACGAGGGGGTTGACGAGCGGGTGATTGAGCTCGCGGTAGACATCGAATTGTCCATAGGGGACTACGTGCTGAGCGGCGGTGAGATACCTGCGCTAACACTGATTGATGGACTCGCAAGGCTGCTGCCAGGGGTATTAGGCGATGCGATGTCCACAAAAAGTGAATCTTTTGTTGACGGACGCCTAGAATATCCGCAGTATACGCGTCCCGAGGAAGTCGCCGGACGGCGAGTGCCCACGGTACTTTTAAGCGGAGACCACGGCGCGATCGAAGCTTGGCGAGAAAAGGAAGGGCTCAGAAAAACGCGAATGAGGCGGCCTGACTTAATCGAGGAGAACGGACAGTGAAGAACAAGATCATCGAACAGATAGAGCAAGAACAACTCAAGCAGGATGTCCCTGAGTTTGGTCCAGGCGATACCTTGGTTGTTCAGGTGCGCGTTGTTGAAGGTAGTCGAGAGCGTCTCCAGGCTTTTGAAGGGGTTGTCATCGGTCGCCGTAATCGAGGCCTCAATTCGGCTTTCACCCTGCGAAAAATGTCGCATGGCGTAGGCGTTGAGCGAACGTTCCAGCTTCATAGTCCGCTCATTGAGTCTATTACCGTGAAGCGTCGTGGTGATGTGCGCCAGGCCAAGCTTTATTACTTGCGAGAGAGAAGCGGTCGATCAGCGCGAATCAAGGAAAAGCTTAACTAGTAGCGCAACCGCGGTCTCCAGGATGTGCTGGCCCACAGCCAGCACGAGCATCCCTCTTCCCTGTTCAAGAAAGCAAATTCGAGCGAGCCAGCACTTGGCGCCTTGCGAGGCCCTTATCGCACCCGTACCGCCGAAAATAAAAGCCCCAAGTTCATCCTCGCATGCTTGACGGCGTCTCATTGTTGGCTAAGCCCAGTTTAAAGTCGGTTTTTACAAGCCAACGTACATACTGCGCGTCATTGAAGCGATATCCCCTCCGTCAAACCAACGCAAGCAAGGTTTGGCGCCGAATTCGTTAGTGCTACGCTCTATATCCACCTGATTGGATTCAAGGTGTGTTGGCCGGTTGCTCGAGCTTGTGTTTGCTGTGACTGCTAATGCCTTGATACCCGGTCAGTATCAATAGGTTTAAGGGGGTTGAATGACCCAACTGTCAAGTGGATCGGCCACGGTACCCGCGCGAGAGCCATACGGCTTGCTGGTTTTCTTGACCTTGCTGAATGTTATGAATTTTGTTGATCGCCAGCTATTGGCCAGTTTTTCCAACTTCATCGTTCCTGATCTTGGCTTAACGAATACCGAATTTGGTCTTTTAACCGGGTTAATTTTTTTGGCGTTCTACTCAGTAGCAGGACTACTCATGGGAACGTTCGCTGATCGGTATCATCGAACTAAACTCATTGCGATGGGGGTCGCGGCCTGGAGTTTTCTAACGGCAGTATCAGGAATGGCGAAGGGATTTGTCAGCCTCGCCATACCTCGTATGTTTATCGGCGTAGGCGAATCCATTCTTACTCCGACTTCGATGTCGCTCATGTCCGACCGCTTTCCATCGCACCGGCTTGGGTTCGCCTCAGGGTTCTATTACATGGGGGTGCCAATAGGTGTCGGTGTGAGCCTCTTGATTGTGGGCTATTTGGGGCCGCTGATTGGCTGGCGAAACTGCTTCTATGCGTTAGGCGTGATCGGTTTAGTGTTGGCTGGTGTGATGTGGTTTATTCGGGACCCAGAGCGCGAAGTGAAAGCACTAGCCGCTCGCTCAGAACAAAGCGACAAGGCAGCGCAAAGTTTTGCAGTGATCATCAAAACACTAGCTAAAGCCTTGGGTCATTCCCCAGCGCTGGTAATGACAATCTTTGGTGGAGTTGTCTTCCACTTTTTACTGGGCGCGGCGACGTTCGATCAGCTTTGGTACGTTCAGGAACGGGGCTTTGATCGCGCCGAAATTGCCCAATTAACGGGTTGGATCGGCATCATCGCGGGCATTTCCGGTAACCTGTTTGGCGGTATCGGTGGCGATTGGTTGCTCAAAAAGACTGGCATGGGGCGACCGATGTTTTTGTTCTTTGTGATGGTCCTTTTGGCGCCGATTAATATCTATTACCGATTGGTCGAGCCAGAGAGTCTTTGGTTTTGGGTGGGAGTATTCGCTGGCTTCTTTCAATTGGGATGTTTCTATGGCCCAACGTTCTCGACTATCCAGGAACTGGTGCCGCAGCAGATCCGTGCAACCGTGGTCGCCTTTTACATCCTACTATTGAATCTCGTTGGCGTGGCGATTGGTGTGACCGCAGCAGGCATTTACATCGATCATCTCGCGGCAGCAGGTGAGAGTGAGCCTTACACAATGGCCCTTCTATGGTTCACGGTGATCTCTATGGCTGCCATTCCTTTGTTCTTCGGCGCTGGTCGCCGATTTGAGAGAGATAAATCCAAACTTGCGGCGGTATTTGGCTAACGGGCAACGTAAAACAAAAGCGTTGCGAATCAAAGAGAGATTGCTGAGCGATGAGTGGGCAATGACAGAACGGCTGGCACATAACGAGCGCGTCATCGAAGGATTCTTGGATCAGATCTGGATGGAGAAAGGGTTGAGTGACAACTCCCTCGCGGCGTACCGCCTGGACCTAAGAACCTTTGCTGTCTGGTTGGCTGAGGCGCGACCGGAGTCCTCACTGACTGACGTTACGCGGCTTGATCTGCTCGAATATATTGAAGGTCGTTCGAAGGCGGGCATAAAGCCACGCTCTGCCGCGCGCGCGTTATCGGCGCTGCGCGCGTTCTATCAAATTCAAACCCGAGAGTCTCGGATGACGGAAAATCCGACGCTCCGAATCGCGTTACCAAAGATAGGGCGAGCCCTGCCTCAATCATTGACTGAGGACGATGTTCTTTCCTTGCTTGAAGCGCCGGATGTGAAATCGAATCATGGGTTGCGGGATAGAACCATGCTCGAGCTGATGTATGCGACGGGGCTTAGGGTATCTGAACTCGTTGAGCTCACGGTGTCTGAAGTCAACTTGCGTCAAGGAGTGGTAAGGGTTCGAGGTAAAGGCGGCAAAGACCGTCTAGTACCGGTTGGCGCAACAGCGCTTGCCTGGATAGAGAAATATCTTGAGGAGTCAAGGCCAGATCTGTTGGCTGGTAAAGCAGTCACTGACGTCCTTTTTCCAAGCAACCGCGCGAGAGCGATGACACGGCAAACGTTTTGGCACCTCATAAAGAAATACGCGCTGGTCGCAGGTATCTCTAAACCTTTATCTCCTCACACATTAAGGCATGCGTTCGCGACTCATCTCATCAACCATGGCGCTGATTTGAGAGTGGTGCAGCTGCTGCTCGGCCATAGCGATTTATCCACCACACAGATTTACACGCATGTGGCTAAAGAGCGGTTGAAGCGACTGCATAAGACTCATCACCCTCGCGGGTAGCAGTGAGCAGAGCGTGCTCGTAACGCGCTGATTCGCGTTAAGATACGGAGCGGGAAGAGTAGCGGAATGGAGATAAGAAACATGAGGTACGATCGACGCTTTCGGTTTTTGAGCCGTTCGCTTACGCAAATCCTGCTCCTACTCGCACTCGCCTTGGGCGTAGTAACTTTCTCCTTTGCAGCTGAGCGCGTGGACCCTCTGCCAAAGATACAATCAGCCCTGGTATCAGCGGGGATTCCGGTAGTAGAAGTGACGCCAAGCAAGATTTCGGGCCTCTACGACGTGAGATTGTCGGACGGTACAACGTTGTTGACTGATCGCACAGGGACCTTCTTCGTCGTGGGCGATGTTTACCAGCGAGTCAATCAACGGATCGTGAATTTGTCGGACCAGCGGCGAATGGAGGACCGGAAAGCACTGCTACTCACGTTAGAGGAGTCCGAGATGGTGGTGTTCGACTCGATTGCGGAACGTAAAGCTTCAATTACGGTATTCACCGACATTGACTGCGGATTTTGCAGGAAGCTGCATCAAGAGGTCCCTTCCCTGAATCAGATGGGAGTCGCGGTCCGTTATCTGGCTTATCCAAGAGCCGGCGTGGGGTCTGACAGCTTTGACAAGATCGTGTCGGCTTGGTGCGCGCCTGACCCCAAGCGGGCATTAACTCTTGCTAAGTCATTACAGCCCATTGATGCAAAGACCTGCGATAACCCGGTGTCGGATCACTTGCAGCTAGGAAGTCGAATGGGGGTTACGGGGACGCCCGCGATTGTCCTGGATAATGGGCGTCTGGTTCCCGGCTATTTGCCTGCTGAGCGATTGGCCGCCGAACTGGGGTTGTCGGCTGGCTCATAGGTCTCAAACTAGCAGGATGGGCACGTTCGGCGTGGCGAAAGTGACGCCGCTCAACATCTCCTCTACAATCGCGCTTTTTCGTAGGCGGGCCCATGGAAGATTCATTCCAAAGAATTGAGCGTTTACCCCCTTATGTCTTCAGCATTACGGATACTCTAAAGCGCGACGCGCGTGCCCGGGGAGAGGACATCGTCGACTTTGGTATGGGTAATCCGGATCAACCCACGCCGCCTCATATCGTTTCTAAGCTGATTGAGACTGTTCAGCGGGGCGACACGCACCGGTATTCCCAGTCCAAAGGGATCCCAAGGCTCCGTCGAGCAATTACCCAATGGTACGAACGCCGTTACGACGTGGCATTAGATCCGGAAAGTCAGGCCATCGTAACGCTGGGTTCCAAAGAAGGGTTAGCGCATCTGGCGCAAGCGATTCTTGGCCCAGGGGATTCAGTCTTGGTGCCGAACCCTTCGTATCCGGTGCACCCCTACGGATTTGTGATTGCAGGCGCCGATGTTCGGCATGTCCGATTGACCGATGGGGTCGACTTTTTTGCCGAGCTGGAATCGGCCATTTTGAATAACTGGCCGAAACCAAAAGTGCTCGTGCTGAATTTCCCTGGCAACCCAACCACCCATTGCGTCGAGCTCGAGTTCTTCGAGCGTGTGGTGGCTATCGCTAAAGCGCACGGGATTTGGGTGGTACAAGATCTTGCTTATGCGGATATTGTTTTCGACGGCTATACCGCGCCATCAATTTTGCAGGTCCCCGGAGCGATGGATGTTGCGGTGGAATTTTTTACTCTATCTAAAAGCTATAACATGCCAGGCTGGAGAATCGGGTTTTGTGTGGGTAATGAAACGCTGATTGATGCGCTGGCTCGAATAAAATCCTATTTGGACTATGGGAGTTTCACGCCGATTCAAGTGGCTGCCATCGCCGCGCTCGAGGGTGATCAACAGTGTGTTGCAGACATCACAGAAATGTACAAACGCCGGCGCGACGTATTGTGTGATGGCTTGAATGCGATGGGTTGGGAGGTGACTCCCCCAAAAGCAACGATGTTCGTTTGGGCCAAAATCCCTCCACAATTCGCGGCTATGGGGTCATTAGAATTCGCGAAACTGCTCATTGATCGAGCCAAAGTGGCGGTTTCGCCAGGCATCGGCTTCGGTCAGTACGGCGATGATCACGTTCGTTTTGCATTGATCGAAAATGAGCACAGAACGCGCCAGGCATTAAGAGGCTTGAAAAAATTATTCGCTGAGTCATCGTAGCGACAAAACAGAATTATTAAGCAAGAAGGGGCCGCTACGTGAGGATTGGAATCTGTGGAGCCGGGACTGTCGCCCAGGGCGTCGTTCAGATCTTGCGAGATCAGAGTGGATTGACGAGTCGTCTCAATCCCGACCCGATAGAGGTGGTCGCCTTGGCATCTCGGCGCAACCTTAATCTACCGGTGTTTAAGGGCATTCCGTTCATTGATGACGTTTTCGCGCTCGCAGAGCGAGAGGATGTTGACGTATTGGTCGAGCTCATCGGCGGTACGGATGATGCCTTCACACTGGTAAAGGCAGCGCTAGCCAATGGCAAGTCGGTCGTCACCGCAAATAAAGCTTTACTAGCACACAATGGCGCTGCGTTATTTCAAATAGCCAGAGAGAATGGGGTGTCCTTGTTATTCGAGGCAGCGGTGTGTGGTGGCATTCCGATTATCAAAGCGTTGAATGAGAGCTTTGTAGGAAATCGAGTGAAGGGCATTGCTGGAGTTATCAATGGCACTACTAACTTCATCTTAACCAAAATGGCCCAGCAAGGCCAAAACGGCGCCTTTGACGCAGTGCTCGCTGAGGCCCAACAACTTGGCTACGCCGAGGCTGATCCAACTTTCGACATAGGCGGCATGGATGCGGCGCACAAGCTTTCTATCATGGCAGCGCTCGCGTTTCACGAGCCCCTGCAGCTCGATGCGATTCACGTTGAGGGAATCGAATCGATTACCAGTGACGATCACGAGTGGGCCGAGCGATTAGGATTTAGCATCAAACATTTGGGAATCGCGCTTGCCGATGATAGCGGCATAGAAATGCGGGTTCACCCGGCCCTTGTCCCTAATGGGTCGCAGCTTGCCTCCATTCAAGACGTGACCAATGCAGTCAATGTGCTTGCCGACCCGCTGGGTGAAATTTTGCTCACAGGAGCCGGTGCAGGAGCCGGACCAACTGGTAGTTCTGTGGTTTCGGATCTCTTCGATTTGGCGGCAGGATGCGCACGAAAACCACCGCCCGCGCTTATGTCGCTGACAAGCACGCGTGCTGCAAAATCGATAGAGCACACTATGAGTGGTTGGATGGTCCGAGTCGAAGTCCCGGATGAGTCAGGTGCCATTTCGGAAGTCGCTTCAGTACTCGCTGAATACGGGTTGTCTATCGATCAAATTCAGCAACGTGATTCAGCGGGTGGCATGGCTACGGTCGCGTTGATACTGGATCCTGTGCAGGAGGACCAGCTCCGCAGTGCGCTCTCAAACTTAGAAGGTCGATCGAACGTGGCGGGTACTCGCGCAATCCGGGTGTTCGACCCGCGAACAGTCGGTTGAGTCGCGCCTAATCTCGGGTAACGAGCCTTGACGAAGCTTTTGCAGGCGGCTTGGCACGAGTGAAGTAGCGTCCGTTAGACGGGTTCTTTACTCGATGCTAAGTCGCAAGTGACGAGGCTCATTCGGCCGAGCCGTGCAATGACGGCTTGCTTCCCAGACAAAAGCGGGGCGGAGCCAACCCTTCACAGTGTAGTGATCACCACGGCCTTCGTTTACAATCGCCGCCCCATAGGACAGTGATCGGGGCGTGTTGATTAGCGCTCAATGGGTCGAATGGAAGGCGTATGGAAACAAATACCCTAACAACAGGAATCAAAGATGGTCGAGCACGCGTTTCCGTGCTGAGGGGGTATCTTTGACTACGATACTAAGAAGGATCGTTTAGCAGAGGTCGAGCTCGAGCTCGCTGACCCCACAGTATGGGATGAGCCTGAGCGGGCACAAAAATTGGGTCAAGAGCGATCAGCCTTGGAGACAGTGGTTAAGGCGGTAGAACGGTTAGAGATAGGATTTGCCGAACTCGAAGAAATCCTTGCCCTTGCGGTTGATGAGCAAGACCACGAACTATTGGATGAGGCTACGACTGAACTTGCGAGTTACCAGGGTGATCTCGAAAAGCTTGAATTTCAGCGAATGTTTTCTGGTCAAATGGATGCCAACTGCGCCTATCTTGATGTGCAGTCTGGCTCTGGAGGTACTGAGGCACAGGATTGGGCCGAAATGTTGCTTCGAATGTACTTGCGCTGGGGCGAGGCTCAGGGGTTCAAGGCCGAAATCGTTGAGTGTTCAGAGGGAGAGGTGGCTGGCATCAAATCCGCGACGGTCCGCATCGAGGGTCCCTATGCCTACGGCTGGCTTCGCACGGAGACGGGTGTTCATCGCTTAGTCCGCAAGTCCCCCTTCGACTCAGGCAACCGTCGGCACACCTCCTTTGCCTCTATTTTCGTTTCGCCTGAACTCGATGATGATATTGATATCGAGTTGGATATGAACGAGGTTCGAGTAGATACGTACCGAGCGAGTGGTGCCGGAGGGCAGCACGTTAACAAGACAGACTCAGCGATTCGACTGACTCACATTCCTAGCGGGATCGTTGTGCAATGTCAAAATCAGCGATCTCAGCACAAAAACCGTGACCAGGCAGTGAAACAATTGAAGGCAAAGCTGTACGAGATGGAGGAGCAGAAGCAGAAACAAGCGCTGCAGGCCATTGAGGACAGTAAGTCTGATATCAGTTGGGGGAGCCAAATACGTTCTTATGTCCTTGATTCGGCGAGGATCAAAGACTTGCGCACGGGTGTTGAAACTTCCAATACTCAAAATGTGTTGGATGGCGAATTGAACGACTTTATTGAAGCCAGTTTAAAGCAGGGGCTTTAGCCGACTGGTTAGCCGACCGAAGGATGGAATCCAATCTATGAGTAACGAAGATCAGGAACAAGATCTCCCCTCGTTAATAGCCCAACGGCAGAGCAAGCTTGCTGTGCTCAAAGAGGAGGGGGTTAACCCTTATCCAAATGATTTTCGCCGAGACAATGTGACGGCAGAATTGCATGCGGCCTATGGTGATTCTGAAAAAGAGACGCTCGAGTCTAGTGCCATCACTGCATCGGTCGCCGGCCGGGTGCTACTTAAGCGCGTAATGGGCAAAGCAAGCTTTTTAACCATTCAAGATTATGCAGGTCAAATTCAAATCTATGTGACTCGAGATGCATTGGGTGAGAGCGACTATGCTTTTTTCAAAACATTGGATATCGGGGATATCGTTGGCGTAACCGGTACCATGATGAAAACCATGAAAGGGGAACTATCGGTGGCGGGGACATCGGTTCGATTGCTCACTAAGTCCTTGCGACCTCTCCCTGAAAAACACAAAGGACTCACCGACACCGAGATGCGGTATCGGCAGCGCTATGTTGACCTGATCGTCAATGAATCCTCGAGGTTGGTATTTCGCAGACGAGCGGAGATCATCGATCGTATTCGCCGATTTTTGATCGACCGTGAATTTATGGAGGTGGAGACTCCCATGATGCAAGGCATCCCGGGTGGAGCTACTGCCCAGCCATTCGTGACGCGCTATAACGC
This sequence comes from uncultured Gammaproteobacteria bacterium, assembly GCA_913052075.1. GTDB lineage: Bacteria > Pseudomonadota > Gammaproteobacteria > Pseudomonadales > Azotimanducaceae > UBA9926. Next base: position 9,143 of record CAJXDD010000013.1, read on the forward strand.
CCTTGATCAGGACATGTATCTTCGAGTGGCGCCTGAGCTGAACTTGAAGCGTTTGGTGGTCGGAGGAATCGAGCAGGTATTTGAGATTAATCGAAACTTCCGCAATGAAGGCATATCAACCAAGCACAGTCCTGAGTTCACCATGCTTGAGTTTTATTGGGCGTATGCGGATTACCATGACCTCATGGACTTGACGGAGACCTTGTTTCGCGAACTCGCCGAAAAGGTACTTGGCGTATCGTCGTTTAGCTACCAAGGGGTAGACATCGACTTTGGCCAACCCTTTGCCAGAATGACGATGGCAGAAGCGATCGTGGCATTTTGTGATGAGATTGACGCCGAGGCTGTGAATGATGCCGCGCGGTGTAAAACGCTGCTAGCAAACGCTGGCGTAGAGGCCAAAAATGAATGGGGTTTGGGCAGGCTACATCTGGAACTATTCGAGACCCGAGTGGAAGATCAAATCGAGCAGCCAACCTTCATCATGCAACACCCTATCGAGGTGTCGCCGCTGGCAAGGCGGAACGATCACACGCCAGAATTGACGGATCGATTTGAACTCTTCGTAGCGGGTAAAGAGATTGCCAATGGGTTCTCTGAACTGAACGATCCAGCCGATCAGGCGGCCCGTTTCAGAGCACAGGTTGCTGCCAAGGAGGCAGGAGACTTGGAGGCGATGCATTACGATGCGGACTACATCACTGCGCTGGAATATGGCTTGCCGCCCACCGCTGGCGAGGGCATCGGAATCGATCGGTTGGTGATGCTACTGACTGATTCGGCTTCGATACGAGACGTGATTTTGTTCCCCCACCTGAGGAATCGAGACGCATAGTAGTGGCATCCATCGGGCTCTCTGCATCTTGGCTTGCGCAAGTCGGCGATGAGTTCGAGCGCGACTATATGGTCAACCTCAAGCAATTCCTGCTCGCAGAGCGTTCGGCAGGAAAGGAGATCTTCCCCAAGGGATCTGAGTACTTTGCCGCGTTAAACGCGGTGGCTTATGAAGACGTTAGAGTAGTGATTCTAGGGCAGGATCCCTATCACGGGCCTGGGCAGGCCCATGGGCTTAGCTTTTCAGTTCCCAAAGGGTTTCGGATCCCGCCTAGTCTCAAAAACATTTATCAGGAACTCGCGCAGGATCTGGGATTACAAGCATCCGACTTTTCTCATGGCTATTTGGAGCGATGGGCGTCGCAAGGTGTGCTTCTCTTGAATAGTGTGTTAACGGTGAGGGCCGGCGCTGCGGCCTCGCACCGCAGCAAGGGATGGGAGCAATTTACCGATCAGATAATCCGCAGTTTGGGGGCACGTGAAGCGCCGCTTGTGTTTATGTTGTGGGGAAGCTTTGCCGCGGCTAAAGCATCGATGATTAAGGGCGATCAACACCTTATCTTGAAAGCCCCCCACCCATCTCCGTTGTCTGCCTACCGAGGGTTTTTCGGGTGTCAGCACTTCTCCAAGTGCAATGAATTTCTTGCAAAATGTGGAGAGCCGATTGACTGGCGAGTTAGTCCCAAAGAGCGCTGACGTGTCGCCGCTAGACTGCCCAGGAGAGAATCGTGCGTTTGTCGAGGCGCAATTCGGCACCGCTGGAGCCCGTTGGTCGGACGCCGTGCCAGCGGTTCTTCAGGACCGTATTGATCGTTGGTCATTGTCACTCGGAGAGACCATGGCGGGCGGTCTTAGCCAAAATATCGTGATGGAAGTCGACGTTAAGGGGCGACCCGCGGTTCTCAAATTAGGGTACCCAGATGAGGATCAGTTGCGAGAGCAGGCATGGTTGCTGGCTAGCGAGAGTGATCGAATCGTTGGCGAACGAGTCGACACGCTGAGTTTGTTTCGCTCTTGCTAAATTGCCAACTGCCGCTGCCGCTAGACCAGCCCGCGCCCAGTCACCGCGACATGCTGCTTGAAATTGCACGCCAGCCAAATTCTGCGCTGCCGTCGGATTTGCTTCGGCTCGTTCGCGAGTCGATTTCGCTTGCCGAAGAACTTGACAATGGGGCGCACGGTGGCTCCAGTTGGCTCCACGGAGATTTACACCCAAGCAACATACTATGGGATGGGCAGCAAGCTGCTTGGCGAGTAATTGACCCCAAAGGCTACAGGGGACCCCAAGTGATGGCGCTGGGGCGATATTTGCACAATTTCCTCGATAATGTATTGGAAAGCCTAGGGCAGTCAGTCTCTGACGCTGCTCGGGAGGTGCTGCTTAAGGAACGGGTGAGGGTCTTGGCTAGAGAAATAGGCCGACCTGAAGTCTACTGATGCTGACGGTGTTCATCGATCTCGTGCTAGCAGTCAGTTGGTCCGAGCAATCGGATAACCAAGCCTCATTCGAGTGGTGGGGTCACTTGATTCAGTTCGCGCGAGCAGAAGCGCTCAGCCTTTCTCTCTAAATAAACGATAGAGCCGCGTTGCCAATCCTTGCGCCCTCGATTTGAGCATCGCGTTTGATCATTGCCGCGACGACCCAGTGATCCTCCAACTGCGCGGCTTGAATGACTGCTCCGATGGACGTTCCCTCGCTGTCAGTCACCGTCAGAGGTTCGTCCCGTTGAACTAGCTTATCTAATTGTCCGATACGGACTGCTTGCTTGGTTTTACCCTTGAAGTGAACGCGAGCGATGATTTCCTGGCCAAGATAGCAGCCTTTGTCAAAATCAACGCCACCGAACTGATCCATGGCGAGTTCTTGCGGAAGAAATTGGTCGCTTTCAGTCTCGGTGGTCCAAAGGAGGCCGCGTCTCAGTGCTCGAGCTGTCCATCCGCCATCGATGATTGGCGCGTCAAGGGACTCGGAGGTCCAGATCTCCCCTTCTTGATCCTCTGCCGAGAAGGTCAAGACATCGCGGTCCGAGGGTAGTGTCGTCGCATAGCAGGCGAGAACATCACTCTTGTCTGTGATGGATGCTTTGGAAAATACGATGAATTTCTTGAGCGCGTTGATGACTGGGTCAACCATCTGTTGGTCAAGGCGAAGCAATATACCGGGCTCGTTATCCGCGGAATTCGCATCCGACAATCTCGCAACCGCCGCGGTGGATAAGACGCGACCCTGGATGGTTGGGATGGCCGTGTACATCGCCAAGCCGTTCCCAAGCTGTGAGAGATCTCGAGTGCAGTAACCTTGGAAGAATTTCTCTGCATCAACGCCTCGAATCTCGACGAAGCCAAATTGGGGTAGGGCGGTTAGCATGTTCAGCGGAATTCGGTGGAAAAATGCAAGCTTAGTCAATCGACTAATTGCTGCCAAGTGACACGGAATGGCAAGGCTGTTGCGGGAGCGCCCCGTCAGAACCGGCGTGATACTTGCGGCCTTCAGCCTTTTTCGGTGGCATTGTAGAGAGGAAGGTTCATTCAATGAAATATCGAAAGTCTGACCGTTGGAGTTAACCTGCCGCGCGTCGACCCGCCATGGCAGACGAAGCGTACAATTTGCGGGTTTTTGAACGCGCAGGAACGAAACTCCAACCGCTAATGCGCACTCATCCGTCAGCGATCGTACGCAATATTGCAAGCAACCGCGGATAAGCTTAAACGATTGAAAGGAAAGGATATGGAAGAGGTCAGTGAAACCAGAAGTCAAACCGAACTTAATCGTCTCCGTTGGCGGTCGCGTCGAGGGATGGCGGAGCTGGATGTCCTGTTTGTACCTTTTTTTGAGGAAGCATTTGATGCATTGAATGCCGAAATGAAGGAGGTTTATGCGCGAATGCTTGATGAGGAGGATCCGGAACTCTGGAGTTGGTTTAGTGAGCAATCGGCCCCAAATGATCCGCAATATCGCTCGCTCGTCTCATTGATGCTAAGCCGTGTCAGACCAAATGACTCATGAGCAGGATAGCTTGTAGGTGTGGTCCTACAGCCGTCGATTGCTACGGTAGGTCAGTCCGGTATTGCTGACGTTGAACGATTCTCTCTACCTGGCGTTACTCGTTTCAAAGCCCGTCGTGCTGATAGCGACTAGACTGTCAGCTCGGCTTCTTTTACCAACCCCGTGATTTTTACACGGGGGGTTCGAACCTCCCGCCTGGCTCTGCGTCGCGCCTGCTGCGGGCGCTGGCGAACTGGTCTATCTGCACTAGCTGAGACCTCGCTACGATAAAGACATATTCGCAAGAACATTGGGCTCAGTTTACGAGCAGTGCCCAGTGGCACAGGGAATGGATTGACTCGAGTTAGGTAGGATCAAATGCGCTCTCTCTGCGTCTCTTTGGTCATCAAAGGAAACCCCTGCGTACTTCGTCACGCGATTGACCTACCACCTTCAGCGCGGTCGTCGTATGACTTTAGGCGGCTTCGGGTACTGACGTGCTGGCTATCAGCGGCGCTCCCATCGGCAGCAAATGTCGAGCAGGGTAGACCAAAGTCGCTGCGAGGGTAAATGCGCTTTTGTTTTGAAGGGCGAGTGGTTCAGGCGCTGATTAGTGAGGCGCTTGATTCCAGATTTTCTTCCGACCCGATGGGTTGTCACGATCGATGATATCGCGCTGTACTAATCTCCATCCTTCTCTGTGATGCTAGTGCATCAACGACTTGCGAAGCACAGAGACCGGCTACGATGCCCGTTCTTCGACCTTGCTTTTAACCAGATCCGTGAAAAAAGAACGACTCAGGCAAAGATGGTTTTAAGCATAATTAGTTGGCGCAAGAACGGTGTCGATGGCCTCGCTCATTGTTTCAGGATAATCCGTTGTGTAATGCAGACCCCGACTCTCTTTTCTTCTGAGCGCTGAGGCAATGATCAAATCGGCAACTTGGGCAAGATTTCTGAGCTCGATCAGATCGCGAGTAACGAAGTGGCGTTGATAGTGCTCGTCGATCTCCCTTTGTAGTAGTTTAACCCTGCGTTGAGCGCGAATCAGGCGCGCATCTGACCGGACTATGCCAACGTAATTCCACATCAGGCGCCTTAATTCGTCCCAGTTGTGAGCGATCAGCACATCTTCTTCTGAGGACGTGACTTGGCTTGCATCCCACGCGGGAATATCAAGAAAGGTTGTGCCTGGGCGCGCACCTGAGGCGATTTCCTCGGCGGCCGCGCGAGCGAAGACCAGGCACTCGAGTAAAGAATTGCTTGCCATTCGATTGGCGCCATGTAGGCCGGTATAGGTTGATTCACCCACCGCATACAGTCCATTGACGTCGGTGCGGCCGGCTAAATCCGTCATGATGCCCCCACAGGTGTAGTGTGCCGCAGGGACGATTGGAATGGGCGTTGTTGTGATGTCAATGCCAAAGGATAGACATCTCTGATAGATCGTTGGGAAATGACGCTTGACGTCTTCAGCGGGTCTGTGACTGATGTCTAGCAGCACGTGATCGCAGCCTAATCGCTTCATCTCAAAGTCAATAGCCCTAGCGACGATGTCTCTTGATGCGAGCTCGGCGCGCTCATCAAATCGGGACATAAACGCCTCGCCATTGGGGAGTCGTAAAATCGCGCCCTCCCCCCTTAATGCTTCTGAAATGAGGAAGGACTTCGCTAGCGGATGGTAGAGACAGGTCGGATGAAATTGATTGAACTCCATATTGGCAACGCGGCAACCCGCTCTCCATGCCATAGCGATACCATCGCCTGAAGCAGTGTCTGGGTTACTGGTGTAGAGGTAGACCTTGCTTGCCCCTCCTGTCGCGAGCACGACATTGGGGCTAGCAATGGTCGTGACTGACTGGGTCGTCTGATTTAGGGCATAAATGCCGCACACGGTTTTGGAACCTAATCCGAGCTGGTTAGTTGTGATGATATCGAGCGCGATCGTGTCAGTTAGAAAACTGATGCTGGGCTTTGAGGTCGCGGCGCTGTAGAGCTGCTCGGAAATCTCCTTACCGGTCGCATCTGCTGCATGAATGACCCGCCGATGACTGTGGCCACCCTCTTGGGTTAAGTGAAACTCAGACCGTCCGCTCGCGCTAACCCGTGTGTCAAATTTAACGCCCAGTGAGATCAACCACTCAACAATCTCCCTACTCCGCTCTACTACAAAGCGAACCGCGGGCTTCTGGCAAAGACCATCCCCCGCACGAAGCGTGTCAGCAATGTGCGCATCGATGCTGTCATAGTCGTCGAGTACTGCGGCAACGCCACCCTGAGCGTAATAAGTAGATCCTTCAAGCGGGCGTTCTTTGCTTAGGATTCCAACTTTCAGGTGATTCGGTAATGTCAGTGCCAAACTTAGTCCCGCAGCCCCACTCCCAATGATTAAGACATCAAATTGCTCGGAGGATGTATGAGGTCGTTGATTCATTAGCTAGGCTTCCGAGGGTTAGTGGTCTGGTATCATTCAACGGTAATAGTGGTACGCAAGTGAACTTCGGTTCTCTAGCGGTCCCAAATCATAAAGCCTCGCCCTGGAAAAAGCATTGAGCCAAAACGAATCCGATCAGCGCCTAGTTTCCCGCGTGCAGAGAGGAGATCGGCGCGCATTCGATGCATTGGTGATAAAGTACCAAAGTAGAATTGCGACATTGATCGGTCGATTCGTCCGCGACTCTGATGAAGTGATGGACGTCACCCAAGAGACGTTTATTAAAGCCTATCGCGCGATAGGATCGTTCCGGGGTGATGCGCAGTTTTACACCTGGCTTTACCGAATCGCCTCGAACACCGCCAAAAATTATCTAGTCGCGAAATCACGTCGCCCGCCTGATACCGACTTGTGGGTAGGTGAGGGCGATCCTGGTGAAGGAGCGATAGAGATAGAAAGTGTTGACGAGCCCCAAGGCCTTCACGAACGAGATCAAATGCTTGAAGCGTTGAGCGAAGGCCTAGAAAATCTACCAGAGGAACTCAAAGTGGCGCTGGTGTTTCGGGAATTTGATGGACTGACATACGAAGAGATCGCTGAGGTGATGGAGTGCCCCGTAGGAACTGTGAGGTCTAGGATTTTTCGGGCAAGGGAGGCGCTCGAGAAAATCATAGATCGAGAGGGCAAAAGTGAGTCGCACTAAAGTCCAGAATGAGAACGAAGATACGCGGAACCAATGTAAAATTCGATGGTCAAACGAGTCTGTGAGTGGCGTAATGAGCGGTAATTTCAGCGATAAAGGCCCATTAGAACTTGCGGTATGTGAAAAGCAGGCTAGTCGGGGACCATTGCGATAAACGCACTAAAATATGGGTAATTCGGTAATCGAAAACCTGCAGCCTCAAATAAATCGAAGTGCGGCAATTAAGATAGAAACGGTAAGTAGAGGCGAAACAGCAAGAAGCACGATGGAAAAGATAGTCTATTTTGGTCGAAGTGCCGTTTGGATAGAAGCGTTTATGAGCAGAAGTAAGCGGGTAGTTAAAGCACATGGAAAGTAAGAAATCGTCTTGGTCAGCTTTTATCGATGGTGAGCTCAGTGAGCTCGAGGAACTGCGTCTGATCCGCGAAAGCGACTTGGCTGGAATGGCATCCAGCGTGTATCGCTGGAGTGAGCTACGCAATAAGCTGACCGCTCAGCAGGGTCAACCATCACTATCGATAGATGAACAAGTGATGTTGAACCAAAGAATAATGGCTGCTCTTGACGAAGAGGGTGAGTGGGTCGCGAAGGACTCGACGCGAGCGCGATCCCTATGGCCAATGGCAGCCGCGGCTTCGCTTGTTGTTGCAGTCGTGGTGGGACTGCTCATTCAGTCCACATCCAATGTTCTAGTAGATCCAGAGCAGGTTGTCTCCAGTACCCCTGCCTCTGGAATTGAAGGCCAAAACGCGGGAGCTCGTTCCGCATTGGTGCCAAACGCTGTGATGCCACTGGTTGCGAATTCGGAAACCGAATTGAAGGCGCTTGACGAGGAGACTCAAGCAAGACTTCGTCAGTATCTTGAGGAGCATGATAGGTCGGTAGGCCGACGAGCGAATCAATCACAATTTGTAACTTTCCCGAATGACTCGAATTAGGAACCAGTAGTGCTTATGCCAAGGGTCATACATCCCGGTTTGCGCAAGCGAATCCCGAGCAATGGCATCGCGTTGCTCGTGCTCTTTGGAATTTTCCTGAATCCAGCTATGGCTGCGGAACGAGCTGATATTGGGCTTCGCACAGAAGAGCGAGACCCCAATCACTGGATTCTGAGAATGGGAGCGGCCTTGATTGAGGAAAACTACCGTGGTGTATTTACCATCGCTCGAGGCGGAGAGTTCAACTCTTTAGAAATCGATCATCGGTATCAGGATGGAAAGATTGCTGAGCACTTGACGCAACTCAATGGACCTCACCGCAAGGTCATCCGTAGTGGACAAGCAATTCAGTGTTTTCACGAAGATAGCGCATCCTCTCTCGATCATACGGTCCATCTTGGCCCGTTCAGTCAATCCTTCAATGCTTCCCTACAGGCACAGTCAAATCATTATGTCTCCAAGGTCGTTGGTTTAGATCGGGTTGCGGGTCGGCAAGCAGTTCTCCTTAGCGTGCAAGCGAGCGCTGGCGATCGATTTGGGTTTATGTTGTGGATTGACCGGGAGCGAGGACTGCTTCTTCAGTCCCACTTGGTCGATCGAGGTCGGATTCTGGAAGTCTTTCAATTTGCATCAGTCGAGTTTGATTTGACATCGCCCCTCGCTTCGCAAGGACCCGAATTCCAAGGGTGGATCGCACACTCCTTAACCGAAGAGGTAATGACGGCAAGTGAGAAGCCCTCTTTCAAAGTTAAGTGGAAGCCTGCGGGGTATCGGGTAGTGTCCTCAAACAGGCATCGCATCCATTTCAGCGATGGTGTCAGTGACTTCTCGGTCTTTTTAGAAGCGGGGCGCGTAGCGCCAAGAATCGCGACGGAAATCAGAGGAAGAACCGTCGTGACGAGGCCGCTTCGCGGTCAAGAGGGCCAGATCACCATTGTGGGTTCGTTACCGTTGCCAACCGCTGAGCGTCTCGCCGAATCAGTGGAACCCGTTATCTACTAGCGCACGTAAAACCGACAAAATCCGATTCCATACGTTTTGCGGTCGGTGAGCGTGACTACTCGCCAGTAGTCGCTCAATCGGCGGTCGGGGCCTGTGGAAGGCTAGATAGACACTAGTAGAGCAAACACAAGCGACGGATGAGGCTGGCGATCAGTTTTTCGCGGTTAATGTTCGACAGGTGTGGACTTAGCTCCAAATCAGTTAAAGGGTTGAGGCATAAGCGTCTCTAAAGTTATTTCAGGTCGTTTGGTGCAGGATGTCTAACAAAATGATAAGTGTGGTGGGGCAATCATTGCCCGAATTAGGGCTTAATTCGCGCGAAGGACGCCGATTTGGGTGTGTGGGGTGCCATAGTCGATGCATCGACTTCGCCGGACAATCTGGAAAAATAGTCGGCGAAGGCGATCCAGATCTATCGTTATTGGCGAAAGCGATCAATCACACTGTGGGGATACCCGTTGCGTTGGCGACCACGCTGGTTGGATCCGCGGCGGTAGCCGGGTTTGGTGATGGGACGCAATTGGTGGTATTGGTACTTGGTTTACTAATAGGGGCTTTAGTGTGCAAGCCTCTCAGTTTTAAGGCCTATTGATGTTTAGATGCTGGCCTTTAGACCCTGTGACTTTCAGAATGAAGCGTAGCGAGATCAAGTGAAAATCGATGACACGAATCGCATAGATAGTGATTCGTGATCCGTAAGGGCGTTAGATCAAAGGCGTGGCAAAGCCAAAGATTTAAACGGACCATGGTCGCGGAAAGGCATTAGCCCTTTCAAGTCAGCATTAGGGAAATGTAATGACGTGGTGGAAAGTATGACCCATAAAAAACAGCAGAGTCTCTTCGTAAGAGGGGGGTTGATAGCGCTAGTGATGGGGCTATTCGCAGTTAATCATGCGAACGCAAATAATGGCCTGCCCGACTTCACCGCGTTGGTGCAAGAGAGCGCACCCGCCGTAGTCAATATTACGGTCACACGCAAAGCGCCAAGCTTTGAGGGTAGAACTGACGAGGAAATGCCTGAATTTTTTCGGCGTTTTTTTAGAGGTTACCCGCAAGATCGTCAACAACGGCCGGCCACGGGGTCGGGCTTCATTCTCGCGGAGGATGGGTATGTCCTGACCAACAACCATGTTGTGGAGGATGCGGATGAAATTATCGTTGCATTGAGTGACCGTCGTGAGCGAGAAGCATCACTCATCGGAGCTGATCCTGTGTCAGATCTGGCCTTGCTGAAAATCGAGGCCTCCGACCTTCCTGTAGTTCGAGTGGGTGAGTCCGAGACCCTGCGAGTGGGCGAGTGGGTTATGGCGATTGGATCACCGTTTGGCTTTGAGTTGTCCGTCACTGCCGGCATCGTGAGCGCCAAGGGACGTAGTCTGCCCGATGAGCGCGGGAATTATGTACCTTTCATCCAGACGGATGTCGCGATTAATCCGGGTAACTCGGGAGGTCCTCTATTTAACTTAGATGGTGAGGTCGTAGGCATCAATTCGCAGATCTTCACTCGATCAGGGGGGTTCATGGGTCTCTCCTTTGCAATCCCGATGGATATCGCGATGGAGGTTGTCGAGCAGCTTAAAGAGAAGGGAACCGTTTCCCGAGGTTGGCTAGGCGTACAGATCCAACGAGTTGATCGGGATTTGGCAGAGTCTTTCGGGCTTGATCGTGCTGCAGGGGCCTTAGTCACGAGAGTCTTTGCAGAAAGCCCCGCTGAAAAAGCCGGCCTCAAGGAGGGAGACATCATCACCGAGTTTGGAGGAAGGGCGATTGATCTCAGTTCGGACTTGCCCCATGTTGTTGGGCGAGTCAAAGCGGGGACGACAACAGAGGTCGTCGTTGTCCGCGAGGGAGACCGTCAAACGCTCGATGTGACCGTTGGCGAGTTGGATCAGTCAGCAGTGATGCAACCTTCTACGCTCAGCAGACCGCAGGATAATAGGCTGGGTATCATTGTCCGCGAACTGTCTGAGGAGGAGAAGTCATCAATTGAAGTGAGTCAAGGTGTGCTTGTGACGGAAGTCAATGCGGGACCGGGACGTCTAGCTGGACTGCAAGCCGGTGATGTGCTGACCACTATCAATAGCCAGTGGATCGACTCGGTAGAGGCGTTTGAGCAGCAAGTAAAAGCGTTGCCAGAAGGGATGGCGATTCCAGTACGCATTGTTCGAGATCGGCAGCCGCTCTTTGTCGCGATAAAAGTGAATGACTAGGCAGTTCGAATGGCACTGCCCAGGAATTTCCATTAGACTCGCGCGCTTCCACAACACCTTTCGAGTGCCTCGTTGACTGCTCCAGCGAATATCCGCAATTTCTCGATCATTGCCCATATTGATCATGGGAAATCGACGCTTGCAGATCGATTTATCCAGCACTGTGGTGGACTGAGCGATCGCGAAATGGCTGCTCAAGTCCTCGACTCCATGGATATCGAGCGGGAGCGAGGAATTACTATAAAGGCGCAGAGCGTCTCATTGAACTATAAGGCTCAAAGCGGCGAGACATACCAGCTCAATATCATCGATACACCGGGCCATGTCGATTTCTCCTACGAAGTGTCGCGCTCCCTGTCGGCTTGCGAAGGCGCCCTCTTGGTGGTCGACGCTGCGCAAGGCGTAGAGGCACAATCGGTCGCCAACTGTTACACCGCGGTTGAAGAAGGATTGGAGGTTATTCCTGTTCTTAACAAGATCGACCTTCCTAGTGCTGAGCCAGAGAGAGTCCAGCAGGAAGTTGAGGAAATCATTGGTATCGATGCGTCCGAGGCGCTGAGAGTCAGTGCAAAAACGGGTTTAGGCGTTGAGGATCTGCTGGAGCAGATCGTTGAATTGGTCCCGCCTCCGGAGGATTTCTCAAAAGAATCGTTGCAAGCGCTCATCATCGACTCTTGGTTCGATAACTATTTGGGGGTCGTGTCTTTGATTAAAGTAGTCAAAGGCAAGATCTCCAAGCGAGACAAGTTTCAGATTTGCTCTACAGGGAAAATCTATCAGGCCGATAGCATTGGTATATTTACTCCTCGGCGGGAGGCTAGAGATTCGTTAGAGACGGGCGAGGTGGGGTTTTTAGTTGCGGGGATCAAGGACGTAAAAGGCGCTCCCGTTGGTGACACCATCATTGTCCCCGGTACGGAGACGATTGCGCTTCCTGGATTTAAGACGGTTAAGCCGCAGGTTTATGCGGGTATGTTCACCGTTAGTGCTGATGATTTCGAGAATTTCCGAGAAGCGCTCGAAAAACTGACGTTGAACGACGCGTCGCTGGTGTACGAGCCTGAGAGCTCAGATGCGCTGGGTACTGGCTTTCGTTGCGGGTTCCTTGGGATGCTCCACATGGAGATCATCCAGGAGCGTTTGGAACGCGAGTACAACCTCGATCTGATCTCATCTGCTCCCACAGTGATTTACGAGGTCGAGAAAAAGGCGGGCGATGTCATTAAAATCCATAACCCTTCGCAGCTTCCCGATGTCGGCAGTATCGCTGAGATGCGAGAGCCAATTGTGGTTGCCAATATTTTGGTGCCGAGTGAGCATCTTGGAAATGTGATCAAGCTCTGCGAGGAACGCAGAGGGGTTCAACGTGACATGCAGTTTGTAGGGCGTCAGGTCTCGCTAACCTATGAGTTGCCCATGAACGAAGTGGTGCTTGATTTCTTCGACCGCTTGAAATCCGTGTCGAGGGGTTATGCATCACTCGACTATAGTTTTGAGCGTTTTCAGGTGGCGCGGCTTCAGCGGCTGGATATTTTAATAAACGGTGATCGAGTCGACGCGTTGGCGGTGATCGTTCATTCCAGTGACGCTAGATCCAAAGCTATGGCGGTGACTAGTAAGATGAAGGAGTTGATACCACGGCAACTCTTTGATGTTGCTATTCAGGCAGCGATCGGCGGGCAAATCATTGCCAGGCAAACCGTCAAAGCGTTACGAAAAAATGTCACAGCGAAGTGTTACGGTGGAGACGTCACCCGAAAGAAAAAGCTGCTCGAGAAGCAAAAAGCCGGGAAAAAGAGGATGAAGCAACTCGGTAGTGTAGAGATTCCTCAAGAGGCATTTCTTGCTGTTTTAAAAGTCGATCGATAGACAAACTCGTTGGAGTGATGAATTGAGCGTCAATTTCCCTCTTTTCCTAGTCATCGCAACCGGATTGTGCGGTGCAATATGGCTGCTTGACGCGCTGGTACTGCGACCTGGGTCAAAAGGAGATGCGGAAGAACCTCCTAACTGGATCGTGGAATATGCAGTGTCTTTCTTCCCCGTTCTGTTATTCGTACTGGTGCTGAGATCGTTTCTCGTAGAACCGTTCCAGATCCCAACTGGGTCGATGATTCCGACGCTGAAGGTTGGTGATTTCATTCTCGTTAACAAGTATGCCTATGGAATAAGGTTGCCCGTGGTGGGAACCAAAATTATCGATGTGGGTGACCCTGAACGCGGAGATAGTATGGTGTTTATACCGCCGCATGAGGAGGAGTACTTCATCAAGCGTGTCATCGGCTTGCCAGGCGATCGCGTCCGATATCAGAATAAAACGCTATATATCAATGGTGTTGAGCAAGCTCAGGTGTTTGAGCGAGAGGTTCGAGAATTTAGACCGAGGCAGCTGGAGTTTGAAGAAACATTTGGCGACCGACCTCACTCGATTTATAGGAACCTCTACAATGACCCGAGAATCCAAGAGTGGGTGGTACCCGAGGGCCATTATTTCATGATGGGAGATAACCGAGATCAGAGCAATGATTCGCGGTTTTGGGGGTTCGTCCCTGACGAAAACGTGGTCGGTCGAGCTTTCGCGGTTTGGATGCATAAAGATCCAGGACTATCTATGCCGACTTTCTCGACAACCCGTTGGATCCGTTGAGTGCCTCCCGGTGCACCAGGACGAGATCAGAACAGTGTCATTATCATCACCCAGTTCGGTGAAGGGTCCCCAAGTTGGTGATTGGTTTGAGATCGGGGTCGACCGTGGTGACTGAGCTGTCACGTCACCCGCTTGAGCGACTCCTAGGTCTATCTTTTTCTGATCCTTCTCTGCTCCAAGAGGCTTTGACCCATAAAAGCGCGGGGACGCCCAATTATGAACGCTTAGAGTTTCTAGGGGATGCAGTCCTAGAGCTCGTTGTCACTGAGCAAATTTACCTTTTGCATCCAGCGCTGGACGAGGGAGCTATGACGCGAATGCGAGTTGCACTGGTTCGCCGCGAATCACTGGCTGAGGTGGCAAAACGTTTGCAGCTGGGTTCTCACTTGCGGTTCGGGCCAGGAGAGCGAAAGTCCGGCGGCATGCATCGTGCCTCGATTTTGGCCGATAGCTTTGAAGCATTGCTCGGCGCCCTTTACCTAGACAGCGGATGGGAGGTCGTGAGAGAACTTATTAAATCCCAATTTGACTGGGATAAGCTACAGTCGGCTTCTGCTGATGGCCTAAAAGATTCAAAGACCCGATTACAGGAATGGCTTCAAGCCAAAAACTTGCCCCTTCCAGATTATGCTGTCGTCAGAATAGAGGGAAGGGAACACGACCGGGTTTTCACAGTTCGATTGACAACGTCTGCAGTTGAAAAAGCGGTTGAAGCATCGGCTTCATCGATTAAGTGGGCCGAACAGGCAGCAGCAGCGTTGGCGCTTGAGCAACTGGAGCGCTGAGTGAACACGGTCAACACCCGTGCAGGGTATGTAGCGATTGTCGGCCGGCCCAATGTTGGCAAGTCAACGTTAATGAATGCGCTGATCGAGCAAAAGGTTAGCATCACCTCACGCAAACCACAGACGACACGCCATCACATTTTGGGAATCAAAACGTTGAGCGAGACCCAAATTTTATTTGTGGATACACCTGGAATTCACTCTAATCAAAAACGAGCCATCAACCGTTACATGAATCGTGCTGCACAGAGCGTAATTGCCGATGTTGACGTCACAGTTATGTTGGTTGATCGCCACATCTTCACGGCTGACGATGAAATGATTCTGGAACGTATCCAAAAAAGTGGTTGCCACCTCATTCTAGCCATTAATAAGGTCGATAGGATTAGGCAGCAACAAGAGATCCTCCCTATTATCGCTGCGCTAAAGGAGAGAGTCGGCAATCGGAATATTGTGCCCATTTCTGCAAGCCGGAAGGAAAACCTTGATGCCCTTCTAGGGATAATAGAATCATCCCTGCCAGCATCTCCTTTTTACTTTCCTCCTGAAGAGGTGACTGATCGAAGTGAAAAATTCTTAGTCGCTGAGTTGGTTCGGGAAAAGTTAATGCGCCAGTTTGGCGAAGAATTACCATACGCCACCACCATTCAACTCGAGCGTTTTGAAGCGCAAGCGAAAGTGATTCAAATCGATGCAACGATTTTTGTGGAACGAATGGGACAACGAGCCATCTTAATTGGGGCAGGGGGCAATAAGCTCAAGAGAGTGGGGATCGACGCCAGAAGAGATATTGAAAAGTTGCTGGATCACCAGGTCATGTTGCGGCTTTGGGTCAAGGTAAAACGCGGATGGTCTGATGATGAGCGGGCACTTCGGAGCTTGGGCTATGGCGAGGAATAATTGGGCTCTGCTTGAGGGATACATACTGCACCAAAAGCCCTACCGAGAGAGCAGTGTGATAGCAGAGTTTTTTTCCCGGGATGAGGGGCGCATCCCTCTACTGTTTAACGGCCTCAGAGGGAAGAATTCGCGCCGGAAGGCAGGCGGATTGATTCAACCCTTCGACCACCTGGCGATCAATGTAGCGCCAAGAGGTGATATGAGACGTGCGGAACTGAAGGATCAGTTAAGCAGCAGTCTTAAAGTGGTTGGCACTCGGACGTTTTTTGGTATGTATGTCAATGAGTTGGTGTATCGCCTAAGTGTACGAGAAGAGCGCACACCAGAGATCTTTGACCTTTACCATCGATTTATGGAGGCGCTAAAACTAGAATCTTTTCAAGTGAGATTTTTGACGGGTTTCGAGGTTCAGTTCTTGAAAGCTTTAGGTTACGCCATCGACTTGACCCGTGCCGATGGTGGAGAGCAATTTGTGGAGGCAAGTAAGCGCTATCGCTTTGATCCTGAAGTGGGTTTAGTAACAGACCCTCTAGGGGCATTCTCGGGTGTAGAACTTAAAGCGGTGTTGTCCGAATCAGACCTTGATTCATCGCAAACCGCGCTTAGATCGGTAATCGATAGTTTGATAAGCCACCTACTCCGAGGGCGCCGGATTAATGCCCGTGCATTATGCGATAAATACCGATGATCAAAGGTATTGGAACAGATTTAACAGACCAACGACGCATTCAGCGGGCATTTAATCGATTTGGCGACCGTTTTGTTGCCAAAGTGCTCTGCATTGCCGAAATAGATGTTTTCCGGTCAATGGGCTCTGATAGAAAACGGGTGGCTTATCTGGCGAAACAATTCGCCGCAAAAGAAGCCGTCGTTAAAGCGATGGGTACCGGATTCAGACAGGGTATAACCATGCGTCAAATCGAGATCAAAAGGCAGTCAACAGGAGCGCCTGCAGTGCGCCTTCATGATCGAGCGTTGCGGCGCGCGACGGAACTTGGTGTATCGGTTTGGTCGATCTCCTTATCCGATGACGGAGACTATTCATTGGCATTTGTTACGGCAGAGGGCGCCTAACAACTTTCCACTGTGCCCAAGTGGGTTGATGTGAATGACTGCTACCGGCTCCGTAAGCGAAGCGGGCCAACTGGTTATGAGCTTAGATCTATCCAGCATTATCCACTGGAGTAGGTTTACCCTATAGTGCGATGTCCGCTGAAAAAGGCTGATACGTCAGATGAATTACCCCACCATCGATCAGTTCGTAGGAGGCACACCACTAGTTAAGCTTCAGCGATTACCCGGTGATTCGACCAATACCATTCTGGCTAAGCTGGAGGGAAACAACCCGGCAGGCTCTGTGAAGGATCGGCCAGCACTTAGCATGATTAGCGAGGCCGAGACAAAGGGGTCGATTTCACCTGGCGACGTGCTGATAGAGGCAACTAGCGGGAACACTGGCATTGCGCTCGCGATGGTAGCCGCTATCAAAGGCTACAAGATGAAACTCATCATGCCCGCACACATGAGCGAAGAACGCAAGGCGGCGATGCGCGCGTATGGCGCAGAACTGATTTTAGTATCTCAAGAGGAAGGGATGGAGGGTGCCCGTGATTTAGCACTTGAGATGCAAGCGAAAGGACAAGGGATTGTGCTGGATCAGTTCGCAAATCCGGATAACCCAGTCGCTCATCACGGTGCCACAGGCCCGGAACTTATTGAGCAGACCGGTGGGGAAATTACGCACTTTGTCAGTTCCATGGGCACGACCGGAACCATTATGGGCG
>CAJXDD010000014.1:0-26195 GCA_913052075.1 uncultured Gammaproteobacteria bacterium
CTATGATGCTCCAGACCCTCAATATCCTTGAGCACACTGATATTTTGGAACTGGGTTACAACTCAGCAGACTACATCCACACCCTCTACCAAGCCATGAGTCTCGCGTTCGCCGATAGGGATTTCTACTATGGCGACCCGTATTTCCCACCAGAAGAGCCTCTGAGGGGACTGCTATCGAAAGAGTATGCCGCTAACCGTGCGGCTCTCATCTCGCCCTTTCATAATGATAAGTTCATCAGGCCAGGTGATCCGTATCCTTTCCAGGGCGAGAAAAACCCTTATGAGGACCTGCTCAACCAATGGACCAATACACCTGATCCAGATGGCGAACTGATGCCACCCTGGCAGATGGCCGAGACCGACATCGAGAGATTTGAGCGCACTGCGAATCTCGGCACCACGGCCATTCAGACCGCCGATAAATCGGGTTGGGTTGTCTCGGTAACACCCTCTGGAGGCTGGATTCCTGCTGCTATTGCTGGCAACACGGGGATAGGCCTCAGCCAACGCATGCAAAGTTTTGTCACTGACAGAGCCCAGAATCCGTTCAACGTCATTGAGCCCTCTAAACGTCCTAGGGTGACATTAACGCCAGCGATCGCGCTCAAAGATGGAAAACCGTGGCTTTCGTTTTCGATCCAAGGGGGAGACTTTCAGGAGCAAAATCTGATTCAGATGCTACTGAACATGCGTCACCACGGCATGAACGTGCAGCAAGCTGCTGAGGCAGCGAACTTCTGGAGTTACCAGTTCCGTAATTCGTTCGATGATCACCGCGCACTTCCGGGAGAAATTCTAGTGCGGGATGACACGCCGCCTTGGGTGAAAGCAGAATTGGAAGATCGCGGCTACAAAGTAAAAACTCGCGATCGAACCTCCGGCCCCCTGATGGGCATCGAAATCGATCATGATCGCGGCACCTTCCGTGGTGGCGCATCAAATTATGGTGATGATTACGGATTAGCCTGGTAGCCGTTTGCTGAACACAATCGTGGCGGACTGCAATGAGCTACCGCCTACCGTCAAGCGAAGGAGTCAACCCTTTTGAATAAGTTTGGTCTGTTGTTAAGCCTCTCTCTGGTGCCGCTATTGGCGACCGCGAAACCTATGCAGTACATGGATATCTTTGAGCTGGAGGTCGCCGCTGACGTTCAAATATCACCAGATGGTTCTCGCATCGCCTACGTGCGACGAAGTATGGATGTCATGAAAGACTCAACACGCGGGAGCATCTGGCTAATTGACAGTACCGGTGAAAACCACCGTCCTTTGCTATCTGATATTGCTAGCTACTCAAGCCCCAGGTGGTCACCAGACGGTACGCGACTCGCTTATGTAACAGCCGCTGGCGTTCACGGAGCCGAGCTCCATGTGATTTGGCTCGATGGGGGCCAGACCGCATTACTCACTCAGTTACCCAGTGCCCCGTCAAACTTAAGCTGGTCACCAGACGGAACAAAGATCGCCTTTAGCGCACTCGTTGAATCGAAGGCTCCCAAACTAACGACCCCGCCAAAAGCACCCAAGGGAGCAACTTGGGCACCAGGCGTCACTGTTATTGAGCGGCTGAATTACAAATCAGATGGGGCGGGTTTTCTAAAGAATGGATTTAGTCACGTTTTTGTAGTCCCATCAGAGGGCGGCACACCGAGCCAACTGACGGAAGGCAACTTTAATCATGGTGGACAGTTGTCATGGTCGCCCGATGGCAGACGTATTATTTTCGCGGCTAACCGTAGCGACAATTTTGAGATCAACCTCGATGGTTCAGACATATGGTCCGTTGATCTTGAGAGCAACGTGCTTACCCAATTGGTTAAGCGTGCAGGACCAGACTTCAGTCCCTTCTATGCTCCGGACGGGAAACACATAGCTTTTCGCGGTATGCCCGACAACCGAAACGCTCATCGACATGCGGATATATTTGTCCTGGATGTCAATTCAGGCGATCTTCAGATGATCGAGGAGGATCTAGATAGGCATTTCAGTAAAGCACTCTGGCGAGGGAATCAGGCGTTGATGGTGTCCTACAACGACCGTGGCCATACCGTGCTGGCGGAGCTATCCCTTGCTGGCGAACTAAGAACCATCACGGACCGTGTTGGTGGAACAGGTATTGGTAGACCTTACACGTCGGGAAGTTTTTCGGTCGCTGATACGGGCGCTTTCGCCTTCAACTATTCTCGGCCTGATCGACCAGCAGATGTCGGGTTCGGTAGAGAATCAAAATCGGTAAGAGTGCTGACCGATCTGAACAATGATCTCTTGGCCCAACGAGCCCTCTCACCCATAGAACAGCTCACATGGAAGTCCATCGACTCACTCGAAATAGAAGGTTGGCTTGCCTTTCCCCCAGATTTTGACACGAAAAAACAATATCCTTTGCTGCTTGAAATTCATGGGGGCCCACACACCGCTTATGGCCCCCAGTTCTCAGCTGAGGTGCAGCTTTATGCTGCGGCCGGTTTTGTTGTGTTGTACGTCAACCCGCGCGGCTCCACCAGCTACGGTCTCGGATTTGCCAATGAAATTAACCGAAACTACCCTGGCGATGATTACTATGACCTAATCACTGGTGTCGAGACCGTAATTGAGCGCGGCTACATTGACGAAACGCAGTTATTTGTCACTGGTGGGTCAGGTGGTGGTGTCCTGACTGCCTGGATCATCGGCAAAACCAACCGTTTTGCTGCGGCGGCAGCAGCCAAACCCGTAATCAACTGGATTAGCGAAGTCCTTTATGCCGACCTGACAGCCTTCGCGACACAGTACTGGTTTGATACGCCGCCCTGGGAAGACGTTCAGGAGTACTGGCGCCGATCACCGTTATCACTTGTGGGGAACGTCGAAACACCAACACTGCTCATTACTGGCGAGCAGGATCTGAGAACACCCATGGCCGAGTCTGAGCAGTACTACCATGCGCTAAAGCTGCGCCAAGTTGACACGATGTTGGTGCGCATCCCCGAGGCTTCTCATTCTATCTACGCGAGGCCCTCTCATTTGATCGCCAAGGTAGCCAATATCGTGGCATGGTTTGAAAAATATCGGGACAAACCAACCGGCGAAGAAGTTTCCCGCTGAGCGTTTGGCGTCGGTTTTAGCGCACTCAATATCGCGCCTTGTCTCGTAGACGACTGCATCAGAGCGTGTCAGGAAACAACGCGGCATATTCGCAGACGGGCTTTTAGGTAGCCGAGCGAAGATTTTCATTGTCATTACTACTCTCGGGCGAGGAAACGGTAAGCCGTATCCAGTCGTCTAGTTCGGATGCATTATTTTGGGAGCTAAGCTCGGGCGAACTGCGCCTCATCAGAGCGTCGCACCAGCTTCCCAGGCAGCGCACCTGTATGCTCTCCTGCTTTGAAGATCACTTCACCTGCCTTGATGGTCATGTCGTACCCGTCGGCGCGTTGCACTAAGCGTCTACCGCCAGCGGGCAAATCAAACACCGCTTCCGGTCGATGCAATTGCAAAGCATCAAAGTCGATGATGTTGAGGTCTGCGATCTTACCTTCCGAGATTTCACCGCGATCAAACATGCCAAATGCTTTCGCAGTTTTTGAGGTGAGCGACTCAACGATGAACTCAAGACTCATGAGATCACCTCGGGTTCGGTCGCGGCCCCAGTGCGTCATAATGAACGTTGGCATACCAGCATCAGCAATCACTCCACAATGGGCACCGCCGTCACTCAAGCCAAAGAGCACGTTCGGGTGTTCAAGGAGTTTCTTTTGGCCCTCAAGCGAAAAGCCCTGATAACCACCAAGCGGTTGGTAAAAAAGTTCTTTGCCGCCGTTATCAACGAGGAGGTCATACATTACCTCCATAACATCTTGGCCGCGAGCCTTGGCAATCCCGGCGATACTGTCCTCGGGCAATGGCTCGTAATTGGGAACATCCCCGAGTGGGAAAACTTGCCCCATAAGTCGCGGCAGGTCTTGCATCAGGCCGCCCTGAATCACCGACACCTCAGATAGCAGTTGCGCTTTGATGGCCGGGTTTGTGAGCTCTGCAAGCAGATCCTCGTGATTTAACTGGGCAAGCGACTCACGCCAGGTTGGGTGACCGACGAAGGCATGAAAGCTCGACTGTAGACCATGAAGGACGCCAGTCGGCCGGCCTGCCGCTTGAGGACGAATCTCACGCCCTTCTGTGCGCGCTTGCTCCGCCAATTTGTACATCTTGCCGTTTTCATAAGCAGGTGCTGTGGTCGCGATAAGCGTCACCGTAAGGCCCGTTTGCTTTTGAAACTCTGTCACCCACGCCCATTCTTCATCATCACCGAGATGATCCGACACGAGCTCGAAGACTGAGTTATTGAGACCCTTCATTCCCAGACCGAGCGCGAGCATTTCGTCATAGCCCGAGAAGGTGCCGGGCATGTATTCGCCTTGAATGTCTTTATGGAGCAGCGTCTTTGAGCTGGAAAAACCCAACGCACCCGCGGCAACCCCCTCGCGAACCAGCTTGGCCATTTGAGTGACCTCGTCCTCCGTCGGCGAATAATCAGTGTTGCAGCGTTCGCCCATCACGTATGCACGAATTGCGCCGTGCGGCACCTGGGTCGCGACGTCAATCGCTCGAGGGAAACTCTCCAATGCATCCAGGTATTCTGGAAAACTCTCCCACTGCCAATTTATACCCTCGGAGAGCGCTGCTCCGGGGATATCCTCTACACCCTCCATGAGTTCAATCAAAAAGTCTCGATCCTCTGGTTTCACAGGTGCGAACCCAACGCCGCAATTCCCCATAACCACGGTGGTGACGCCGTGCCAACTGGAAGGTGCGAGGATAGGATCCCACGTGGCCTGGCCGTCATAGTGAGTGTGAATATCTACCCAGCCAGGCGTAACCAGCTTACCCTTGGCATCGATTTCATTATTAGCGCGTTCAAGCACCCCACCCACCTTCATGATCCGACCTTTCGAAATCGCGATATCAGCTACTTTTCGATCAGCCCCGGTCCCATCGATGACGGTTCCGTTTCTTATGATGAGGTCGTACATGAAGTCTCCTTAATTTTCGCTCAAAAGCTAAAAATAGAGCGCTGTCCAGCAAGCAATAATTTCCTAGCCTATGTGGGTCTTCTACCACCCGTAGACCTATTTTCCCTAAAACCGAGCACCTTGGGCGTCAAAGGTTCACGTCAAAGGCCAAGCAAACATCGAATCAGCAGTAGACCATTCGTGAGTGTTTCTATTCACAAACTTTACTACCCAGGCGAGGTTCTACTTAACTCTGCCCCAATGCCTAAATTATAGAACTAGAAAGGGTAACATCCGCGAACTGCCACACATTTTTAAAGTGCTTTCTAGCCTCGTCGGCCGCTTCGGTTCTGCCTTGAGCATCAAGCGTTTGAATGAGCCCAAACAGCGCCCAGCCGTTATGTGGGTGATCCGCGAGATCTCGACGGTAGACAGCTTCAGCTTCCTCAAGCTGACCTGCCTTCAGCAGTGCCGCCCCGAGCGACTGCCTCGTCGGGTAATACCAAAAAGGTGGCTCGGTGTAAGGCAAAGTCTCTTGGGCGGCTACAGCCTGCTCAAACTGGGGAATTGCGTCGTCGAACCTACCGCTCCGAAAAGCCATCTCGCCAGCAAGTAGGTATTCTGCGATCGATAGTAACGTAGAACCTGGGTAATCCATTTTATCGAGAAAGCTGACTTTGACATCACCTTTCAACTCAGCAAGCTTCCGAGCACTTTGCTCAGCAGCAGCAAAATCGCCTTGAGCAGCTTGAGCAACGCCCCGTGCGTAGTGCCAAATCGCTTGGGAAAACTTTAAGTCTGAATGAGGTGCAGGCTCGGCCAAGATCGTATCCCACTCACCAAACCGAACCAAAGACAGAAGAGGAACTGTCCTAAAAAATTCAATGGTCGGAAATTGTTGAACCTGCTCAACGCGCACGTTGTCTACTACCCGTCGCGCACTTTGGATTGATAGATCCTTTTGTCCTTGCATGGTCGCAGCTGACCACAAGAAGTGTATATTGTGCGGGTAATAAAGCGCCGGGTAAAAACCCTGAGCATTACAGGCCTCGATGTAGGCTTCATCAACATCCGCTGCCCGAACATTTGCCAGTACCGCATCGTTATATCGACCAATCCGGTAATAGATGTGAGCAGGCATATGCACTAAGTGCCCTGCCCCTGGGACAAGGTTAGCTAGTCGGTCTGCCGCAGCTTCGGCCCGATCAGGAGTTGAAGAAGCCTCCATAGCATGGATATATAAATGCAGGGCAAGCGGATGATCAGGAGCCTTCTCGAGCGCCCCTTCTAGAGCATCAATCACCTTTTGTGTTTCAGGTTTGGCGGTGAGATCGTCCGACCAATAGTTCCAGGGCATCGTGTTCATCAGAGCCTCAGAGTAAATCGAAGCAATAGTGGCATCATCTGGGTAAACGTTTGCGACCCGCTCCATAGCCTTGGCCCAGGCTAAATCAAGGGGCTCGCGAGGCGTCTCGGCATCACCGTTATAGCGAGACGACAAAGCTTCGATCAAGGCTCTTTCCTTTACATTTGCAAACTGCTTGAGACTGATTGCCTTTTGGATCGCGGCAAAGGCTGCTACTCGCTCTTGGGGCGACATGATCACCTTGCCTTTGCTAGTGACGTTAATGTTAGGTCCAGTAGCCAATGCTTCGCCCCAGAAGCAAATCGCACAATTTGGGTCGAGAGTTTGGGCTGCTCGGAAGCTTCGAACAGATTCGGCGTGATTAAAAGCAAAAGCGAGCACCATGCCTTGATCAAAATACCTTTGAACATAGGACCCTTCCGACGAAATGGGATAACTGTAATCACTCATACCCTCGAAGAGAGGCGCGCCCGCTAATTTTACAACCTCGGTTTGGGGCATACCCTCGAATCGCGGCGCTTTACTGGCTGTTCCCTCAGGAGCCTCTCCCGAACAAGCGGCGAGAGAAAAAAAGGCAAAGACTACAAACCACCTGAGAAAGCCCCAATAAAACGGGCAATGTCTAGTGGGTTGAAGCGCTATCGGCCCGTGGCCAGATCTTGATAGGGAGAAGGTGGTATCCCGTGAATGAGAGCCAGAAAACCAAACTGCTTTGATGCTGAGCATGCTACTTCTCCTTTTTTTCATGCAAATAACGGTCGTACTTGACCTTAGGACTTTAAAACGAATTTTTAAAGAGCGTAAAGGGTTAAAGTCTTTGAATATCTGCCCAATACTACATGCCAAGCCCGCACGAGTTCAGAGCCAGCAATTTGCTCAGTCGCGGCCGTTTAGTCGAGGCGGGGGAGTACGCCATTGACGCTTCAAGAGGAAATTCGTAGGAGTACTAACTGAACGATCAGTCAGGTATTTTTCGACTATATAGTCTTAATAGGCTCTATGCTCACCGAGCAGAGAGGTATTCCAAGCACGATCTTGATAATAACTAATCGCGTGTTTCTGTGCCTTTAAACTCTCAGAACGAATCAATGCCTCAGCGACTATTGACGACGCGTAATCGTTAGAACTTTGTAACATAATGGCTGAAATACTAATTAAGTCTTCAGCATCCCATTGCTTGCAATTGGCCAAGACAAACATCGCTATATTCATGTCTATCTGGTCTGCAGCAGTCCAGCCTCTCCGAACTTGCGCACTTCTCCAGTCCGGTAATTTGTTCGCAACCAATTTTTTAAGTTGTCGCAAAATATTGCAATGATCGTTGAATTTCATAAAAGAGAGAGCATCAATCGCTTGACGAACCACTTGATGGTGTGAAGACTCGAGCAGCTCAGTCACACAGTGATATCGCTCACTCTCGCCGCTCGTTATTTCACCCGCAACAAATGCAGCGTTTACCTGGAGCCATGGATCTCCTGATTCGATAAGAGAGTGAACCGCATCCATAGATTCGGAACCCAAAGCCGCAAGTCGATAGGTTGCAACCTCCATAACTATGGCTCTCTCATTCCAGCGAATGGGGTTGCCATGGGTATTGTCTCGCAAACCCTCTTGCAATCTTTCATGCTTTTTTTCGCCTTGAATCAATCTAAGGGCGTCAAGACTGGCCGCCAAAGACTGGCCTTTTTTCGAATCATAAATTAGCCGCAACCGCTCGTTCAGGGGTGTTATCTCTTCAGATACGCTCGACCCTGGCTGCTCGGAAACCAATCTGGGATTGGTTTGGCCAAGCATACGATTCCAAATATAAATAGCAGTTGGTTCAGGTAGTGATGACTCAACCGATTGGTGCTCATCCGAAAGCCAAATATCGCTCTCATTATTCCAGCTTGGAGCGGCAGGAGAACTTGTTCTCGCGAAGACAAACTTGAGCATAAAACGATCGTCTTTTGAGACGTTTGGAAATCCTGCATGTGCAATATCAAAGTGAGCAAGAAAGAAAGTACCCGCGCTAATGCGGTCAGGCTGATAGATCTCTCTGCTCAGATCAGGCCCGTTATCGCAGTAGCTCGCCCGGAGAAATCTTGTAGGGCCCATGGAGGTATCAACCTCATGCGGGAAATAGAATCCTAAAAGAAACTTAGGAGAATGATGACGAGCTCGGGCAAGAGGGCTTTGGGCATCCTGATGCCAGAGCGAGGTTGCAGTAGATCCAGCACCCATTAAATGTCTGTTTGAGCTTAACGAAAAGTCTTCTAGACCCTCTGCTATGGGCGTAGATCTGTGAATGGCTCTATGTGGATGAATAAGATAATCCGATCCAAGAAGCGAAATTAGAGCGCCATGGATTTTCTCGTGCCGAAGAACTCGCTGGAGAACAGGCATCCTGGGTAATATGTTATTCCCATGATGAGATTCAGCCTCACACACCTCGCGTAAGCGAGAGTTTACTTCGTGATGGACATGGTCCAGATCAGGTAGCGCTATCTCCATTAAGCCTGAACGAATAAAGCTTTGAACCTGGCCATCGGTTAGTAACATCGCTGGACGGGCCTCCCTATCACTCCGACTGGTAACTTCCGAAGCTCACAACATGACACCATAATTTCTATTTTCTGCGAATCGCCTGATAAAGAGTCTTGGAGCGACCATTCGCTCCTCTTAACAAACCACTGCTAACCCACAATTCCAATCCAATTTGTTGCGAAGTTTTTGTCATGACCATAGGGCTACAAAATCTTTCAAATAAGAATAATGAGAGTTACAGGGTAACTTAGCAAGTTCAGCTGTTGGTGCAACGGTCTGCTGCTCGAAGCATGAAGTTTTTTGTGCTGCGTTCTGCCTTGAATAGTAAACATCGAAATCATCTAATGCTATTTTTTGCGTGCGTAGTTTCAGATCCAGCGTCGATGCTATTTCTAATGTCGCAGGAGGCCTTATCTATTGAAAACCCTCGCAAATCCTGATTCGCTTAGCTATGGGAAAGTTTTGCGGCTAATTCTGAATCTACCCACTAACAATTGGAGGGAAACGAGGTGAAAGGTTCATGATCAGGAATCATTTTGCAGTGTCGCCTGCAAGTGGCCCAATCGTAGTCACGGGAGCGAGCGGCTATATCGGGGCCTGGATCGTCAGAGACTGTGTCGAGCAGGGATATGAAGTTCGTGCGTGCGTGCGGGATACCAAGAATCCAGCAAAGACCGAACACCTTTCGCGACTGAATGATGAGGAATTACGAGGCAGCGTATCTCTTTACGAGGCTGACTTGTTTGCCGCCGGCAGCTATGACGAGGCATTTGCCGGAGCTACTGCTGTAATTCACGCCGGCGCAACCGTCGGTTTCAATAGAGAGACACCTCAAGAAGTCTACGACGGTTGTTTTAGGGAGAATGCGCACGTTATCGAGTCAGTAAAAAAATCAGGCAGTGTGAAACGCTTCGTTTTTACGTCGTCCTTCGCGGCCGTCGGACATCCTCGTGATGAAGGTTACGTTTTCACGGAAAAAGACTGGTGTGGGGACAATATAGATGCATATAAGGGCCGATGGACTGAGGAACAAATCCCTTTGAATAGGGACATCGCATATGCAATGGCTAAAGCAAATACTGAAAAACTAATATACGCAGAAGCGGCCGCAGATGGGAGCTTTGAAGCGATGGCAATCTTGCCACTGCACGTCATTGGCCCTTTAATGTCTGCCAACAATGACCAGCCTTGGAGCTGGCAAAATCACATTAAGAGAATGATGCAAGGACGTCCCTACAAAGGCGGGCGAGAGGGTCGGATGCTGTGGAACTGTGTCGATGTAAGGGATGTAGCAAGAGCGCATCGTTTGTGCATCGAAACCAGTAAAGGGACAAATTCAAGTCGTTACATTCTCTCAGCCGCAGATAGAAACGGCGAACTCTTCACGTGGGAACTGCAGGCTTTACTAAGCTCGTTGTTCCCAGCAGTTACGGAGATTGGAGGAGAGCCAATGTGTGACGGCGTTCCAGCGAAGGCTACTTATGATGCACCTCGATCTTACTGTTTGCTTGCGCGTCAAGAGCTTGGACTGGAAACTTTTGATCTAAAAACCACGCTTCGCGACACCGTCAATTCATTCTATCGTTTGGGTTTGATCGATTAACGGAGGCGCTATGATGAAAACACCCGATGACTTCAGCTTTCTCAATCCAGCGGTAAGCAGCGAGCCGTGGGATTTTTACGAGGTGCTGCATGAGCAGAGCCCGGTTTACCAAATTCCTGAAACAGGCGCATTTGTTGTCACAAGATATGAGGATTTAAGGGCAGTATTAAAGAACCATGACGTGTTCTCGTCCGATGTGGGATCGATAGGCGGAGGCTCTCTGGCTGAAATCCAACAAGCCGTTCTTAAGAATGGCGGAGGTTGGCCCCACGTAGCCACTTTGCAGCGAACAGACCCCCCTATTCATGACCGATATCGAAAGCTGCTCGACCGCGTGTTCACAATAGCGCGCGTCAGGGAGCTCACCCCTCACATAGACGACGTCGTAAATAGTCTGATAGAAAATTTTATTGGCCGAGGGGAATGCGAATTCAATGAAGAGTTTGCCATGCCGATGCCAGGGATAATTATTGCAGAGCAGTTGGGCCTAGATGCAGACAACGTAGCAACGTTTAAGCGATGGGCTGATGCCATGTTGGGAGCCGCAAGAGCTGCTGTGGCGTCTGAGGAGGAAGTGAGGACTAACGCGGAAATCGAGTTAGAAGCGCAGTTATTTCTAGCTCAAGTTTTCGAAGAGCGCAGGCAAAACCCCACTGACGACTTAATGTCAGCCATGGTGCACTCTCACGGAGAGGATGAAGAGCCTCTAACGATGCCAGAACTGCAGAACTTGATGCACCAACTGATAACAGGTGGATTTGAGACAACACAAACGGCGATCAATCATGGGATGTGGACTTTGATCCGGCATCCAGAGCTACAGGCAAAGCTTCAAGAAGATAATAATTTGCTTAAACCTTTCGTGGATGAAGTCTTAAGATGGGAGAGTCCGGTTCAGTTTCTCGCTAGGAGAGCGAAGCAAGACGTAACTATTGGTGAAACGTTCATCAAGAAAGATAGCATGGTGCTGGTAGGTTACGGAGCGGCAAACAGAGACAAAGAGAAATTCGAATGCCCTCATCAATTTGACATCGATCGGCCAAATTCAGGTGCGAATCTGGCTTTCGGTAGTGGAAGACACTTCTGTCCGGGTGCTTTACTGGCGAAGCAGGAGATGATGAGCTCCTTCAAACTACTTTTGGACCGGCTTGGAGACATAGAGTTAGCTAAGCCCCTGCCCGAACCAGTGCACCGATTTAGTCTCTTTTTCATGCCAATGCATGACTTTCACATTCGATTCAAAAAGCGATGATTGCGAGGCTGCGCGTTTTTTCCCCGACAGCCGTGGCTATGAATTTGACTGCACAAACTGATGAATCAGCGGGACCAAAATTTCGGGAATATCCTCTTGGCAAAAGTGCCCGGCCTGATCAAAGGTGTTTATTGGAGCTGATGGGAACAGCGCTCGAAAATCAGCAATTTGATTCTCTGGTCGAATCGCTCGATCCCTCATACCGACGGCTAGCATCGCTGGTTTTTCTCTAACAGCATCGAGATTACCGGTCGCCAATCCCGAGAGAATGTACTCCGTATGTCGCTGGAGGTGCACATCGAGTGGAAACTCAATCGCGCCGATGCAAGATTCACGATCTGGGAAAGGTGATGAATAAGCCCTCAGCCAATCCGAATCTACAGCAGCAGAATTTTCAAACCCAATAATTTTCATTACAGACAGCACGGTAGAACCGAGCTCACCAAGAATCCCCTCTAACGTTCCTGCCTCATGTTGTTTTGCAATCCACTGAAACCACTCGGAACTCTCAGCGTTAGCTCGCTGCCCCCCATACCCAAACAGCGTGTTCAGCAAAGCCACCCTTTTTACTCTTTCAGGATGACGAATCGTGTAAGCCCCGGTAATTGGCCCGCCCCAGTCTTGGCAAACGAACGTGATATTCTCTAAATCCAAAGCTCCGATAAAGGCTTCGAGATTCTCAACGTGCGTTTGCAGCGTGTATATCCTGTCTCTTGGCGTTTCGCTTTTCCCAAAACCCATGTGATCAGGCACGATGACCCGATAATGTTTTGACAACTCGGGTATAAAATTCCGATATAAATACCCCCAAGTTGGTTCCCCATGTAAGCAAATGACGACTTGCCCGTCTCTCGGCCCCTCATCAACGTAGTGCTGTTTGAATCCTGCCGCTTCGCAATACTTGGGTTCAAAAGGCCAAGTCCCTCCAAATGTTTCGTTCTGACTAATCACCTTATTTTACCTTTCACGAAAAGCTCCTTTGGGTACCGAGTCCGTAGTCGACAGTTTAGATCTACCTGCTTAGGGTTCGATCGATTATGAACCAATGAGCCAAAATTCAGTTTTGTGACTACAGCTCTCCTGCAAACCCGGGTAGCCAATTGTTATGCCACCCGGGTTAAATCACTTAGGAAGGTTGGCGCAACCTAATATTTGTCGATTGGTATAGTCTAGGCGTATCACAGCTATGCACCTCCGCGGGTCGGGAGCCTGCCAACATACTCTTCAAGCGATTATCGCGAGCCCTTCCATACTCTTGAACCGATGAGAACGACGCTACCAGCCAATAGTCGTGCTCTATCGATGCTGAAGAACCTGTTTCTGGCCACCAACGCCAGACCCCACCTTGGAATTTGCTAGCGTCTAGATAGGACTGCCAAACCTTATCGTTTTCCCACAATTCCTCATTACTAACATCCTCATTCATGGAGCATGATTGAATCGATGTAATACTCACGCCACCCTCTTCAAAATCCTCTGCCGGTGCTCTGACCTGAGCATTAAAATTCATTGCTTGCCCCGAACAATCTGTCGCGGCTTCCCATTTGGCGTAGATCTTGTTCGCTCCGGCTAAAAACTCGTCTTGTGCTGAACCAATAGCTTCCAACGACTGGGCAAAGCCCAAGAACATGAAATCGAAATCATAATCTGAGTCTGATCGATAAAGAGGCGTCAAAATCCACGCGCTATAGGGAGACGAAAAATTATCATCTCCGTAGGCATTCCATTCGCCGATAACCTTCATCACGTCATCCATGTCTTTTCCTGCGGCAAATTTGCATTGAAGGCCTTCCATCCCACTAATATTCAAATGGTCGTCCGCTTGAACCCCACTCACGATAGCAACTAACAACAGTGATATTAGAAATCTCATACTTGCTCCTTTTTATTTTGTATATTTAAGTTTTTCTAATAAACGTATATAAATCTCTGTATTTATTATATTTTATCTTTCCATGGAACCATTTAATAACCATGGGCTGTGGCGCTGACCTCGAAAATATTTGATCACTCTAGATAAAGGACCAAGGGATTCAAACTAATTTATCTCCAGGGCCTTCACAGTAAGATCATCAACAGAACCACAAGCAGAAGCCATCTCTGACAGATAAGATTGCCATGTCTCATCTTTCTCTTGCCACGCTATGGCTAAATCCATGGATTTCTGTGAGCCATGTACATCTATCGATGCTAGGGCTCCGTCCTCATGAACCGCGGGGACTGCTGAGTATTTGTGAGGGGAGTTAGCACTCTCATAAGCAATCATGTCTCTCAGCACAGATAACCCTCGATTGAGGTCTGCGCATGGCCAGTGATAGACCAAGACAATCTGGCCCGTACTTGCTGCCGGCGAAATATTTTCTTGATGATCATCAGCGGAAACTTGGCTTACGAAAATCGCAAACCATGCAACAAGAAGGTGAGCTGTTAGCTTTTTCATAGTTAATCTCTTCATCCTAATTGAACTCCAAGGTACCCCGAATACCCATCACTTTCTAGTAATTCGCTTTCACCGCGGAGCTCCTCTTTCAAACTAACCGCAGCCTGCAGCGGGAACTCGCGAATTTTGAACACGGAAGCTACACTATCAGTGAACCTACTTTCTCGGAGATTGATATGTATCAGATAGTATTAAAAGCCTTAGTTACGGCTATGGCGGCACTTTTCTTGTTGGGTTGCTCTGGAGAACCAGACGGTACTGAGAACGGATCATCCCCCTCGATTTCGGCAGCCACGAATGCCGAATCTTCTGACAGCGGTCAAACTGTGTCACCAACTTCTTATACCGAATATCTGCAATGCGATTTTGGAGGGGGTTACTCACCCGAAGCTTTCCGGGCATTTCTTACCGATTGGAATGCTGAAATCGACCAGTTACCAGATCGCGGCCTTAGGGCCTTTGGGTATTTACCCAGAGCGTGGTCCTCCGAGGCATTTGACGGAATCTGGGTTCTTCGTTGGCCCAATGCCCAGGAGAGGGATGCGGGCTGGCAAGAATACGCGGAAGCTGGCGTTCAAGAGAGGCTTAGATCTGGTCATCCTGATCTAATTGAGTGCGCACCTGAAAATGAACTAGGACTGTTTGCATTTGACACATACAGCAGACGCAGTGCCCCCGAAAGCTGGAATCAATCTACATCACCCTATTCCGTTTCAATGCAGATTTGTGCGATGAACGATGATCGTCCTCTTACAGATTTGAGAGACTTCGTGACATCAGAATATCTGCCATATCTAGCCCAGACAGATTCGAGATTGGAAGGGAATACCTATTGGTACCAGGTAGCCATCATGGATGAAGAAAATAGTGTAGGCCAGCCGTCGACCGCCTCAGCACCTTTTGACTTTGTTTGGATGAACTACTGGAACAATATTGAGGAAGAGACAACTTCGATGGAGGATTGGGCGGCGAATGGCGGCAAGCTTCAGGAAGGATTTGATGCTATTGCGACGTGTCAGGATCCGATACCGTACAACGGGCACTACTTCCGAACTGCGACGAGCTCATAGCTTTACTGGGGCGACAAGTCAGGGAGCACAATCCATCCTGACCTGTCGCTTACCCGCGATGTCACAGCATCGAGCAGCATAACTAAGCTGGCATTGCCCTTGCCAATACCTGGCACCTCTTCATAAGCCTCCGTGACTCAGGTGGAAAGTCGTCGCGTCGGTGGAGCACGCACCGGTTGTCCCAAATGACGACGTCACCAGGCTGCCACTCTTGTCGCCACACATTCTCAGGCGATACAGCATAGGACCAGAGTTCGTCGAGCAGACATTCGCTCTCCTGTAATTCTAAGCCAGGGATAAAGGCCCACTCCCTTCGTCCCAGATACAACACCTTGCGGCCGGTCTCATCGTGCGTCTGAACGATTGGATGGGTAGCACCAGGGGCATCACGGGGATCATCGAAGGGTTCGAACCCCGGGCGTAAAGAGCCCACACTTGTATGCGCTGCATCGTGCTTGATGTTCAGCGTTTGGACCCGGGCCTTGAGGTCAGCAGGCAGCGCATCGTAGGCCGCATATTGGTTGGAAAAATAGGTATCGCCTCCCGTCTGCGGAACTTCAACGCCAAGCAAGATGCTTGCAGGTGGCGGCACTGGGAGATAAGTCATATCCGAATGCCAACTGGCTTCAGAATTCCCCAAACCACCAATAGGTTTACCGTCGACGAGAATGTTTGACAGTTGCGTGACATAACGATTCTTTATCTTCGCTTTTTGCGCAACAGACATTCGGCCGGTAGGAATCTCCTCTAGCGGTCCGAATCTAGCACTGAACCGCTGCAAGCCATCTTCATCAAGCACTTGCCCTCTAATCCGCAGTACACCATGGTCAAGCCAAGCAGAATAAATCTCCT
Organism: uncultured Gammaproteobacteria bacterium; assembly: GCA_913052075.1. GTDB lineage: Bacteria > Pseudomonadota > Gammaproteobacteria > Pseudomonadales > Azotimanducaceae > UBA9926. The sequence goes on from CAJXDD010000014.1 coordinate 16,100, forward strand.
CAAACTCGGCGTCCGATAGATTTCCCACATCGACGTTGTTGATTTGTGCCACAAAGCCGCGATTCACTGGACTCACTTCAAGCACGGCCTCCTCCCCTAATGGTGCTGGCTCTGCTGACTGCTTCGCGGGGAGCTAGCATACGTGCGAGTATCCTTTGGTGTGCTAACTCTGACTCTTGAAAATGTTCGTAGATGAGTATTAGCGCAGCTCCCAGCTCGGTGTGTTGCCAAAACTGATCGCTTACCTCGGTCTCATCGTAGCTACCCGGTTGAGCGGTCATCGACTCAATATAAAAAGCTTTCATATCGTCGGTAGCCGGTTTCAGCCAGTCGACATCTTGCGGAAAGTTATCGGCATCCATGAGCTCGGCAAGCCGCTTCAAGTTTTCTTCACACGATTGAGGCGCAATGCCTACTAACGTTCGACCATTTTTCCTGCGAATGGACAACTGATACCAAGGCTGAAGCAGTTTGAACTCAGCTAATAGACGATTCGCCCACGTGTCTTTGCCTTGACGCTTTACCGGAAATGACACGGGACACGCCTCAATAGCTTCTTGATCCGTGTTCGGCAAATCGAGTGGAAAATCATCCAGGACAGGTCCTTCCGACCGATTCAAGAGCCCGAGCGCGTGACTAATAACTTGACGCTGAAAGCGAGGGTCATCGGCCTTGCCTAACGGGCGGCCGAGTGGAAATGGCACCCACAATGCTCTAGGGGGGCGCATGCTCTCTGTATTTTCGCGCACCAGGCTGATCCCGGTAGTCATAATGCCCTCTCGTTCCAGAAAGTAACTGAGCGCGCCAACGGCGAGCGTGCAATTAGGTCAGACCGGCGTTAGGAAAACTGCATCGACCTTGTCTTGTTTGAGCAATCCTGCAACCTGCGCTGCACCCCGCTCATAGGCACTGGGCGGTAGTCCAGCCCCCATGAAACTGTAGTGAACATCCGCTGCGCTACCAATCTGCCCCTGCTCCTCGAGCTCCTTCAAACGGTCGAGGGGGAATACTATGTTTACATCCTCCGCAAAACCCGTTCGATCAAAGTTAACAGAGCTATGAGACATCACCAGGTTGTCAGCATCCTCTTCATTATCAATTGGCCTAAAGGTCGCATCCGCGAAGGCAAACGTGGGGTCATCGCGAAAATGAAGACCTGCCGTGGTCAATAGCGCGACTCGCATATCGCTCACGGGCTTTTTTGCAGCTACCCAAACAGGCGGCCCCAAGGGCGGTAGACTCTTCGCCAGCAAATGCTCGCGTTCATAGTCCGGAAGATCGGTTAGTCTCACCATAATCGTTTGTTCCTGAGCGGCAGAATCTAATCAAGCGCCAAATCGAGCGACTCGGTGACTAACCCAGATACCAGCGAGTAGTCCCTGTCCCCAGATCGAACTTTGCCATCTTGTAGTTGTGATTTGCCTCCAAAGCGGTGCCAACACCAGGATCAAAACCGTTGCCCTAGACGACTACAACGTAACCACTATCAGGGGAAGCGCCTTTTATCACCTCCGCATATGCCTGCTGCATAGATTCGGCTCCCTCAAAATATTTGAGTGTCACCCAATCATCAACAGAACCAAGAAACCTTTCCCATGCGTCGTTCATCTTTCGTTGATATACCTCAGTGCCCCACTCTCGATTACGTTTTTGGATTTGGTCTGGCGCAAAAAACATCGCTCGTTTCGCGCCAGGAAGCACGTCGGAGCCGTTGCCATCTCTAGCTTCCCAGTGAGTGATTCCGACGCCCGCGCTGCAAACACAGTTGTCGCCAAAGTGATGATGAATGCTTGCTGTTACTTTGTCATTGCCAGCCATGTCGATGAAAGCGGCCTTCCTGCCTGCGTCAAGTGACTTTATGTCGTCATAAGTCACAACTTCGTCATAAATTCCCATACCCTCCACGAATGCTTGATTTGATGCCGAAGTTAAACCCACCACCTTGCGCTGACGGTCTTCATTCAACAAAAAAGCGAGGCTGAAGGAGGTCTTGCTAGAAGCGCTCGATATAACGACGATGTCTCCCCCAAAGAATTCGTTGTCCTTCAAATAATCATCCAGCACGAATCCTGTAGCAAACAATGGAAAGAAAACCATCCGATGATCAAGCGTGTCATCAGCGAAACCATTATCTTGCGTAGCAAGTTGATACTGATTGTAGACGTGAGGTAGCGGCGCACGATGGTTGGCGCCATCAACAAATCCTCTGTCCGTCACCTGCCCAGGCTTCACCACCAAGTAGCTCCCCATAGGGAAGTAACCGTAATAGAGGGCACCATGCGAGAGATCGGTAGTACCCGCGTCAATAACCGTGCCTGTTCCCCAAACCGGGATTCGTCCCCATTGAGCATCTGCTGGGAAAAACTGCCAGTAACCAATCACATCGCCAGCTACTCCATAGGTGATGTTGTTAGCGGTTAATCCAAACCGATTTACCTTCAGGATGGCTTCGCCATCGGCCACCGCACAGTTTTTGACGTCCTCGAGCGGTTTGATTCGCGACTGAGTAAGTTCTTGCCTGATTACTTCTAGGCAGTAATTCATAAAAACTCCCAAATTTATACAAAGAGATCGAACCTATCGAGCGGAGATAACAACTTCAATAGATCAGTTCGACTCTTCGACAATTTCGCTGATGAAGAGCTTTCCGAAAACAAGGGCGGGCGAGGTTTCAAGATATGCAATATTAATTTGAATAGAGCGATCTGACCTCATCCCAGCCATGCTGAAAAGTCCTATTATTTTGTTCCCGCTCAGTTTTTAGAGTCTTCCCAAGAATCTCGCGCAGCCCAGATCCTGTTTACTCTAATTGATAGGGGATGATTCCGGCTGATATGCGTAGTATCCGGTCACGGGAATCATTAAGTGAGCGTAGTCAGTTCCGGGAAACATCACATAGGGCTCCCCAGTTGAGAAATCGTCGCTGAAATTCTCAATTGTGGACGGATCCTTTGGCATCAACATCAGGTGTGGACCAGACTCAATCCACTGTCCAGGCACTGAGTCTTCCTTACTAAGAACTCCCATTTTAGTGTTGTCTTCCCCTACATCACCTTGAAGCATCCATATATATGAGTCTCGATCCATTTGAGGCTTTGCACCACTGAGCGCAGCACTCATCCACTTAAAGGCCTCTGAATCACCACACATCGGCATTGCCTCATGAACTGTCGACCACCCATTTTCCGGAAATGGACGAGGATTCCCTGACATACAAGTCCAACCGTTAGACCCTTCTCTCAGCACCTCTCCATTCCCGCCCATAACGGCTGCGTCCCTTCCAATAAAGTCTGGCGCAGCGCTCGTGTAAGCCGCAATTTGCCACTCGGGGGAAGCGTGACTTCCGCTTGATGGAGCATCCAGTGGATTAATTGCCGCACTCATCATAAACCCAACATCGTCAAAAACTTGGAATGCGGAATACAACCCGTTTTCAATAGTAACAACATGGATTGATTCCGAGGTACTGCCACCAGCGGTGATTTCAACATGGACATATACCGTGTTACCGATTTGATTGTATTTCTTTGGTTCTACCTTGAAATCAGGCCAGTACTTAACGATCGGGTCAAAAACATTATCGATGACATCCTGAGGGCCACTGAACTCTCCCCCATAAGGGAAACCAAGAGGAATTTTCCACTGAACATCTGCGGCCTGAGTTTTCGACCAAGCCGCCATATCCCCTGTCTGAAAAGTCTCATACCCAGCTTTCGCTGCTCTCAAAACGTTTGGATCCGAAGATTCATTCCCGCACCCAAACAGCGCCGTAAGAGCCGAGAAAAAAAAGACATTTTTTAACCATTGATCTAACACTATGACCTCCTTGTACGATTCGAAGAGTGCATATTTGTCCAATTAAAACGACAAAAACTAGGACTCCTAATATAGGTATTAGAACCTCTCACACTACAGGAACTTGTGTTGCTCAATCACCATCTCGTCCTGAGTAGCATCAAAACTAGCCACATAGAGACTCATATCACCATTGCTAACTAGATCAACATATCGGGCTACAACCTTGGTTCCCTCACGCTTCCATCGCCCAGAGAAGGAACCTGAGAAAAAGGTACCATCGAGCATAGCTCCTCGACCCGAGCCGTAGCACTCTCCCCCGCTTCTGTCTGAGGAAGAGACTAATGTCAGAGAGAATCTAACCTTCCCGTAATCGTTCATATTCGTCATGCAGTGAAGCGTGACCCCATCGTCTCTAATCTCCGTGGACGTAATCGTACAATTCAAATCGTCTTGTCGTTCTAGCATTGTGTGCCCTTACTATTGTTGATCAGACTAAAGTTATTCGGGATAGACAGTGAACGAACCCTTACCCGCCACCAAGTCAATCGTCCCTATCGCCATGACAATGTCTCCATTGGAGTGAGTGTCAAAGGTATGGATGTGCATCTTTCCAGACTTCATCCGATATACGCCATTCAATGTTCCAAACATAATGCCATCAGCCGTGACTGAGCGAATTTGTCCGGTGAAATGCCCTAAGTCGGTTAAGCCATGGACACCTTCGAAGTTGTAGGTCAGAAACACTCGCCCATAACCATCAATGTCCCCTTCTGCTGTCAGCACTGAACCCGACTTATTACTGGTTACGGAGGTAACCTCGAATTCAGCCGGGAACGACTCTCCCGAAACCTCAAACGCACTAATGCCCTGTGAGCTGGTTAAAAAGAGAGCTAGTAGAGCCAGAGAAAGTAATTGCTTCATGAGTGGTCTCCTTGTTTGCAGTGAGCAAAACAGTTGTAGTGTTATTTTTAGTTGGAAGTGGGGACCCAGCGCTTAACCTCTCTAAACATGTTAGTCGCCTCTACCCTTCGGACATCCGCAACCGCCTGCGCATACGCAGCCATGGCTGGAGAAGCCTGAATCTTCATTACGTGATCAATCAGTTCTCCTGAAGACTCCGCAACGAAAGTCACAAAATGAGTGCCTGGAACATTGCCCGACGCAATGTTTTGCCCCAGATAGATATTGCCTGGGAAGGCTTTCGCCTCATCAGATTCAAGTAACGCATCAAATGCTGACACATATGTAGCTACATCTTTTACCGTCATTGAGTAAACGATGCTCACTGCATTATCCAGCGTCGTTGGATCCTTTTTCACCCTCGCCATTTGAATAGCGTACACATTCTCCCACTCTGGAGTAGCCACGCCTCGCAGCTTGCCTTGAAACTTAGCCCAATCGGGCGAAGAAGCATTGATAGCTAGACTGCGATCCATCGCCTCAGTCGAAGGGTAAAAGACGCTCACTTGATGTGTAGAGGAGTAATCACCGTTTGCGATGTTTTGCACCAAAACTGGCATCGCCGGAGAATTCTGCCCCGCTTCTGACGCTCTATACTCGTCCATCGCGGCTACAAATGCGGCGGGATCGCTTACGACCAGCCCATAACTTTGCCCGAAGAACAAAGGTTCGCCATTCGTTTCCAAAATTAAACAACTTAAGAGCAGGCAAATGGAGGCAGTTAATTTCTTCAATTTTTATCTCCCGGTTTTGGTCTATGGATTTTTCAATCGATCTAATATCCGAACTATAAAGTGTCGGTGCAGAATCCTGCAAATTCCATTTAAGAGTGAATAGTAGAGGGCCTTAAAGAATTACCAGATACAGGTGAGGACTAAGTTGAGCGTTCTAGCGAACGCAAAAAGCCCGCCGCGCTAAGCCGCAGCCTCAGTTGGATTACTTCGGTGCGAAGCGCTGACCCGCGTCCACTCTAACTGTGCCGCCATTCATCATAGCGTTTTCATATATCGAGATCGCTTGGATAGCAAAATGGATGGGCTTACCCATGCGTTTAGGAAACGCCGCATCCTTCGTTAACTGCAATGCGAACTCATCCGGAATCGCTGACGTCAGCCCTGTGTCAAAAAGGCTCGGAGCAATGCAGTTAGCACGAATCCCGAGTGAGCCTAAGTCCCTTGCCATTACGAATGTCATTCCAACAATGCCAGCTTTTGCCGCTGAATAAGCGACTTGCCCGATCTGACCCTCGAACGCGGCAATAGATGCAGTATTAATAATGCAGCCCCGCTCACCCTCTTCATTTGGCTCATTCTTAGACATGTAATCTGCGACCAGCCGGCTCACGTTGAACGAGGCGATTAGGTTGAGATCAATGACGTGTTGGAACTCTTCGAGCGGGTGCGGACCATCTTTAGCAAGCGTTCGCTTCGCTAGGCCGCCGCCCGCAGTATTGACGCAAAAGTGAACGCTACCTAGGGCATTAGCCGCCGCCGCAATCGACTCACCCGCGCCCTCGTAGTCCATCACGTTACATTCGTGGAATGTCCCGCCCAAACGCTCTGCGACTGCCGCGCCATCTGATGAGGGCAAATCCAAGATGGCAACATTGCCGCCCCCAGCCTTAAATTTCTCCGCGGTCGCAAGCGCCATACCGGAGGCGCCGCCCACAAAAATGCCATTGTGTCCGTTAATTTCCATTGCTTGTTCTCCTATGGTGTGATTTCCCGAGAGCCGAGCTTGCTAGCTTCTGACGGCCTTTAGATAAGATTCAAAAAGCGCTAGGTGCTCATCAACCGACCGAGCGCCCGCGTTGTGCGTCGCAAGCGCCATATGAGTCGCGCCGAGCTCACGCCAGCGATTGAAATGTTTTTGCCAACGCTCTTCCGAGCCACCACCCGCTTGCGCCTGGGCTTGGATGCCAAAGTCGTCCCAACTAAGCCCAGCCGCCTCTCGCCGTTCGCGCATCGATCTAAGCGCATCGCCAGTCACCTCGTTCGGCCCGGAAATTGGCATCCAGCCATCCCCCATTCGGGCGCAACGATCAAGCAATGCGGGTGCACCACCGCCAAACCAAATCGGAATAGGCTCCAAGGGTCGCGGGTTAATGCTTGCCTTGGTCACAGTGTGGTACTTCCCGTCGAAGGTCAGTGAATCCTCTTGCCAAAGCGCCCGCATGAGTGCGACCTGCTCCTCCTGACGCTTGCCTCGGGTCCCAAACGATTCATTGAGCGCTTCGTATTCGACTTGGTTCCAGCCAGTGCCAATGCCCATCCGAAACCGATTGCTAGACAAAATGGCGAGTTCCGCTGCCTGCTTGGCGACCAGTGCCGTTTGCCGCTGAGGCAGAATCAGTACGGCCGACACCAACTCAAGGCTCGCTGTCACCGCAGCGATAAAAGACAACGTGGTCAACGGTTCATGAAATTGAGTGTCTTTGTCGTAAGGGCCCTCAAATCCGCCAGGGCGATCTCTGTCGGCACCGAGCACATGGTCATACAGCAGGATATGGTCTGCGCCAAGCGACTCCGCCCCCATTGCGAAAGCCTTCATATCATCAGGGTTTGAACCAATCTCATGATGGGGTAGAACAATGCCTATCTTCACCGCAGATCCTCTTGTTTGTGAGCCTCGAGTGTAGCTCGCCTGTACCCGTTTGACAGCCTAGTGACGCAATGAGGGCTGTTCGAGTCGGTGATCAGCGATCAGTAGTGACCGCCTGTTGAAAGGCTGGTGACATTGTGCAACACACACTAATTCGCAACCAATCAGCCTCTACATCCCTCGTTGCCACGTTCGGCAAGTTCGACCTGCAGCTACCCCTCTCCAAATTAAATAAGCCAATCACGGATTATGCAGGCTGGTCTTAGTAGAGGCCAATGGAGAGATATCTCGAGATCAGAAAAAGTTTTCTAGGTAGGGGGAAGGTCTTCTAGAGCGGTGTCAACTGCACACCACGGCGGGGCGTTGTGGACTCTGTGATTATGCGATGGCTTGAAAGCCGTTTTGTCATCAAGTGCCATGCCATTCACGCTGGCAAACCCAGCCTCAAGCTCAGCCCAAACTCGGCTGCCGCACTCCCCACAGAACATTCGAGTATTTCGTCTGCCTCGGTCAGATTGAACCGAGTAACCTAATGGCTCCCCTTTGAGACGCTTCAACTCAGAGAGCGGTATTAAATAAGACGCATAACTTTGTGACCCACTGACAACCTGACAATCCGAGCAAAAGCAAAGTAATTGATAAAGTGGCTCAGCCGGGACCTCAAAACGCACAGCCTGACACAGACAACCGCCTTCTATCCGATCACTCATATCGGCTCCACTCTGATGACTCGAACTTACACTTTGGCACTACCAAACGATAGGCACAAGATCGAAATCTAGTCCTGCCTTACCTTGAAAGAGCGTTCGTCAACTAGATTGATAATGTTTCTTGGAGAGCCATCGATCACGACTGGGTGGTAGGTATTGCTCTGTATGAAGCCCCTAAGGAATTTGTCGTAGTCCTTTTTCATCTCGTACAGAGTTTTTCCATCAGGTGCGCCCTTCACAAACGTGTTTTCCACCAATTCAGCTTCGCCGCTAGACGAAATGCGGTAGTGAAAGCGAATAGTGTGATCTCCCAAATAACTTTGATCCAGTAAGCGCGGCCGCTTCGATTTAATTGGCGCGCAAAACGTATTTCGGCAGAGCTGCTCATAAGTCTCATAATCGTCCGGCCAAGCTCGCATCGCACAATCGTCCCCGTCACATACCAGGCACAGCTTCGCAAAGCGGCTGTGATTTTCTTTCGCCAGCTGTTTTCCGCTTGCGCTCAGCTTTACTGCAGGGCAATTAAACAGCGGCATCTCGGAAATTGGCGATGATTCAGCCGTTGCATACGGGCTAGTAACCGATAAAAGTAATACTAAAAGTGCCTTCATCATTCTGGCTCCAACAACACAGAGATGCTCAAATCCTAACATCTCAGGACGCATTTAATCCTGTGGGCCGCAAAATGCTCTACTTGACGCATCTTTTTCATAAAGGATGGTGCGGCTAGCCAATAACAATTTTGGTGATTGAATTCAGCAGAATGTGCGGCGCTTTTCAATGTGAGTAAATAGATTCGCTGCCTATTGCAGCAAAGAAATTTTCGGAGAGAGTCAGCGCTAGTCCCAACCCAACGAATAACGGGGGCCTCGGGGTTTAGGGCGCTTGTGCTCATCGGGTAGCTGGCAGAGCCGATTCATCCGAGTAACCGAACCATCAGCGTACTCCCAAACAAGTTGCTCGCCCTCGCGATAGCGCTTTACGACAACAGGCCCCCATCCGAGCACGTGGAAATCGAGCACACCATTATTCCAGATGGCGCTTGCCGAACTCCTCGGGCAGTAATCCTTGCCCCCGATCGTGAACAGCACTGACCCTTCAGTATCATCGGTAGGAAATCCAGCAGAGCTATTGGGCCCCGAGTCATGAATAAGACCTGACGACGTCACGACAACCCGCTCACCACACTGCTCAACGCGCTCAACGTGCCCGGTGTGCCCACCCTCGACGCCAAGCCACAAGCCTCTAATATCGTCTGCGTCATCGGGGAGTGGTTCTGTGCACTCACGCAAAACAGGTAGCGGAAAGTGCTCGTAGGAACACCCAGGCGTGTTGCCCTTCGGAATGTCGGCTGCCAATTTGTCGCTGCCATCGAGTGGAGGCAGCTCACAATAATTTAGGGCACTTCCATCACCGGCAAGGGTTAATGGGTCAATCTGGTTGTCTGGGCGATCCGAGAAAAACAGTAACCAAAAGATGGCTGCAACTAATGCAAGTAAAAACAGCGCGAGTCTCACCATCAGTTTGATTGCGCGCCCTACCATACTGCTCACCTCCTTAGTTCGGCCAATAGATGAATTCGTCGCCCGGTACGACACGCTCAGCACGGGTCTTATCGACCGCGACCGGCATCTCAACGACGGAAGGATGCAAGGGCTCGCGAGCTCCCGCTGCATGCTGTGCCAGGAGCGAGCGAAGTTCATTCAATTTCTCGGGTTCGCTCTCCGCCAGGTTGTTTTGTTCGGTCGGGTCCTCAGCCAAGTTAAATAACCACGCTTTTTTTGGTTTCTCCGATATTTGTAGTTTCCAATCTTGATGTCGAACTACTCTGTAGTAGCCGCTTTGCCAAAAGAGTGTGTCTCGAGCCCAATCAGCACCGTCTGGATCACTCACGAGTGGCAAAATGTCGACGCCATCGATCTCAACATCCGCGGGCAGACCAGCGCCGGCTGCCTTCGCGAGCGTCGGCATCAGATCAATGTGGGCAACAGGGGGTTTCGCGCGAACCCCAGGCGCGATCTTCTTCG
>CAJXDD010000015.1:0-25594 GCA_913052075.1 uncultured Gammaproteobacteria bacterium
TTCTTGCCATTTCTCCAACTGGTCTAGCTCGATACCCTGGCGTAACCAACCTTTGGTCCACCAGCAACGATTCGTAATCGCGGTCTACCGTTGCCCATCAGATCTACATGGACCTCGGGTTTTCGCCCTAGTTCAATGACCTAACCTTTCCGCCACAATCGCATTGAGGTCACCGAATTTCACTCGCTGCTGCTCACCCGTTTCACGTAAATCTCGAAGCGACACTTCACCCGCGGCAAGCTCGTCTTCCCCAATAATCAGGGCAAACCTTGCACCCGAGGCATCCGCTTTTTTCATTTGGGCTTTCAACTTTCCTTGGCCCAAATGCACGATGACACTTGCGCCCGTAGCTCGCCGGAGCCGGTCCGCCAAGGTAAGCGCTTGTGTTCGGGCAGCGTCACCCACCGAGAGGGCATAAAGGTCTGGTGCGTCAGCAGGCGCCTCAAGCTGCTCCAGCATTAGCGCCAACCGGTCTACGCCCATCGCAAACCCGACGCCAGGCGTGTCACGCCCCCCCAACTGACCAATCAGCGCATCGTAGCGCCCACCACCACAAACGGTCCCCTGAGCGCCCAATTCGTCGGTCACCCATTCGAATACCGTTCGGTTGTAGTAATCCAACCCTCGAACAATCCGGCGATTGACGGTGTAGGGTACCTCAGCGGCGTCAAGTATCGCACACAGCGCCTCGAAATGATCTGTCGAGTCTGAGTCCAAATACGACTCAATTTGAGGTCCACCGTCTAGTATCGATTGAGTCGTCGCCGACTTAGAATCCAAAATCCGAAGCGGATTCGTCGTCAATCGTCGCTGGCTATCTTCATCTAGCTCTTCCCGGCGGTCCGATAGGTAATTCACTAGCGCTTCTATGTATGCCCGCCTTGAGGCGACATCACCAATCGAATTGAGCTCCAAGCGAACCATTGACTCAACCCCAAGGCGCTGCCAAAGCGCAGCACACATGAGGAGCAGCTCGGCATCAACATCGGGTCCGGGTATACCAACACACTCGACACCAATCTGCTCGAACTGTCGATACCGGCCCTTCTGCGGTCGTTCGTACCGAAACATAGGGCCTGCGTACCAAAGCTTTTGAGTTTGATTAAAAGCAAGGCCGTGCTCATTCACAAATCGAACGAGCCCTGCCGTACCCTCAGGCCGCAAGGTCATGGAATCTCCATTGCGGTCATCGAAGGTGTACATTTCTTTTTCAACGATATCGGTCGCCTCACCAACCAGGCGCTTGAATAGCGGCGTGCTCTCCAAAAGGGGAAGACCTACCTCTTCGTAACCATGCTGCGCAAAGATATGCCGTGCGGCGTCTTCCACTTGGCGGTAGTACCGCTTTTTTTGCGGCAGCAGATCTTGCATGCCGCGGATGGCTTTTATGGAGCCACTCACGACTCGTTCTCAAGCGTTGCCGGTTTGGCGTCGTATGCAGCCTGCTTTTCGGCGGCCCGTGCACGAATCATGCGCTCTAACTCGTCAACGATATTCTCTTTCGTCACCTTGTGATCAGGGCGCCCTTCCCTGTAGATCAAATTATTGGGTGTCGCGCCTGTTAGCCCGATGTCAGCCTCCTTGGCCTCACCAGGACCATTGACAATGCATCCAATCACGGCAACGTCGAGTGGTGTCGTAATGTCTTCAACTCGGCGCTCTAACTCGTTCACGGTCTTGATGACATCGAAGTTTTGACGCGAACAGCTTGGGCAGGCCACAAGATTGATGCCCTTGCTGCGTAAGTGCAGGCTCTTCAAGAGGTCAAAGCCTACCTTGATCTCCTCCACTGGATCGGCTGCAAGAGAGATCCTAATGGTATCGCCTATGCCTTCCATCAATAAAAGGCCCAAACCGGCTGAGCTCTTTACAGTGCCAGAGCGTAGTCCACCCGCCTCCGTGATACCCAGGTGAAGCGGTTGGTCGATCTCGTTCGCGATCGTCCGATATGCCTCAACCGCCATGAATATGTCAGATGATTTCATGCTGACCTTGAAGTCTTCGAACCCTTCATCGAGCAACATCTCGATATTTCGCCTTGCCGATTCAACCATAGCGGTGGCGTTAGGTTCCTTATACTTCCTCAGTAAATCTTTACCCAAAGAACCCGCATTAACCCCAATGCGAATCGGGATTCCTTTGTCCTTGCAGGCGCTCACCACCGCTTGTACACGATCTTTGCGGCCGATATTTCCAGGATTAATGCGCAAGCAATCGACCCCTAATTCGGCAACGCGGAGTGCAATTCGGTAGTCAAAGTGAATATCAGAGACCAATGGGACCGCGACCCGTTTTCGGATTTCACCAAAGGCCTCGGCTGCCTCAATCGATGGCACAGACACGCGCACAATGTCAGCCCCGACCGCTTCAAGACGCTGGATCTGCGCGACCGTTGCCTCGATATCCAGCGTCTCGGTATTGGTCATGCTCTGCACTGCGATGGGCGCGTCTCCTCCAACAGGCACTGCACCGACCATTATCTGACGAGATTGACGCCGTTTAATTGTGGATTCAGCTCTCATCAGCGCTTTCTCCTACCGTGAGTCTTGCCGTAAATTCTCGGGTCGTATGCGGCTCGAGATCGACCACTTGCCCATTGAAACGAACCTGCGCGGCGCTCGCTTTACCCAGTAAAATTTGAAAAGGTGCCGCACCGATGACCTCGAGCTCATCACCAGATTGGTTTAAGTCGCCATAGAGAAGGTAACCCGTCGTGTCCGCTACCTCCACCCAGCACAATTCGGTAGTCCGAATGACCACCGTATCTTCGCCATCGACAATGACCTGAATTAATCGTCCTGTATCCGTCACCGAGCGAAACACATTTGGCGCAGCTTCACCTACTGATGCGCCCAAAGCCGACCGAAGAGGCGGTGCTTCTACTTCATCAGCTAACGCCAAATCACCTGTCTCCCTCTCCATTTCGAATGATTGAGCGGTTTGCGACTGCTCCTGCTCGGATAAATCCTCAGCGGCTAGGTCTCGATCCTGATCGACTGGTGATAGTGCGAGCTCCCCGTTGGGCCCAGCCTCGTCGTAAGACTCTTCTGCAATCTCAGCGCTGTCCTCCGCTCGCGCATCCTCCGGATCGGGGACGACATCCCGGTCAGTGGTTGATGATGACTTTTCATCACTCACAGAGGAGCCGGGGGTCCTTGCCGACAAGGCTTCAGCCCTGATCTGACCTCCAGCACTCGAGCTAGTCTCCTTCACTGATGAAGACGGAGGACCCGAGCGATCCCCCTGCCCGCCAGACATCACCATCCAAACCAACAGCACAACGATCACCAACACCGCGATTCCCATTGCGCCAGCCCTGAATATGGGGTTTTTCGCAAGTGAGGGATCCTCAGCGTTCATCAAAATTGTCGCTTCATCACCTTGCCCCTCGTCGCGCCCCACTTCAGCGTCATACGCGGCCACGAGCTCACTGCCCTCTAACCCTACAACGCGCGCGTACGCCCGAATGTATCCGCGAATAAACGCTTTCTTAGGAATTCGCTCAAAGGCTCCATCATCTAGAAACTCGATGATTTGCGTCGTTAAAAAGAGTTTTTCGGCGACCTCGACCTGGGAAAGCTTCTTCTCCATCCGGGCTCTTTGAAGCCGGAGTCCAACGCTGATCTCTCCTTGCTGCTCGACGGATTCGCTCATGTTCGCTCCTCGACGAGATCGCCTAGACGCTTGGCGTCGTCAGTCCTGGGATACCGCTTTTTCATCGCAGCGTAACAATCTTGTGCTCTCGCTTCGTCACTAAAATGATGAGCAACTAGGCCACACAGCAGCAATCTGCGAGATGACAGGCTTCCAAACTCGTCGAGCCGCGCATCCAGCAATCTGGCCTGCTCAAACGCTTCCTCGTCGAAATGGAGGAGCGCAAGTTCAGTCATCGAGCGGCCAAGCTTAAGATTCAAGCTAAGGACTCGGTCGAAGGCGACCTTCGCCTCATCGATGTCAGCTAACGATTTATGCGCAAATCCGAGATTCTCAAGCGCTTGACCTCGCCTCGCATAAGACTGATCGGAGACCGCGACTTGGAGTTGGGCAATTGCCTCCTCAGCGCGACCTTGCGCGTAAAGAAACGCGCCGAAATTGTTCCTAGCTGCGCTATTTTTGGGATCGAGTGCGATTGCTTTTTCGAAAAGGGATTCAGCCAACGTCCACTCCTGCTCCTGCTGGAAACCCAGTGCAAGGCTGGCGTGCGCCTCTGGCGACCTAGGGTCAACATCCAGAGCTTTATGCATATTTTCTTTGGCACAAATCGTGTCACCCTGCATCAAACAGGCGATCCCGAGCTCCACTGCGCGCGTAAGGACCTCCTGATCATCGGTCGCCGATCTTGATCCAGTAACAACGCAGCCTGCGCTGCGCAAGCAAACAAGGGCGAGCGCTACACGGAACACGCTGCATCCTCCACAGCACTATCCTCTATAGCTCTATCCTCCTTGGGTTCAATTAATCCCTCAGCAGCCCATATTCGCTGATAGCGCGCGTTACGCTTGGTTCGATCTTCAACTGCCCCTGCCAGCTGGCCGCAAGCGGCATCAATATCGTCCCCGCGCGTCGTTCTGACCATCACGGTGTAACCCGCTTCGATCAGCCGATTTTGGAAAAATCGCAGCTTTGCCGACTTGGGTCTGCGAAAACGAGACCCAGGGAATGGATTAAACGGAATCAAATTGATCTTGCAGGGCAAGTCACGCAGCAGCTTCGCGAGCGCCTCGGCGTGATCAGCATGATCGTTCATCCCATCGATCAATGTGTACTCAATCGTCACTGTACGCTTTTCGCCTAACGTCACTGCATATCGCTTGCAAGCATCTAGCAGCGTTGCAATGTTGTAACGGCGGTTCAGCGGGACGAGTTGGTTTCGCAAGTAATCGACAGGGGCGTGCAAGGAAATAGCCAGCGACACATCTGTTTCGGTCATGAGCCGCTCAATGCCGGGCACTACACCAGCAGTCGAAACCGTTACCTTTCGCTTTGAAATCCCGTACCCCAAATCGTCCATCATGATCGAGATAGCGGGCAGGACCGCCTCCATATTGAGGAGCGGCTCACCCATTCCCATCAACACCACATTGGTGACCGCACGATCTCTACCTGGGATTCGCCCTGCGAGGCGACGTTCGGCCACTCGCACTTGACCCACAATCTCACCAGCAAGGAGGTTCGAGTTAAAACCCTGCTTTCCTGTGGAACAGAACGTGCAGTCGAGCACGCATCCGACTTGGGATGACACGCACAAGGTGCCGCGGCCGCCTTCAGGGATGAATACAGTCTCTATGGCGCTTCCCGATCGAGCTTCCAGCAGCCACTTAATAGTGCCGTCTTTCGATACTTTCTCGCTGATGACAGTAGGCTCTGCAATCTCTGCGTGTTCCACTAAATAAGCACGCAGCTGCTTGCTGATGTCCGTCATTGCCTCGAAATCATCGACGGAACGATGGTGCAACCACTTCATGATTTGGGTCGCCCGAAAAGGCTTCTCGCCCAGTTCGGTCAGCAGTGATTGCCACTGTGCCCGACTGAGCCCCAAAACATCATGTTTGACGGTGGGAGTGGTCACTGCACGTTCCTTACCCTGGATCAGATCCTAGTGGTTCGCTTTAACGTGGACAGATTTGATCATCAGCGAAGAAATAGGCTACTTCTCTAGCCGCTGAAGTCGGTGAATCGGAGCCGTGAACTGCGTTCGCATCGATCGTGCTCGCAAAGTCCGCACGAATGGTTCCTGCATCTGCTTCTTGAGGGTTAGTTGCACCCATCAATTTGCGGTTAAGGGCAATGGAGTCTTCCCCCTCTAATACTTGTACAACCACAGGGCCAGAGGTCATAAAAGCAACCAGATCGGCAAAAAACCCTTTGCCGTCATGCTCGGCATAGAACCCTTTTGCCTTCTCCTCGCTCAGGTGCTCCATTCTTGATGCCACCACTTTTAGCCCTGCAGCCTCGAATCGAGCCACGATCTCGCCAATCACATTCTTGGCAACAGCATCGGGTTTGATAATCGATAAAGTACGTTCAACAGCCATAAAATCCCCAGACTCTACGAAATTTAAAGCGCGACATTATACGCGTTGATCGTAGATTGATACAGAGAATCAGATACTTATGCGGCGTTGCTTATGGGCGGGCTTATTCAGTCTTGCGCGCCGCAAGACTAGTCCATTTCATCGAGCCAGGTCATTTGGATAGCCTCGAGAATGCGCTCCCCGCACCGTTCCGGCTCATCGTCAAATTCAGCCAGCGCTTCGACCCAGGCTTTGAGTTCAGTAAAGCGAACCGTTAGCGGGTCAACATCAGGGTGTTCATCAATCAGTGCAAGCACAATATCCAATGTGTCGGTCCACTTCATATGTTTACCTCAGTGATTTTCCGATACTTGGTTAATCGTGTATTTCGGAATCTCGATCACCAGGTCTTCGTCTTCCACGATCACCTGGCAAGCCAATCTCGAATCGGGTTCAAGGCCCCAAGCCTTATCTAGCAGGTCGTCTTCAAGGTCCTCTGCAGGCTCGAGGGAGTCAAAACCTTCCCTCAGTACTACGTGGCAAGTCGTACAAGCGCAAGCCATTTCACAAGCGTGCTCGATCTTAATTCCATGATCGAGCGCGATATCAATCAGCCGATCGCCGGGATTAGCGTCCAGAACAGCACCCTCTGGGCACCGCTCGCCATGTGGCAGAAAAATGAGTTTTGGCAACGCTTATCTCCCTCAATGCATGAAGCGGCTATTCTTCACTAAGTGCATCAACTGATTGTCCTTGAAGTGCTCGACGAATTTCGCGATTCATTCGTCTAGCGGCGAATTCATCACTGGCTTCACTCAACGCCTTCGTTTCGAGCCTGATCGCTTCAGTCTGACCGCCCGCAACCGCAGTGCGCATCGTGTCCATAGCACTTTCGAGTCTGCCTCGCTCATCTTCCGTTAACAGTGAGCCATCGGCTTCGAGTGCCATCGTCAGCGCATCAACGAGTCTCTCTGCGTCGACCCGCGCTTCCGCTAACATCCGGGCGCCGGCGTCATCAGCAGCATGTTCCATAGAGGATCGGAGCATGTTCGCCATATCGTCGTCCGATAATCCGTAGGCTGGTTTGACCTCGATTTTCGCTTTGGTCCCAGTGCTGGTTTCCTCAGCAGACACCGAGAGTAGTCCATCGGCGTCCACCCTAAAATCAACCCGAATTTTCGCTGCACCCGCGACCATCGGCGGGATGCCTCGAAGTACAAACTGCGCCAGCGATCGGCAATCATCAACCAATTCCCGCTCTCCCTGAAGCACATGAATAAGCATCGCCGTTTGGCCGTCTTTGTAGGTTGTAAATTCTTGCGCCCGCTGGACTGGAATTGGTGTATTGCGGCTGATCACTTTCTCAACCAGGCCTCCCATGGTTTCCAGGCCTAAAGAGAGGGGTAATACGTCAAGGAGAAGCATTTCATCTTCTGGCTTATTCCCAACTAACAGATCGGCTTGTAGCCCAGCGCCGAGCGCGACGACTCGATCAGGATCAAGGTCCGTTAGCGGTGCGCGGCCAAAGTAATCCTTGATCGCATCACGCACCATAGGCATTCTCGTTGAGCCACCTACCAGGACCACATTGGCAATATCATCCAGATCCATCTGCGCATCACGAATCGTCTTTCGAGTAATGCGAACCGTTTCCTCTACTAAGCTCGCTGCAACTTCAGTCAAGGCTTGCCTATCAAATGAACCAGACCAATCAATACCCTCTGGGGTGAGATCAACAGCAACGATCGCCTCATCAGACAGCGCCTCTTTAATCGTCCTTGCCTTAATGATGAGCGCCCGCCTCATCTCTTGCGTAGCACCGCCATTCAGCTGACTGCGCTTGATCAACTCACTCGCGATGGCGATGTCTACATCGTCGCCCCCGAGACTCGTATTGCCTCCAGTTGCGAGCACCTCGAAAACACCCATTCGCATCCGCAGTACCGATACGTCAAAGGTTCCGCCGCCAAGGTCATACACCACCACCACGCCTTCAGCACCAGAATCTAATCCATAAGCAAGTGCGGCTGCGGTTGGTTCGCTCACAAGTCGCATCACATTGAGCCCAGCAAGCTCGGCAGCATCCTTCGTTGCCTGCCTTTGCCCATCATCAAAGTAAGCGGGAACAGTAATCACGACCCCATCGAGCGAGCCGCCCAAGGTCTCCTCAGCACGCTCACTCAAGACGCGTAAAATCTCAGCAGATATCTCGACGGGCGTTTTTTCCCCTTGCCTGGTTTCCAAACGAACCATGCCATCGGCTTGATCAGCGACGCAATAGTCCAACAGCTGGCCTCTGGACTCGAGGTCATCCTTGCCCCGACCCATCAGTCGCTTGATTGAGGCAATGGTGTTGGCCGGATCTAATACACCAGCCTGGACCGCACCATCTCCAACGCTAACCCCATTCTCTTCCTCGTAGCGAACAACACTTGGCAGCAAATGCGATCCAGACTCGTCGGGCAACGTTTGGACGCGGCCCGCCCGAACAGAGGCAATGAGCGAATGGGTAGTCCCAAGATCAATGCCGGCAGCTAGCTTCCGCTGATGTGGGTCTATGGCTTGTCCCGGTTCTGTGATTTGTATCAGCGCCATGCTAGTCATCCAACAATCGGTCTTCTAATCGGAGCATGTCTCGCTCGAGCTTTTTCAAAAACTGCAGTGCGTAGATCGCGCTTTTGACACCGGCAGCCGAATCTTTGTCAAAGTGCAAGCTGAGTGAATCGCACTGCTCAGCAACGCTCTGCTTCAGTTTGTCTTTGAATCGATCGAGTTCACTGAGCGCTCTCGACTGCTCAATCTCCTCAAGGGCTTCTCTAAACATCATCTGGGTCATCAAAAAATCCGAGGGGAGAGAGGGGTTTTCCTCAAGTTCAACGCCACGAATGGACAGCAGGTAAATAGCTCGATACAGCTGGTCTTTAAGCGTCTGATACCCCTCGTTAATGCGCATTGACCACTGAGTCGCTGCACGTCTCTCATGATCTGGAAGCGACGCATACCGGTCTGGGTGGAATTGCTTTTGCAGTAAAACGTAGGCTTCTTCTAATGCTCTTTCATCGACGTCAAAGCGTTCATCGAGGCCGAACAATGCAAAGAAACTCTGTGAGAGGTCGAAAGTCATCTCACTAGACGGTGAAGCTCTCTCCGCAACCGCACTCGCCTGCGACGTTAGGGTTCTTAAACTCAAACCCTTCGTTCAGGCCTTTTTTAACGTAATCCATCTCAGTGCCATCGACATACACAAGGCTTTTAGGGTCGATGTAGACGTTGACCCCTTTGGTTTCAAACGAGACATCCTGGGATTCAGGCTGATCCACAGGCTCAATCACGTACATCAAACCAGAGCAGCCGGTTGTCTTCACGGCGAGCCGGATACCCACGCCTCGACCCCGGTCAGTCAAATAATCTTGGATATGTGTGGCGGCCGTGTCTGTGAGACTAATTCCCATCGTCGTCCCTATTTTTTGCCCGATGATTGTTATCTAGTAGCTGCTGCGATGCCTTGCAGGCTCACTCTGCGTCGTTTTTCGTTTTGAAATCGTTAATGGCTGCCTTGATGGCATCCTCAGCGAGCACAGAGCAGTGGATCTTAACAGGAGGCAGCGCCAATTCCTCGGCGATTTCAGTGTTCTTAATTTGGGCCGCATCATCCAGCGTTCGCCCTTTCACCCATTCGGTAAGCAGCGAACTGGAAGCGATCGCCGAACCACAACCGTAAGTCTTGAACTTGGCGTCTTCGATGACGCCCTCATCGTTAACCTTGATTTGCAAGCGCATCACGTCGCCACAGGCAGGGGCTCCCACCATTCCCGTACCCACACTTTGGTCTTCATCATCAAACTTCCCGACGTTTCGGGGATTTTGGTAGTGATCCATCACTTGGTCGCTATACGCCATGATCGTTCTCCAATGATTTTGTGAGTCGCTAGTGCGCTGCCCACTCAATTTTGTCTAAGTCTACGCCATCTTTGTACATATCCCAGAGTGGCGAGAGGTCTCTAAGCTTTTCGACAGCCTGCCGAACCTGATCAATCGCTTGGTCAACATCGGCTTCTGTAGTGAACCGGCCGATTGAAAATCTGAGTGAGCTGTGGGCCAGCTCATCATTCATACCCAATGCTCTCAGTACGTAAGAGGGCTCTAGGCTTGCAGACGTGCAGGCGGATCCACTGGAAACCGCGAGTTCGGGAAGCGACATGATCAGTGACTCACCTTCAACGAAGTTGAAGCTCATATTGATGATGCCAGGTATGTGTGCATTCAAATCGCCGTTCGCGTAGACCTCCTCCATCTCACGCAGCCCATCCCAGAGTCGCTCACGGAGCTTCAAGATTCGAGTGCCCTCTTCTTGCATTTCAGCGCCCGCAATCCTACAGGCCTCACCCATACCTACTAACTGATGGGTAGCGAGCGTTCCTGATCGCATACCACGCTCATGACCACCACCATGCATCTGGGCTTCAAGTCGAACCCGAGGCTTACGGCTGACAAAAAGTATGCCGACGCCTTTGGGCCCGTACATTTTGTGCGCTGACAGAGACATCAGGTCGACTTTGAGCTGATTTAAATCGATGGGCATTTTGCCAGCGCTTTGAGCTGCATCAACATGAAAGAATACTTTCGCCTCCCGACAAATTTCACCAATACCGGCGATGTCATTGACCACACCGATCTCATTATTCACGTGCATGATGGAGACTAGCGTCGTGTCTTCCCGAATCGCATCGGCAACTTGTTGAGGAGTAATCAACCCATCCTCACCGGGCTCCAAATAAGTGACTTCGAACCCCTCTTTTTCAAGATGACGGCAGGGGTCAAGCACGGCTTTGTGCTCGATTTTCGAAGTCACAATGTGCTTTCCACGGGTTTTATAGAACTGGGCAACCCCCTTAATCGCGAGATTGTCAGATTCGGTAGCGCCCGACGTCCACACGATTTCTCGCGGATCACAATGCAACAAATCAGCAACCTGCTGCCGCGCGAGTTCCACGGCCTCTTCTGCTTCCCAGCCAAATTTGTGTGAACGGCTGGCAGGGTTTCCAAAGTTACCCTCCGCCATTAGGCACTCACTCATCTTTTGCGCGACTCGCGGGTCCACCGGGGTGGTGGCCGCATAATCAAAATAAACCGGCGCTCTCATACTGTCTCCAACTTCACCTTTATCTCTACCGATCACTCACTCGTTGACGAGTTTGTGATTGATCCTTTTTGTTAGCTCCTATTTGCTAACTATCTACTCAACGTTTTGTTAACTGTCTCTTTGCTATCCATTTACTGCTGGCTTTTTCCTAGCTTTTACTTACCAACTGATTTTGGCCTTTCGGTAAAACGTTGACTCCTCTCCGCGATCTTTTCGCCATTTTAGCGACCTCAGGTTGAGATCTGGATCAAGTACTAGCTACGTTTCGCCCCGCCTTTTTACTGTGGAAACTGAGCCTGAGATCTCAATTTCATCCATCTTTTAACGACCGTTTAACAACTGGTCTTTCAAAAACTGTTCTTTTAACTTCCGATCATTTATCGGCTAATTACCAACCACGCTTTCCAAGTCGTGAGACCAGCGAGTAAAGTTTCCCTTGATCTAGTTATCAGTTGCCTCGACCTAGTGTCCTCTACCAATCAGCGCCATGCTCTCCTCTTGCCGCGCTGCAATCACTTGCACCGTATTTTTCTCGGCTAGATTCGCAAGGTTGATCCGAGCCAAAAAAGAGTGAATTTGATCGTTCAAATCGGCCCACAGCTCATGGGTCAAACACATTGACCCGCCTTGGCAGTCCGCCTTACCAGCGCAGCGAGTCGCATCTACCGTCTCATCAACGGACCCGACAATTTCGGCCACACTAATTTGCTCGCTGTCTCGGCTAAGTCGATATCCGCCGCCTGGCCCTCGAACACTGGTCACGAGTTCGCTTCTTTTCAGCTTTGCAAACAGCTGTTCCAGATACGGCTGACTGATGCCTTGTCGCTGCGATACGTCCGCAAGATTGATCGGGCCCTCATCCTGGTGGACCGCAAGATCAACCATTGCTGTTACTGCGTACCGGCCTTTGGCGGTTAGCTTCATATGCCACTCTTTATGGACCACTTCCGACGGAGTCACAGTTTAGCGGACCCACTACTAATAACCAATCAGTTTAGTTGGTTATTAGTCTTGATGATCGCCTCAATCAGGGCAATGAATAGCGGTCGTTGGTCTCTCCGTACTCATTTCATCGCTCATGATGTAGAGGCCGCGGCAGCTTGTTCCCCCACCGCAGCTCTCTCAAGGCATTGGCAAGCCGCAGTGCGCGCATAGACCTTGCCGACGACTTCTCACGGCTCAAACCAATCGTTCAGAGCAATACGAACTGCACACTGAAGACTCATTTCATGCCACTCGACCTTATCGGCGCTCTTTTTTGTCATCCTCGACTTAAACCCAACGGCAAGCACGGGATGGCCGAATGGAATCAGCATCCCAACACCAAGGGTCACCATGACCATGATTTCAAGTACATGAAATGACTCGCAGGGCTGCTGCTTCTTGAAGATCACATTGGTCAGCGGTTAGAGCGTTAATCGCCCTTGTTGCGAGCGGACTGATTAACCGCCTTAAGAAACCCCCGAAGAATGTTGACTTCCATTTGATCTGGCTTTGCCCTCAAAAATAGCCGTCGTAGCCGCGTCAACAACTGTCTAGGGTTGGAGGGGTCATGAAACCCAACATCTGTTAGCGTCCGCTCAAGATGTGTAAAGAGGTGATCAAGTTCCGCTTGGGTCGCGATAGGCTGATCCCAATCGGCAGTTGGCGCTACGGCCTCATGCGACAACAACCGAAGCTCGTAGGCAACCACCTGAACTGCCATGGCAAGATTCAGCGAGCTATAAACTTCACTTGTAGGGATGTGAAGGTGTAGGTGACACTGCTGAAGCTCCTCGTTGGTCAAGCCTTTTGATTCTCTCCCAAACAAAATCGCCACCGGTTGCAGTTTCGCAACCACGTTCATCACTTCCTGCGCCGCCTGTTTTGGATCAACCACCGGCCACGGGATACGGCGTCCTCTAGCCGATGTTCCTATCACCAGGGCCGCATTATCGATGGCATCTTCTAATCGATCAAAAGTCTCGGCACTTTCGACTACATCGGCCGCACTGGCCGCTCGAAAAATCGCTTTCTCGTGAGGAAATTCCTCTGGCCGGACCAATTTCAGTTTCGAGAGTCCCATGTTTTTCATCGCGCGAGCAGCAGCACCGATATTCCCAGGGTGCGAGGTCTCGACCAGCACCACTGATACGTTGGCATTTATTTGCTCGATATCCATTGGGACTCACTTGCGCTGACTAGCGTCGTCTGCCATTCAACTTAGATGGTATGATGCGCCTCGCCAACCAACCTAAGGTTTCCTGTGGAAGCGCTCGCTAATATTGCTCTTCGCGCCGCTCGACTTGCGGCTGCGCACATCATCAAAGCTTACGACCGACCTGACCTTATTCGGGTTGATCAAAAAGCGACGAATGACTTCGTGACCAACGTCGATCGCGAGGCGCAGCAAATTATAACAGAGGCCATTACCCGCTCTTATCCTGAACATCAGTTTCTAGGAGAAGAGGACGCGGAAACCCATGAAAATTTCCACCAAGGATCAGAGCAGCCTTTGTGGATCATTGATCCTATCGATGGAACCACCAACTTCTCGAGGCAAATCCCTCACTTCTGCGTCTCGCTTGCGTGCTCGATCAAAGGAAAGATCGAGCACGCCGTCATCATCCACCCCGTCACCAATGATGAGTACGTCGCTTCAAGAGGCAAAGGCGCCCAGCTCAACGGTCGTAAAATTCGCGTTAGCCAAAGAGAACAAATCGCTGGCAGCGTCTTTGCCTGTGCGGGCCGCTTCCCCAAAGGCCCGGTTCGAGACGGACACGCGAAACTTTGTGAGGCCATTGACGAAGGTGACGGCAACTTCCGGGAGCCTGGGAGTGCGGCGCTTGAACTCGCCAATCTTGCGGCTGGCCGCATCGACGGTGTGTGGATCAGACGGGTCAATCTTTGGGATTTCGCAGCCGGAGCGCTCCTCGTTCAAGAAGCAGGCGGTCTAGCGGGAGACTTTGTGGGCGGGGTCCAACACTTCAAAACTGGTGATATTGTGGCTGCCAACCCAAAATTGTTCAAAGTGTTAGGGGGACTTGTTCGGGAGCATCTGGGCCCGCACGCGACCAAATAAGCCTGCTTTTTACCCGCTCAGTTTTCGCTCAGTGCTATCCTAGCTTGGCGAAAGTTAGCCTACGGTACGTCCTGATCAGCGCCTTCTTTAACAGGAACAAGCAAATCTTCTCTCGACAATTGCAACGCCACGAGCATATTCGAGGCTACATAGATTGAGGAATAGGTGCCGACCACCACACCGACCGTGAGAGCCAGAGAGAACCCACGAATGAGCTCGCCGCCAAGAAAAAACAGGGCCAACAAGACAAGTAGCGTAGTAGTCGACGTCATCAATGTTCGTCCCAATGTTTGATTCAGTGACGTGTCAATAAGGTCACTCGTAGCACCCCGTCTTACGGCTCTAAAGTTCTCCCGAATCCGATCCGAGACCACAATGGTGTCATTGAGCGAATATCCGATTACGGCCAGCAACGCTGCAAGAACCGTTAAATCGAACTCCCAGTTCATGACCGAAAATATGCCGAGCGTGATTAGCACATCGTGGAAAAGTGCGGTGACCGCTCCAAACGCAAACTTCATCTGAAACCGAAACGATATGTAGATCAGAATCGTGCCAAGGGCAACGAGCAACCCTACCCCGCCCTGATTGGTGAGCTCTTCCCCTACGGCCGGTCCAACAAATTCTGCTCGTCGCAAATCCAGACCCGCTCCCGCAATCTCCTTCAGATCCGCGAACAATGCGTCTCCTAGTCTGGCATTTTCGCGCTCAGATCGATCTTTCTGAGGGGGCATCCGGACTAGAATATCTCGATCAGACCCAAAGAACTGAACGAGATGGCCATTCCAACCCCTCTCATCAAGCGCCTGTCGAATATCTTCGGGCACCGCAGCAGATGGATACGCGACCTCGACCAGCGTACCGCCGGTGAAATCTAGGCCCCAATTCAGTTGCTTGAACACCAAGCTAATACAAGAAAGGGAAACGAGCACGATCGAGATCAGTGCCGCGACTTTTCTGTACTTCATAAAGGGTATGGAAGTCATGATCGCTGCCAGCCGATGTAGAGCTTTCGAACAGGGCGACCACCGACGACCAAATTAACGATAGCTCGCGTACCCATAATTGCAGTGAACATAGAGGTCATGATTCCAATTGACAGCGTAATCGCGAATCCCTTCACCGGACCCGTCCCAATCGTATACAAAATGATCGCCACCAGAAGTGTGGTGATATTGGCGTCAAGTATGGTTACAAAGGCGCGGTCAAACCCGGCATTAATGGCCGCTTGCGGCGCAGCGCCTTTTTTTAACTCCTCTTTGATTCTCGAGAAGATGAGTACGTTAGCATCGACCGCCATGCCGACCGTCAACACAATACCTGCAATACCAGGTAGGGTGAGCGTAGCTGATAGCGCCGACATCATTGCAACGATTAGCACCATGTTCGCTGTCAGAGCCAGGTTCGCCGCTACTCCAAACCATTGATAGAAGGCGACCATAAAGATCACAACGAGCGCTAATCCGATCATAACGGAGGTCGCTCCCAGTTCAATATTCTGCTGCCCAAGACTCGCGCCCACCGTTCTTTCTTCGGCAATAAACATATCCGCAGCCAGTGCTCCAGCCCGTAACAGCAACGCGAGGTCACGCGCCTCTCCTGCGTTCAATCCAGTGATTCGGAAGCTCACTCCTAATGCAGCTTGGACGGTGGCAAGCGAGATCACCCTTTCCTCAACGTAAGGCTCGGAGATTCGCACCTCTTCGCCGTCACTAATTTCATATCGATCTCTGGTCTTTGTCTCAATGAAAACTACTGCCATGCGCCGACCAATGTCATACCGGGTCGCTCGATGCATGAGCTCTCCTCCTTCACTGTCGAGCGTAATGTTGACCTGCGGCAATCCGGAATCAGGGTCGAATCCTACTTGGGCGTCAAAAACGCGCTCTCCACGAAGGATCAGATCGCGTTCTAAGCGAACGGAACGACCTTCATAGTCATAGGGAATCGTCGTAGATCGTGGAGCATCTGGCTTTGCCTCCATCCTGAACTCTAGAGTAGCCACCTTGCCTAAGATTTTTTTAGCTTCTGCAGTGTCTTGGACACCTGGCAGATCAACAACGATTCTTTGCCGACCCAACCGCTGCACCAGTGGCTCTGAGACCCCTAACTCGTTAACGCGGTTGCGAATCGTTTGCAAATTCTGCTGTACCGCGAAATCCTCAATTTGACGGACGTTATCATCCGTCATGGCGAGTTGAAGGTAATACTCCTCGCCGTCATTTTGCGTGACGATAAACTGGCCAAAGTTTTCTTCAACCCGAGTTCGGGCACGATTCCTCAGAGATTCGGAGGCGAAGCCAACGCGCAGTTGAAGCCCAGGGAGAATTTGACTAGAGCTATAACGAATCCGCTCGTCGCCTGTTCTAAGCGTACGCTTTATCTCTTGCTCAAGCCCTTCAAGGCGATCAAGCACTGCGCGATCTGTATCCACTTGCATCAAAAAATGCACGCCGCCCATCAGATCAAGACCATATTTCATCGGTTCGGCACCTAGCGAAGCAAGCCATTCCGGCGTGGTCGGCGCAGAATTCAGGGCAACAATATAGTCTTGGCCAAGATCGTGAAGTCTACGCTCCACCACCGATTTCGCACTTAATTGGGTATCGGCATCAAAAAATCTGAAGAGTAGCTTGCCGGATTCGATACCAGACGATTTGACAGTGAGATTAGCTTCACTAAGCGCCTCGCGAGCCGCGTTAAGCGCTGCCGGAGAGGCTTCTGTGCCTGTCTCTTCCCGTGAAACTTGAACTGCAAAGTCGGGCGGAAAGAGATTGGGAGCCGCGTAGATTGCGCCAAGGGCAAGCACCAACAAAATCAGGCAATTTTTCCAGAGAGGATAACGGTTTAGCACAACAAACCCTCAGTGCAGTCAGTCGTTAAGTTCGCTCAACTATTTTTAAGCGTACCTTTAGGGAGTGCCGCAGCCACCGACGCCTTCTGGAAACGGAGTTCCATTCCATCGCCCACCTCTACTAAGATGAACTGCTCCTCGACCTTGGAAATCTTGCCGAGGATTCCTCCGGAGGTGACGATCTCATCTCCCTTCGCAAGACCTTCCACTAGCTGTTTATGCTCTTTAGCTCTCTTACTTTGAGGCCGCCAAAGCATAAAGTAGAAAATCAGCGCGAAGCCAACAAGGATCAAAATATCGAACCCTGGGCCTGGACCTGCTGCCTCAGCTGCATATGCAGGTGATATTAACCAATCAATCATGAGCACCTCTTTGAAAAGTCAACGCTTGAGCACACTGTGCTGTATCGCAAGGGACGCTATTGTCCGGCTTCTCACTATTCAACGCAATCTCAGCACAACACAAACTGGTCAGACAACATTCATGGCGAGACTGGTGGAGTCTCTCCCCAACCCTCGTACACTGACGCTGCCCATTTATTGAAATTCTTCAAGTGAATAGCTTCCCGCGCTGCAATCATAAGGTGCAAGTAATAATGTAGGTTATGAATCGAGCCTAGTGTTGCAGCAAGCGGCTCCTTGCAGCGATCGAGATGGTGCAAATACGCGCGACTATACCGACTGCAAGTGTAACAATCGCAGGCAGTATCAATGGGCTCAGAGCTTTGCCTGTGCTTCGCGTTGCGAATTCTGAGCACTCCAGCACTGGTAAAATAGTGACCATTACGGGCATTGCGGGTTGGCATCACACAATCCATCATATCAACGCCTCGTCTAACAGATTCGATAAGGTCAGAGGGCGTCCCAACGCCCATCAAATATCGGGGCTTGTCCCTTGGCATTAGTGGCGCAAGCTCAGTAATTACCTCTAGCATGGCATCTTTGGGCTCGCCCACCGACAAGCCACCAATGGCATACCCCTCAAAACCAATCTCGGTCAGCCTATCAAGCGATGCCCGGCGAAGACCTCCAAAAACGCCGCCCTGGATAATTCCAAATAATGCGTTGGACGATTCAAACGCGCGCCTTGATCGCCTCGCCCAGCGCAAACTAAGTTCCATCGATTGCTCGGCGACTGATTCCGAAACCGGATAGGGGGTGCATTCATCAAAACACATGGCGATATCTGAATTGAGCGTCATTTGCATCTCCATCGAAAGCTCTGGCGTGAGCTGGATCTGGTCTCCGTTTACAGGGGACCGAAACACCACACCCTTTTCATCGATCCGATTGATATCGCTGAGACTGAACACCTGAAAACCACCAGAATCTGTAAGGATGGGTTTCTCCCATCCCATAAAGCAATGCAACCCTCCAAATTTTTCGATGACCTCTGGACCAGGTCTGAGCATGAGGTGAAAGGTATTGCCCAGCAGAATCTCAACACCCAGATCTTTCAACTGCTCTGGAGTAACAGCTTTCACCGACCCATATGTGCCACAAGGCATAAATATTGGCGTTTGCACGACACCATGGCTGAGCTCGAGCTGCCCTAGTCGTGCCTCACCATCCTGTCCTTTCAGACTAAATTGCATATTGATTAAAAACTCAGCCAAACACGCGAATGCGTTAGTTATGATTTGTAACAGATAGCTCGCGGGAAGCTAACGGACCTGCCTTAATTTTACACCAATCCAAGGAGCAGAAGGCTAGAAGACCAAGCACGCGCCGGTACCAACAAAGTGAGAAAAGATGAGAGTCCTACTGCGCAACGGTACCAACCACTTTAAGAAAGCGGATTGCCCCCAAGGGGGACCCCCAGCGGGCCTTTTGGGGAGGGGGAGGGATACGCCCGCTGGGGAGGAAATCGAACGGAATAAGGGGGGACCCGTACGACTCCGCAATTTGGCTGCCGTGCAGCATCGTTGCATCCACCTCCTACAAAGCAACCAGTGTGCCAATTCCAAAAACTTGATTACCGCCCGTTCAGAACTTTTTTGGGTTAGAGCCCAAAATGGTTTTATCTCTCTGTTTTTTAATGCTTTTTTGATCCCGATATCCTTCTCCCTTGTCCTCTTCAGCAGAATTTTCCAAGGAGCGAAGGAAAATTATTCCGACAACGAAACCAATTGATGTGGTCAAAAAGTGGGTTGTAGAGACCCTTCATGCACAAAATCGGACCTAGTGCACCAACGTTGCTCATCAATGCTTTTAAGGTGACGTGCTAACAGCCGGAACGGAGGCCAGATTTGGTAAAGGCGTCAGAGCGCACCGATTAGAAGCGCATAGGATATTCCTGGTGTGACAAATGGACGTCTTAGTTAGAACCTCAAGCTATCAACATCGCATCGCCGTAGCTAAAAAATCGATATTCCTCAGCGACGGCCTGCTGATAGGCCTCTCTAATTAAATCTGTCCCTGCGAGCGCACTCACTAGCATCAGGAGTGTCGAGCCAGGCAAATGAAAATTCGTGACTAGTGCATCAGTCAATTGAAACTGAAATCCTGGGTAGATGAATATCTGCGTGTCACCGGATTGCGCCGCAAGCTGTCCACGAACACAAGCGCTCTCCAACGTTCGAACAGAGGTGGTACCCACTGCCACGAGTCTCCCACCCCTATCCTGATTCTCGTTTACCGCACGAGCGGTATCTTCACTGATCTCAAACCACTCTTTGTGCATCTGGTGGTCTGCAATAGATTCAACCTGCACTGGTTGGAAGGTGCCCGCGCCGACGTGCAAGGTGACATGGCAAGACCGCACACCGCATTCCTCTAACTGACCGAGCAGCGCAAGGTCAAAGTGCAATCCTGCTGTAGGGGCGGCGACCGCTCCTGGGCGTTTTCCATACACTGTTTGATACCTCGCCCGATCCTCAGCCCCATCTGGCCGCCTTATATAGGGTGGTAAGGGCATGTGGCCATATTCCTCTGCAATCACCGCAGGGTCTTTATCCAAAAACTCCAACTCAAAGAATCGATCTTCACGGGCTACGACTTGGCACCGCGCGCGGCTCTCAGTTAGTAGAAGGTGAGCGCCTAGCGAAGGCGACCGGTTAGCACGAATCTGAGCGAGCACCCTCCGAGATGAAAGCACCCGCTCAAACAATACCTCAACTTTGCCACCCGATTCCTTTTGACCGAACAACCTCGCCGGAATGACACGCGTATCGTTAAATACTAGTAAATCGTCCGGGGTTAGCAGCGTAGGTAAATCGATAAAACGCTGATGCTGGATCGTTTGTCTCTGACGATCGATCACCATCAACCGGGCGTCTGTTCGCATGGCGGGCGGCGATTGCGCGATGAGATGTTCAGGCAAGTCAAATTCGAAATCGCTTTTTTTCACTGCTGTTCCCACCCAACTCCATGGCCTTGTCACCGCTTTTATCCTGCTAGCTCTGCTTACACAGCATCTTTGCGCGTTAAAACTCTGTCGACTACACACTATGCTAGCTGGAGCATTATAAACGCAGTAATGACTAGCACTTACTTGCGCCAGGTTCCGGATTGCCGCTGGCAAGCTCAACGATGGCGCTCAAACCTAGCCCGTCTTTCTTCCATGGGACCCTTGGCCTTTTTCGTTCTTGGCGATTTCAATCGTGGTAGCGTCTGCTATACTCGCCCTTGTCCTGTGCCGGGGTGGCGGAACTGGTAGACGCGCCGGATTCAAAATCCGGTTCCTTTGCGGGAGTGCCGGTTCGATTCCGGCCCTCGGTACCATACAAAAGACTTCAAGCCTGTAAATATAAGGGTTTTAGCCGACTTACTGTCCATATTTGGACAAATAGTTGGACAAAAGCTACCCTTTTACCAGTCCTACAGGCAAGCAAATGACCAAGAAAGCTTCCACAAAGTCCCGAAGGTGGCCTACGAACGTGGGCGTCAACATGGGACGTGTCCGCTTTAGAAAAAGCATCCCGACTGAACTTGCATTAACTAGTGGCAAGAAACATTTCCAAGAGTATCTTCCGGTAGAAGTCTCTGCCACTTTTGAAGAAGCGTTTGAAGCCGCCAAACCGGCCAAAGCTAGGTACGACGCCTACATCAAGAGTCTGCAGAACTCCAGCATAGATGCTTTTACCGAAAATGAGCTTGAGTCTCTTGCGGCGAGCTTCCTCAAGAAAGCCAAGGTTAATGTGGGCGACATTGCCCTGCACAAGGTCGGGCCTGAGTTTATAAAACGTCATGGACTGGAAGGCATACAAGAAAGCCTAGGCAGAAAACTCAATACCGCAGACCTGCAGCTACTGTTCTTCCCCAGCATCGCTAATGTGGTGGCCCGAAACGAGGAAGAAATCTTGAGGTTTCAGGAGTTCAGAAGACAACTGGGCCTCAAAGGTAACGGGCTATTTGGCGACACACTCAAGCCAGCACCTACGATCCAAGAGCTAGCTCAATTTAGGGCAGCAGAAGCAGCAGCCAATATCCAAAGCAAGCAACCCAAAACGTTAACTTGGTGGTGGAACGATTATCTTGTTTTCAGGGGACTGACTGATCCAGAGGATCGCAATACTAAGAGGATCCAGCGTTACTGGGACAGATTTTTACTCTCTGTAGGCGACCACGTTGTAACTCCTGACTCTCAGCAGATTATTGATGACGCTCTGGAGGAACAGGTACAGACACGCCTCAGGGAGAAGCAAGTAACAGTCAGCACGATTAAAAGAGAGTTGTCAGAAGTTCTGGCGGCGTTGAACAGGATGGCTAATAAGCAGCGTCCAAGATGGCCTAAGTTCATTGTTCCTGAGACTCCCCACTACGAGGAGAGAGATAGAGAGCCTCTAACGGTTGAAGATCAGATCACGCTGGTGAAGCACTGTCTTAGCAATAGCGATGACTGGGTTTCCGCGGTCCACCTTCTGGAGCTTCAGGGGGGGATGATGGCGCAGGAGATAAGAACACTGGACTCTGGAGACTTACATCTAAGCGGCAACTATCCCCACATAGTCATTCGCAAAGGGAAGACAGTCGCTCGTCCAAGGATAGTGCCCATCATCCTAGGTCGTGAAGTAATTAAGAAAAACATCCTGACTGCAATCAAGCGGCTGGACGTTAAAGATCCTTCTGCAACACCCAGAAACCGAATAAAGCGGTTGTTCAATGGTCGGTACACAAGCCACGGGCTTAGACACACGATTAGAATCAATGGCACAGCCAATGATGTTAGCCATCTGGCGTTGCAGACAATCTCAGGCTGGTCTGAAGGTAAGATCAATAAGCATATGTTGAGGTATGGCAAAGCAGGTTTAGCGGACTCCTCAGAGGTGATTAAGGCAACATTTTTGGCATCGCTACAGATACACCAGCACTTGATGCATCTTGAGGATCCTTCTCCAGCCGCAGCTAATCTCGTTCAGCTGAAGAGATAGCCGTGGGGAGTCATATGAAGAGACGCATCACAAACCTATTGATTGCTACGCTGCAGCTGTTCATTTCAGCCGTTTGGATACCGACGTTTTGGGCATTGGTGGAGCTACCTTGGACTTTAAATGAAGAAAGAGAAGCATCCGCCTTGCTTCGCTATGTGGATGATGACCTAGATACAGTTGACTATGTTATTTCCAAGGCTCACTGCGAGAAGAAATCTAATGGGAAATACTCTGATCCCTTTTGCGAGCCGAAACTCACAACCTCCACCGGCGGCTCGTTTGTAGAAGTTATTGTCTTCACGCTGGTGATCCTAGGTGCACAGTACCTAATGACTGGCAAAGTGACGCTGAGGTTTAACAAGGCTACAAAGGAAGAAGACTCATGAAGCGTGTCCTCACCCTAGCGCCATGGACAACCTTGTATTCGTGACTGCTTCAACTGTGCAAGATGTGGTGCGCACAGATATTGTAGTGTGTTCACCCGCTAAGCATAATTATTTGTATTAATGTGATAATTAATGTGTCACTTAGCCAGTAAAATCAGGGTGTTAGTTAGTAGTTACTATCAATATTTATCAACAACAGTCGCTATATCTGCTCATGCTATAGCTAAATGGGGTGGAAGCTGAAGTTGTTGGACCAGAGTCAACCCTGATGTCAGCTACTTCTGTTCAACAGTAGATGATCTATTGAAATGAATTAAAGAAATAGTGCTGTAGTGGCCAGTGTGAGGGCTTATGTAGCTGCTCTAGTAAGCCTATAGTTATACAGAGGCGGCTCCGCCGGTATATACACGTGACACGTCTGAAAGCTACTGTTTATAGGGGTTTTCATCATTATGGTTACTTCTTTAGTTGCTGAGCTAGAGGAGCTTCAGAGGCTTCTCAGAGACGCTCCAGTCCCACGAGATGACTACAACCACCACTTCTTTATGAAGCCCAGACAGCTCCTTGAGGAGGCTCAGGAGGAGTTCTCAGCGTTCCTTGATGGGCACTTTGAGAACTTACGTGGAGGTAGGAATAACAAGGCTGCTGAAGCTCTAAAAAGTCATCTGCAGTGGGTATTTCTGGGGCTTGCTGATGCAGCCATGCGTGGCAAATGGCTATTGGTATCATTGGATGACAGAGCCTACACATCTGACCCACTACTGAAGCGATACGGATTCAAATACGCCCCTACCAGAGCAATTGTTGACTATCTGGAGCGTAATGGCTTCGCAACGGTGAAGCGTGGTAGGCAATACAAAAACAATCCAGCTAGAACACGTGTCTACCCAAGCCCAGAGCTTGCCAGTGCGCTTGTTCGCTTCCATCTGCAGACAGTTACTGACATTGAGCCGCCATACGTTGTCATCAATGAGCCAGAAGGCAAGTGGAAGGAAGTAATTGCTGAGTTGCCCATTGATCATCCAGACCGTCTGGAGATGACTCAGATCAATGACTTCCTCAAAGGGCACACATGGGCTTGCAAAGGACCAGTCCAACTAAAGTACAAGCACGATGTGTTCAATTCAGGTCGGCTCTACACCGACTACCAAGAGCTACCAGACCGAAGAGTCAGGATCAGGATCAACACGCTCATTGATGGTGAAGCACTCTGTGAAGTGGACTTCAGCGCTAATCACTTGAGAATGGCGATGGCAGTACTGCACGGCGAGGACATTGGTGACACACCTTATGAGGACATCATGGAGCTTGCGCAGATTAGAGACCGTGACCGTGTTAAGACGTTTGTCACGACGGCTCTAAGTGCCTCAAGCAGGACTGCTGCAAACAGCAGCTGGAACCATGACAACTTGGGCGCTGAGTTCTTTGGTCGTCTGGAGTTGGCCATGATTAAACGGTTTCCAAACCTGAAGCTCTATGACTCATGGGGCATACAGGCGCAAAGTCTTGAAGGAGCAATCTTGAGGCAGGTGATGCTTCAAGGGATGGAGAAGGACATCGTCTGCTTACCAGTGCATGACGCCATAGCAGTCCCACAGCAGCACGAGGAGTGGGCAGTTGATGCCATGCTGGAAGCTTGGGAGCGTGTGGTTAGCACGAGTGGGACACGTGCTGGCGCTAGATTGAAAGTAGACAGGCCCTGACACAAGATTAGGCCCCATCTTCCAACGATCAAGGGACTATGCGCCAACTCGTTCTCTTTATTTTGATTTCTTGCTTAGTAGCGCCAGAGTTATCAAGCGCCCACGGCGGTGGACTAAATGCTGAGGGCGGTCATTTCAACAGAAAGACTGGGGAGTATCACTGCCATCGTGAACCCTGCTTCTCTAATCAAGAAAGTCGGCTCAACTTACAGAAACCAAACGACCCAGCGCCAGTTATCGGAACCCTAAATCAAGACGATACCTGCAATGGACTTCTACCCTATGGAGTACCTAGTAAAGGTGACCATTTGTTATGCAGAACTGCTTACTCAGTAGGCTTTGATTGTTCCAACAGAAGTGCTGCTTGGGTGGCTTATAGAGTCAGCCCTGAAATATCAGACAGTGCAAATGTAGAGCGTTCAGACGACTTTCGTCCTGATCCAGAGTTACCGCAAGAGTGCAGGAAAGAACTCTTTGACTTCACTGGTGCTTATGACAGAGGTCATCTCGCTAGTTCAGCGACTCTGGATGGGAGCTATCGGATGAACAGCGAGACATTTTTGCTAAGCAACATGTCGCCTCAACTGAGTGGATTTAATCGCGCGATCTGGAAGGGCTTAGAGAACCGTGAGCGGAAATGGGCATACACAAGGGGTGAGCTTTACGTTATCACTGGACCAGTCTTTGCCGACCGAAGACGCAGCACTGTGGTCATGGGTCGTGTACCAGTCCCAACGCATTTCTACAAAATCCTCTTTGATCCTGATGAGGCAGAAGCACTCTCTTTCCTAATACCTCACAGGGCCCTAAAGACAGCATCTTTGGGTTTATTTAGAAGCTCTATTGATGAAATTGAGAAAGTCACAGGGATAGATTTCTTATCAGGTATTGATGACGACGCAGAGGAACAAATAGAGAGTAAAGTTTCACCGATGTGGTGATAGTACTGGTTGAAAGCTAAGGAACTGGGTGAGCATCAGCGCACCCAGTTTTGTGGAAGAGGCGACCATCTAAGTTGTTCAGATCAGGTTTTAGGTGGAAGTCGCTTATGTCTCTTATCTG
>CAJXDD010000016.1:0-25389 GCA_913052075.1 uncultured Gammaproteobacteria bacterium
ACTTTGAGTTCGACAGCCTGCCCGCTGACTTCTCCCATTTCGAGCCCATCTTTACTCGCGCCATTGCACGCTTCCCCGAGTTAGAACACGCGGGCGTGCAATTGTTCTTCAATGGACCGGAAAGCTTCACCCCGGACAATCGTTATTTGTTGGGTGAAACCCCGGAGGTCAACCAGCTCTTTGTTGCGGCAGGGTTTAACTCCATCGGTATCCAAAGCGCTGGGGGCGTGGGGAAGGTCCTCGCCGAATGGATGATCAGCAAGCGCCCGCCTATGGATCTGTGGGATGTCGATATTCGACGGGCCTACCCATTTCAAAGCGAAAAAGCATTTCTGGCAGAGCGAACAACCGAAGCGTTGGGACTTCTCTATGACCTACACTGGCCTGAAAGGCAATTCGAAACCGGTCGCGGCATTCAGCACTCCCCGCTTCATGATGCCCTCAGCGAGGCAGGTGCTTTATGGGGGGAACTCGCCGGATTCGAGCGCCCTCTCTGGATCGATAAAGATGCCGGCCCTGAAAGGCGTTACACCTATGATGAACCCGAGTGGTTCGGCGCGGTGGCCGAGGAATGCCGCGCCGCGGCGGAGCAGGCCGTGATCTTTGATCAATCGAGTTACCCCATCTTCGACATCGAGGGGCCCCATGCACTCCCCTTCATGCAGTGGCTATGTGCTAACGACGTCGATGTGGGAACAGGTCATCTCGTCTATACCCAGTGGCTCAACGAGCAAGGGGGCATCGAAGCAGACGTCACTGTTCTGCGGCTTGATGACTCAGCCTTTAGAGTCACGAGCGCCTGCGCAACCTGGCGCAAGGATCTATTGTGGCTTTCACGCCAATCAGCCGAGTTTGATGTAACGGTGAGTCATCGGACTGATCTCGCAATGGTGGGACTCATGGGCCCATGCGCTGGGTCTATTCTTCGTACGGCACTCGATATTCCCTTCGATCACATCCCTTTTTATGGATCGCTAAGGACTGCGTTTGACGGCGCAAGTCTTTGGTGCAATCGACTGAGCTATATTGGCGAATCAGGCGCAGAACTCGTGATCGACGCGAACCGACTCCCTGACCTATACGCGCACCTCACCGCCGCAGGGACGCCCTTTGGACTGCGCCCGGCTGGCTTCTACGCGATGAATGCTTGCCGCATGGAGAAGGGCTATCGGCACTGGGGCGATGATCTCCATGACCACCTCACGCCCTGGACCGCAGGCCTCGGGTTTTGTGTAGCAATGGAAAAGCCAGATTTCTTGGGGAAAGCAGCCCTCGCGCAAACAAAGGGTAAGCAGACAACGCGTCTCGTTACGGTCGTCGCAGATTCCCCTAACGCTCCGAGAATGATTCATGACGAACCCATATTTTCAGAGGGCCGCCAAATCGGGCTTACGACAAGCGCAGCGTGGGGGCATCGATTGGATCGCAACCTAGCGATTGCTTCCGTCACCCACGAACCCGGGGTGACGAAACGGTTCCTCCACGAGTCTTCGTTCGACATCGAAATCGCTGGCCAGCGCTACCCTGCCCAGCTGCAACTCGGAGCGCCTTATGACCCTAGCGGCAGTCGGATGAAGCGCTGATCCAAGACTTTACATCACATCAGGGCCTCCTTAGCCTCACTGTCTTATTCAACTTCATCAATTAGGGACTAAAGCACTCATGATTCACCAACTCCGCACTTACACCATCCAGCCCGGGGCGATGGACCAATGGGTTGAGCTCTTTGAAACTCATATTCGGCCCGTCAATCAGCGGCTTGGCATGCACATCGTCGGCACTTGGGTGAATCATGAACACAATGAATTCATTTGGCTGCGAAGATTTAGCAGCGAGGCTGAGATCGAGGAGTTAGAAGCCGCTTACTTCGCCTCACCGGAGCGACAAGCGCTGGGCGATCGCCCGCAGCAGCTCATTCAGCATATGGATATCAAACGCCTCAAGCCAGACAGCGCCGCAGCATTGCTCGATTGAAGGTGTGCAGTGGTTAGACTTACCGCCAAGCGCCCAGCTTTAGCGAGAGCACAATGATCGACCCATAGAGCACCATTCCAGCAGCGGCCATCATGATGATTGCTTCAAACCCGCCGCCCTGCGTCACCCATACATACGCGCCGCCAACCGCGACGCTGAATCGAACGAAGGTCGCGATGACAGGCCAACGCATGCGCCCAGCGCCTTGAGCGGCAAAGTAGAGCACCAAGCCGACGGCGAGAAATGCGTAACACGGCCCTGCATATTGGATGTAGGTTGTCGTCATCGACGCGACATCGGCGTTGCTCGCAAACAGCGGAATCCACGCCATAGGTACAAGCGCAAGTGGTAGGCCAATGCCCGCGCCGATAACCGCAGCAAGGCCTGCACCCACCATCGCGGCTTTGATCGCTCGATCGCGATTACCCGCGCCCACGCAGGTACCAACTAGCGCCGTCAGCGAGGCACCAATGCTCAGGACGATCGGCGTAATCAAAAACTCAATACGCGCGCCTATCCCATAACCCGCGAGCGCAACGTCACCCACTCGAGCGACCAGCGCCGTCAGCCCAATCACGGTGGCTACCGTCACGACGGGGGAAAGCGCCGCGGGCCTTGCTACCCGCAGGATGTCCTCCATGAGTTCCTGCCGGTAGCCACGGTGTTCCCACGTGAGCCGACTCGGTAAGGACGGCCCCATTAATCGCAGCAGGTAAACGAGGGCCATCAACCCTGAAACCAGCACTGTCGAGTAAGCTGCGCCAGCAATGCCGATTGGCGACACACCGAACCATCCCAATATCAAAGTGCCAGACACTAAGACTTGTAAGGCATAGCCCGCGACCATCACCTCCGCAGAAAAGCCCATTAATCCCATGCCGCGGAAGATCGCGCCAAGACCCGCGGTCAGCCACACGGTGATGCCGCCCCACATCAGAACGTCTGCGTACGCGAGCGCAAGGGTTAGGATATTGCCTGTGCCTCCCATCCAGGCTAGAAATGCCGCCCCAAATAAAGCGTAGATCAGCAAAAAACCCGCATAGGCAGCAATGCAAAGAGTAATGGCCTGCCAAATAAGCCTGCCCGCGCTACCGGAATCACCCGCGCCCAAATAACGGGCGACTGACGAGGAAATGGCGCCGCCGACAGCGCCCCCCGAGACAGTTAGCAGTAGAATGAGTAGAGGAAACACCAGCGCGATCGCTGCAAGCGGCTCGGTACCGAGCTGACCGATCATCCACACTTCGACCAAGATCACCGCTGATTGGGCAAGGAAGCCACTCACGTTCGGCGCTGCCAATTTTAAAATGAGCGGCAGAAGCGGTGCTTCCAGGAGTCGTTGCGTGCGCAGGTCCATAAGCGTCTCGCCCTGAATGCTACATGCTCTCACAGGGACAAACCGCTACACAAACCACCACATCGACCGCCGCGCAAACCAATCGGGTTGCGCAGGATTTCAAATTTCTCTAACGTCGATTCAGTGCTGGAGCTTAATCACTGGAGCGCCGTTTACCGCGACTTGCACGCCGTGAACGAGAGGGGTCAGCACCGCCATGAGAGGCTCTATTTAGGACTTTCTTTGAAAGGCTTTGTTGTTAGCAGATGCGAGCGCGGGTATTTGAAGGCCCTTGTATCTGAGGGTCGTCCGACAAGATTGAATACGCTCGGTCTACTAGCCATTGGCCGTATTCGACCGAGCGAAGTAAAAGAGGAGATAAAAGACGATGGCTTATATTGAAAACCGTACAGTGCACGACGCGGATTCTCACGTCATGGAAATGCCAGACAAGATTCTCGAATACCTCGAGCCCAGCTACCGAGAGAAATTTATAAGCGAAGCCAATAAAGCAGTGACCGTCACACAAGACTTGGCGGCGGCTGAGGCGAAACAAGATGACCCAGAATTCCGTGCCGGCGATGAAGCTGAGCTCTTGCAGCGCAAAAATCACCTTGCCCTCGGTGCATATCGCAATCAAGATCGACCCAAGACCCTTGATCTCTTGGGCGTGACCAGCCAACTCGTTTTTACTACCGCAGCGCTCGGCAACTTCGGGCTCGACGAGAAGAACCCAGAGCTCGCGCAAGCCGCTGCGAGAGCGCACAACCGGATGAACTCGGACTTTTGCTCAGTTGACCGAAGACTCTTGGCGACTGGCTATGTGCCGCTGTCAGACGTTGACGCAGCGTTACCCATTGCCAATGAGGCGCTAGAACTCGGCTGCAAAGGCCTTGTTGTGCCCTCTATGTGCCCGGCAAAACATAGCCCAAGCCATCGCGGCTTTGATGCCCTTTGGGCCACGGCAGAAGAAGCTGGTATCCCCATCTTGTTCCATGTGGGTGGCGAGGAAAAAATGAGCATGGCCTACACCGAAAACGGGGGCGAAAAGGTCAAAGACTTCCATGGGGGGGATGAGAACTTTACTGGGCTCAGCTACATGGCGATTCCGCTCTCTATTTGGCAAACGATGACCGCACTAATTTTTGACGGCGTGTTTGATCGGCACCCTAATCTTAAGTTTGGCGTCATCGAGCTTGGGGCTTCTTGGCTGCCTAGCTGGCTTCGCTTCATGGATTCAGGGTTCGAGGCTTTCCGTAAAGGCGAGGCACGACTTCAAGCGTTGTCGATGAAACCAAGTGAACTAGCTGAGCGTCAGTTACGAGTCACGCCGTATTGCCATGAGCCAACCGGTTGGATCCTTCGGGAGTCCAGTCCAGACATGCTGCTGTTCTCGTCCGACTTTCCTCATGTAGAGGGTGGCCGTAACCCGGTCAAACGCTTTGAGGACAACATGGAAGGCATTAGCGACGAGGCTTTGGGTCGCTTTTACAGAGACAATTTCATTGATTTGATGGGCCGTGGGCTAGACGAGTCCCTTCACGACCACCCATCCCAGCAAGCCGCTTAATCCAGCCATTAATCATGGTGCAACTCGCGCGGACGTCAAATTTGATCGGCTCGCGCGGCGTTTACACGCTTTAGCACAGGAGACCGACGACATGAGCTTAGTCGCTTTTCCCGAGTCACCCGAGGCACTCTCCCCCGCCTGGCTTACCGAACACTTTCAATCCACAGGCGTCATTAACGCAGACAACCAAGTGTCAGCAATTGAGATCAAGCCCGTGGGTGACGTGATTGGTGTTGTCGGCGAGGTGGTTCGGTGCCACATCACGTATGCAGCACCTTGCGAGGCACCCGCCTCCGTGGTGATCAAGTTCGCGCACCGACTCCCTGAAAATAGAGCCATTGGCAACAACACAAGAATGTACGAGCGTGAGGTGTTGTTCTTTAACGAGATCGCCACCCAGCTCGATACGCCTAAAACCCACTGCTACTTTGCGGGTTTCAACGCCGACACGGGCGGCAACATGGTCATCATTGAGGACCTTCATGACTACGACGTGGGCGACCAAGTCAAAGGCGTCACGCTCGACCAAGCCAAGCTCGTGGTCGATAACATCGCGCCACTTCACGCACGGTATTTTGATGCCTGGCAGGCGGACTTCAGCGATCTCTACACCATCGATAGCGATGACTACATCACCTCATTCCTGCCGGGTTTTATGGGCAGCTGGGAGAACGCCATGGCGAATTTCCCAGAGTGCTTTGACAATGAGATGGGCGAAGCCATGCCAATTTATGTCTCAAGCTTAGCCGAGCAAATGAAACGAATGGGCGCAGGCCACATGACGGTAGTGCATGGCGATGTACGGATGGACAACGCCATGTTTGGACGAGGACTCCCGCACCAGCATCCCGTGATCATGATCGACTGGCAAAACATCATGGTATCCAATCCCCTCCAGGACCTAGCCTGGATGACCACTTCAAGTTTCACACTGTCTACTCGAAGGAATGATGAAGAAGCTCTGCTCGCCTATTACGCAGACACCATGCAGGGCTTAGGCGCTGATTTCTCATTGGATGCGGTTCGCGAGCACTACGATCGCGCAATCCTTTTTATTATGAACTTCCACATGATCATTGCAGGAGCCTTTGTGCCGTCCGACGAACGGGCAAGACAAATGGCAAGTGAAGGCCTTGATCGCGCCGTTAGAGCCGTTACTGACCGCGGGTTAATCAAACTGATTCCTTAAGTCTTCCTCCAGTCAGTGCTAACGTCAGGGAGCGGATCTAACTAGGGAGCACAAGAGGCTTAGAGCCTCAGAGCCAAGAAAATGCGCCTCGACCGGACTGAACAAACAAGTACTTTGACGAGCACTTAGGCAATTGGTCTCGGCAGGTGAGGCTCCTTCGCAAGCCATTGATTCAAATCAGCAGCTACATCCACATCCCAAAGCGGTGGCATCTCACTTAGCAAAATGCCCTGCTTGGATGCCCTCTCGCGAGTCTGTTCCATGACTCGATCCGTTCCCCAATCGATGTCACCGAATAAGTGCGGCACCGAGCCGCTTACACCGACGCCCACGTAGCCCCCATCCTCAGCTGGGATAAAAAGCGCAGATCGGGAGGCTATTTGATTAAGGGCCTGCCGCAACAGGCTAACTGTCCAAACTGGACAGTCCGCACCAATGAGCAATACTCGCTCGGACCTGGTGACTCCCACCTCAAGCGCATTCGCCATTTTGAGGCCTAG
This sequence comes from uncultured Gammaproteobacteria bacterium, assembly GCA_913052075.1. Classification (GTDB taxonomy): domain Bacteria; phylum Pseudomonadota; class Gammaproteobacteria; order Pseudomonadales; family Azotimanducaceae; genus UBA9926. The sequence continues at coordinate 6,570 of CAJXDD010000016.1, forward strand.
ATCGCCAGAGACTTGGGGGTGAAGGCCTACTGATGCGTCATTGATCAGTTCCATCAGCGGGTAATCGTCGTCTTCCGCCGGGTGCCACACCTCAATCACAACATCAGACAATTGCCGGGTAGTCGCGAGCGTTCGAGCAAGTAATACCCGGTACCAATGAAGTGCCGCACTCTCCCCCACTTCACTCGCCAGGCGACGTTTGGTTCGCCCGAGCACCGGTGCTCTGGCAAAGATTTGAATCAGATTAGCGCCCTCTGACATGCGCGTAGTAGTCTGCTAAGCGATCCGGACCAACCCCTGCCCAGTAAGCCAACCGTAAGCACCACATTTGAAGGACGGTCCGAAACCAACCACCTTGGTCCCACCGCCTACCGTCGGTTGCAAGGGGTGTGCGAACTACTGTGCTTTTAGCGACACCACGGAGCGCCTTTGATAATGCAACGTCTTCCATAAGCCGGATGTCAGGGAATCCTCCGACTGTGTCAAACAACGCCTTTCTGATAAAGAGCCCTTGGTCGCCAGTGGCTACTTTCGTGAGCCCAGCTCTCGAGTTCATCATCGCGGCGGTCAATGAGAGAAGCGGGTGCTTACCTTCGATGCGCACATCGAACCAACCCCAGTCGGGTTCACGCACGAGCGCCTCGAGCAATGCCTCAAACGCCTCTCCCTCGAGACGAGTATCTGCATGCAGAAACAATAGCCACTCGCTACTTGCGTGCCGCGCACCCTCATTCATTTGCTTTGCACGCCCGGCTGGCGCACTTAGCACGTGGTCAGAAAGTGCACGTGAGATTTCAAAAGAGTCATCTGTACTGCCGCCATCAACCACAATCAGCTCAACGTCCCGGCAACGAACAAACTGCAGATCCTCTAGCCTTGCGGGCAGGATGCGTGCCTCGTTCAGCACAGGGATGACAATCGTGAGCAAGGGGTTCAAGGAACGGGCTGCTCTGCTAGAGAGCTGTCGTTCAGCGACCAATCGTAATCTGACCACTCAATCTTGATCGACCCCTCATTCAGTGCACGAACCGCGTCATCATCTAGCCCTAGCGAAGCCGCATACCGCGAAAGATAGGCAAGCTCCCCTTTAAGCCCTGGCACCCCAAAATCCTCGCCGTACCAGTCAAAAATGGGCGACAACGTGAGGCGATTAATAGATCGGTTTAAGCCGTTTTTGGTGCGATCGCTCAAAAAAATGCTGGCTTGCTCATCGAGCGCCGCATCAATGGTTGACCCATCAAACGCGCTAGGCCTGAGCGGCGGACAGCCCCTCGACGCGCAGTTCACCGCAAAATGCACTCGGGGATCAAAGAGCGCGGGATCGCCCCGAAGCATGCCATGCTCAATATCATCGAGGCTCATTCGCTCACCGAAAAGTTCCACAAATCGATCTTTGAAGGGGTGGTTAAAGATCCGGCCAAAGTCCCAAACGGAATCAATCTTTGGATAGCGCTGCAGGATCTTCTGGATCATCGCGGCGTTGTAAACGTTAATGAGAAAGGCTTGCTGGTGCAGGACATTCCACTCGCTGAAAGCGGATTCACTCACTTGAGCGCAGGCTGCCAGCCACTGGTTCAATTCGTCGGAGTCCTGCTCCGCCGCAGCATAGTCGACTCGACTGACTGCGCCTTCCTCCACCGTTGCCACCCACCGTTCGAGCAGCATTGACCAGGTGCTAGCGAGATGACTTGCCTCATCTGACGCGAAGAGAAGGGGGTGCCAGCACGACAATAACAGCACAACCGAGCACTGTTGGAGGCGAATTGTCGTAGCGGTCAAGCGCAAAAGTGAGATTCCACGATTTTACCCGCCCAGCTTACCTGACCCTATCTGCCTAGGCGAGAAACGAGCCTCTGATTAAAGCCATTCAATGACGCTTAGCCATAGAGAGACAGCTGAAAAACTGATCCTTGGTCCTAACTTTTTGGTTTCACCGGCTGAGGTGATGCGCTACTGGTGAGCATGCGCTCTTGAAGGCATTGGTGTTCAAGCAGACGACGGGTTAGCCGAAGCAACTTGTTATAACGAGCTTCTGGCGATCGAAGCCGAGTACTCGACGCGTCCTCTACTGAATCCGTGGGCCGACTCAATGAACTCCTTTTGACGTCTTTCCGCTCCATTAGGCTGGTCCATTTTGCTGCACCATTGGTTTGCAGCATTAACCTGCAAGATTGGCCAGAGCCATAGATCGCGGGGGATCGGTTGTGCCTTAATTAAACCATCGCTACATCATAGTGCGCCCAAATGGTCGTACCGAGACGCAAGCGGGCTCATCTACTATGATCAAAGCCACAGTCTGAACCGAGAGTCATAGACCACCTTTAGGTGCAGACCTGCTCGCGGCTCAGAGCAACGAAACTGTCTAGAAAGACCACTCTTTTACTGGTAGAGCCCTATGAACCTGACTCGCCGACGCCTGATTATCCAAAGCGCCGTAGCACTAACAACCAGCCTCACACTTAACACGCCGCTTCGACTAATCGCTAACCCACCGGCAGCTTCGCCTACCAAACTACTTTTTGATACCGACATTGGCAGCGATATCGACGATGCCGTCGCGCTGGCTTATCTTTTGATACAACCGTCCATTGATTTGCTTGGCGTTACCACCGTGACGGGCGAGGCACGCAAACGCGCTGCACTCGCAAGCCGACTCATCACGATAGCTGGGCAGGCTGTGCCCATCTTTCCAGGGTTTGAGGCACCAAGAGAAATCGCTACTCGCCAGCCCATTGCCCAGCAAGCAGTAAAACTCTCCTCAGCGCAGCTAATTGGTACCGATCGACCACACAACCCAGAGGCCGCCATCGATTTCATGGCAAATACCATTCGAGCTAATCCTTTTGAGGTCACGTTGTTAGCCGTGGGACCCTTTACCAATGTGGCAAGGCTCTTCGAGAAGTACCCAGACATATCTCGACTGCTCAAAGCTCTAGTCATTATGGGTGGCAAATATTCTGACTATCCGACCCCGTGGGGACCGAGTGAATGGAATGGCATTATTGACCCCGCCGCCACTGCACTGATGTTCGCCCAAGCCGAGTGCCCTATCCGGGCGTTTGGATTAGACATCACTTGGCAGGTCAGCATGGACGCAGAGCAGGTCAGTCGTGCGTTTGCGACCCATCCGCTACTGCGTGAGGTACGGAGATGGAGTGAGGTTTGGTTTGCAGAGCGCGATGCACTGCACTTTCACGATCCGCTCGCTGCTGTATCGCTCATTGATCCCTCGGTCTGCACCTTCAAGCAGGGGCAGGTTGCCGTCGACTTATCTTTAGGCCGCGAGGGGTTTACCGAATTTGTAGCCGCGAATCCGCAGAAAGCGACTGCCGGCGAGCGCCCGCTAGTCGAAGTTGCTGCGAGCGTCAATGCCGATCAGTTTTTCGACCGATACTTTGCTTCGTTTATGCCACGGGCCATCAGCTCGCTCAGCTAACGACTATCGGCTATCGGCTCTGCATAGTGATTTAATCCCCGCAAGCACGTCCAACTTCCCTCAGTGCCTACCAAACCACAACAAAATTCACCATCAAAGAGATCAATCTGCACCCATTGACCGTGACTATCAGGATTAACCCTTCCTTTTGAAAAGGCGTACACTCGGCGCATAGACAGCGAAGTACTCATCGACCAAAAGGAGTCGCTTAACATGGATCATGTCAATGTCATCATCGTCGGTGCCGGACTGTCAGGCGTCGGCGCGGCTGTTCACTTGCGGCAAAAGTGCCCTAGCAAAACCTTCACACTGCTCGAGGGCAGAGACACCCTAGGAGGTACGTGGGATTTATTTCGCTATCCCGGCATTCGCTCAGACTCTGACATGCACACGCTGGGGTACAACTTCAAACCCTGGACCGAAGCCAAAGCCATTGCTGACGGTCCCTCTATCAGAAAGTACGTGAATCAAACCGCAGACGAATTTGCTGTCCGTGAGCACATCCGCTTTGGCCACAAGGTGTTGAATGCTTCCTGGGATAGCGAGGCCGGGCGTTGGGCAGTTACCAGCCAGTTGAAAGACGGCACAGAATCCGTAGTTACTGGCGACTTCTTGTTTATGTGCGGCGGCTACTACAACTACGATGAAGCGTACCGACCCGAGTTCTCCGGCCAAGACGCATTCAAAGGTCAGGTGATTCACCCGCAGTTTTGGCCAGAAGATCTTAATTACTCGGGTAAGAAAGTGGTTGTTATCGGTAGCGGTGCAACCGCGATGACTCTCGTACCAGCGATGGCAGAGAAAGGCGCAACCGTCACGATGGTGCAGCGCTCGCCCACTTACGTGGTCTCACGGCCTGCTGAAGACCGAATTGCCAACACATTGCGCAAATATCTCCCCGATAGCTGGGCGTATGCCATTACTCGACTGAAAAACACAACCATGAGTGGTTACTTCTATAACCAGACTCGCACTCAGCCAGAAAAAGTAAAACGCCAGATTCTAGGCATGGCGCGCGAGGCGATCGGCAATGAAATGGTTGATAAACATTTCACCCCTAGCTACAACCCCTGGGACCAGCGCATGTGTCTCATTCCCAATGGCGATCTGTATCAAGCCATCAACAACGGCTCTGCCAAGGTGATCACGGGCGATATAGAGACCTGGACCGAAAGCGGGCTAACGATGACCGACGGCACTGAGATCGACGCTGACATCATCGTCACAGCCACCGGCTTGAAGCTGATTGTCATGTCGGGCGTTCAATTCGAGGTCGATGGCAAGGCTGTCCACTTCCCAGAGACCTTCACTTACAAGGGCATGATGTATTCCAGCATTCCCAACATGGCGCAGACCTTCGGCTACATCAACGCCTCCTGGACGCTGCGCGCCGATCTCACGGCAGAGTACGTATGTCGATTGCTAAATCACATGGATGGAGTCGGAGCGAGCGTGGTGACGCCAACGCTGAGACCAGAAGATCACAACATGCCCGCCAGGGATTGGATCGAAGATTTCACACCCGGCTACATGCAGCGCATGATGCACCTATTCCCCAAGCAGGGTTACGGGCCTTGGCGTAACACCCAGAACTATCGGCTGGATAAGCGCATGATCCGCAAAGCACCCATTGAAGATGATGCGCTGGTGTTCTCAAATCCTGAGGCAGCAAAAGCGGCTTAGCGATACGAAGACTCCTAGCGCTCGCTTCACGCTCCAGAGCTTCTCACCAAAAAGTTCCGCCAATGCGGGGCTTTTTGGTGGCAGGACCAAACCCTAGATTGACGCGCCCTAAGGCTTAAGCGATTCTTCAATCATCGTAGTTGAGAAGGGTCGACCTATGTCACTCAATCCGCAGACTGCTGAATTCCTTGCCATGCTGGCTGCGAACGCACCAGCGGATCCGCCGCCGCAAACTCCTGAAGTGTCGAGGCAAGGCTATCGCGGCATGGCCGAAATCTACGGGCCTGGCCCCCAGCTTCAATCGGTGAAAGACGCCGTCGTCCAATCGGCGGATGCCGACATCCCGATCCGTATCTATAAAGACCACAATAACGCTAGCGCGCCTTGCCTCATCTACATGCACGGTGGGGGTTGGGTGATTGGTGATCTTGAAACCCACGATAAAGAGTGTCGGCTACTCGCTCGGAAAGCGCGATGCACGGTCATCGCTATTGACTACCGGCTTGGGCCGGAGGCCCCCTTCCCAGCAGGGCATCTTGATTGCCTCGAAGTGCTGAGAGCGGTCGCAGGGCACCCCGAGGATTACGGCGTCGACCCCAATCGAATCGCTGTGGGCGGTGATTCAGCAGGCGGCAACCTCGCAGCCTTTCTTGCCATTGTTGCGCGAGACGAGGGCATTCCAATCGCGTTCCAAGCGCTGATTTATCCCGTGACCGACGCACGATCATACCTGCGCGGCGTCTACCAATTTGACTATGCATCCATTACTGAAAACCAAGAAGGACCGTTACTGACGCTCGAGGGAATGCGCTTTTTCCTCGAGCACACGCTCACGAGCGAAGATCCGAGCGCTGAGGCCAACGACTGGCGAATCTCGCCCATACTTGCGGCTGACCTCGCCGGGGTTGCACCGGCACTGGTGGCAACCTGCGGATTGGACCCACTCAGAGACGAAGGCAACCAATATGCTGAGCGCCTCATGAGCGCTGGCGTGAAAACTGAACTAACCGAATGGGCAGGTCAGCCTCATGTTCTGTTCCAGATGTCGACCGTCACGGATGATGGACTAAAACTAGTGGACCATGTGGCCACTAAACTCGCCGAAGCGTTAGGGACAGAGCCGTGAGCACGTCACCGGTTGCCATCGTCACAGGCGCAGCGCGGGGACTAGGCCTTGCTATGGTCGAGCGATTACTTGCCGAGGGTTACCGTGTCATGGCCGCGGACCTTGCTAGCGCTGAAGCATCATGGAATTACGAATTGGGTGACATCAACACCATGGGGGCGGCGCTGAAAGCAGATGAAGAAGATCGGCTAAAAACCTGCCCAGTCGATGTGACGAATGCAGACTCCTGCGCGGCGTGTGTTGACGCAACGCTGAAGCACTTTGGACAACTCAATTTACTGGTCAACAACGCGGGGGTTGTGGATTCAGGCCCCATTGATACTTTTTCGGAGGCTGCCTGGGACCGAATTTTTGCGGTAAACACTAAAGGCATTTTCCTCATGACCCAAGCGGCGGTTCAGGCACTCGAAGGCCAAAAGAACGCGTCTATCGTGAACACGGCTTCCATCGCGGGTAAAAAGGGCGTGCGCCATATGGCCGCCTACTGCGGATCGAAGTTTGCTGCCATCGGTGTGACGCAATCCCTCGCCCAAGAACTCGCGCCACGAGGCATCCGAGTCAATGCCATCTGCCCTGGAATTGTGGGCACAGCCATGTGGCTTGAGCACTTAATGCCGAAAGCACAATCAACGTCTAACGAGATTCCAGATTTTGCTGAATACGTCAGCCAGCTGATTCCCATGGGTGAGCCACAAACCGCCGAGGATATGGCGGACGCTGTGGTTTACCTTGCTCGCACAAACAATGTGACCGGCGTCGCCTTGACCGTCGCCGGTGGCATGGAAATGAACTAGGAGAGCGCCATGCTTGACCCATCCTTACTTGATGCACTCGCTGCACTCGATACACCAACCATTTGTAATGCCCTTGAGGTGGTAGAACCATCGCGGCGCGGCCATGGCTACAACATCAGGCCTTTTGTCTGCGCAAGGCCCTCGCTAGCCCCTATCGTAGGTTATGCCCGCACCGCGCGTATTCGGGCGCAACACAAGCCGAGTCAATCGGCCAACATGATCGACTATTACCGGTACATCCAAGAGGGCGGCACACAACCTTCGGTCGTTCTCATCGAAGACCTTGATGATACTCCTGGCTATGGTGCTTTCTGGGGCGAAGTGAACACCAATGTTCACTATGGGCTCGGCTGCTTAGGTGTGGTCACCAATGGCAGTGTACGCGACCTTCCCGACGCGCAAGCAAACTTTCAAATGTTGGCGGGGATGGTGAACCCGTCCCATGCGTTCGTCCACGTGGTGGATTTCGGGAGGCCAGTGACGCTTCACGGCATGGAAGCATCCCACGACGATTTGATTCACGCTGATCAACATGGCGCCGTGGTGATCCCCGAATCTGCAGCGGAGGCGGTAGTCGCTGAGGCAGCCCGCATCGCTAAGCAAGAGCGCATTCTCATTACCGCAGCGCAGCAACCTGGTTTCAGCATCAAAGACATCGAGGATGCCTACGCCAAAATGGCAGATATCCACTAGGGCCTGGTTGCGCCAGGTAGGTTCTGTCTTCACGTTTGAAGTCTCACACTACTTAGAGCAGTTTCATCAGCGCTCGAGAGCGACTTTGCAGCCACTGCAATGAACGCTTGGGCGCGTTCAGGATCCTCCAGTGCCAAATAGGACGCTGCCGCCTCGGGATTCCATTCGGGCTCAAAAGGACAATACGCCAGGGCAGTACTGGTTTTAACCAATGCCTCTGAATCGTTGCCCATTGCACCAAGCATCCGTGGATAGTCATTATCCTGGGGATCGAGGTCTCGGTCGCTGAGCGCAGCCAAACCAGTACGTATATCTTTTGTTCGTCATAGGCGCGATGCGTAGCCAGATCGCATCAATGCTTAAGTCGAGACGGGTCGGCGGGGGCGCGCCGACCAATCTCTAGGGCGAGGATCGGGGAATCCTCTTGGGGGAACACGCTGCGCAGTATGTCCGCCCTTTATTAAGGTGAGATCAAGCGACCATTAAGAACCCGTCAATTCCGAGTCTGGCGGCGAATTAAAGTGCCGGGGGGGGTTCAACAAAGCGGCAAGGTCATCGCGGTAGTCGAGCCATCCAGCGTAGACTCCTGCGATTCGCTTCGACCGCGAACCAGAGGAGCCCTGGGGCTGCCATCTTTCAGTACGGCCTAAATAGTAGGGCCTATACGTGGCTCAAAACGACTCGAGTGTGGCCGCTGACCGCCTTTTTTAACCCGCCGCCATCACTGTAGCCAAGTCAGGACTAGCGCTGGCTTCCCAGTAGGCGTGCATCGATGGGCGAGACAAGCGCCCCTCCAATTAAGAGCGACCAAGCGAGATCAATCGATCAGCGACTGGTACACCCTTGCTCTTAACTCTCGACGCAACGGATAAGTCGAGGAAGGGACCAACTGAGTAAGGAACACCGTGTAGAGATCTTCAACCGGGTCAACCCAGAAGAACGTGCTCGCTGCACCGCCCCAATGATGCTCACCTACCGAGGTAACAATGTTCGCTGCAGCCGGGTCAATCACCACAGCCCAACCTATGCCAAAACCGATACCTTCATAGGACGTTTCACTCCAAACGGGTTGACCCATTGCAGCCATATCTTTGTTTTGAGGCAGTTGATTGAGGCGCATGTGCGCGAGTGTCTTAGGCGACAAGATTCGCTGGCCGTCCAGTTCACCCCCACTGAGCAACGCTTGGCAGAAACGCCCATAATCTGAGAGCGTTGATACCAGCCCGCCCCCGCCTGAGAGATAGTTAGGCGCTTTGAGGTAAGCACTTTTATTCATGGGATCCAGCAACTGGATACCTGTGGGCCGATCTTCAAATGGATTGGCCAGGGCGCCACCCAATTGGGCGCCGTTGGTGGGCCTATAAAGCGAGCAAAACCGATCACTCTGCGATTCGGCCACCGCAAACCCCGAATCCTTCATGTCTAGCGGTTTAAAAATGTGATCGGCAAGAAAATCTGCGAGGGACTGGCCCGACCAGATTTCTACAAGCCTCCCCAAGACGTCGGTCGCAACACTATAGTTCCACTGAGAGCCCGGCTGACAAAGCAGCGGAATCTGCGCCAATTGGTTAGTCCACGTCCCAAGGTCATCTTTGACTCGGCCCTCAAACCCAGCGTTACGGTAAGCCTCATCGATCACGTTTGTGTGCATAAAGCCATAGGTCAACCCCGCGGTATGGGTCATCAACTGCTTCACCGTCATCGGTGTGCTTTGAGCTTCAACATCATTCAGCGCGCCGCCCTTCCAGACCGGCGTTTCTCTAAAAGCAGGGATATAACGGCCCACCGGATGATCGAGCTGAAAGCAGCCGGCTTCATAGAGCATCATGGCGGCAACGGTAGTGATCGGCTTCGTCATTGAATAAATGCGAACCACAGTGTCGAGACTAAAGGGCCTCTCAGCTGCCACATCAGCGAAGCCCACTGACTCCTCGTAGGCGACTGCGCCCCGACGGCCGATCTGTACGCTGGCACCTCCCAGCCGCTCCTGCTCAATTTGATCGCCGAGCCATGCCGACACGCGCTCGAGGCGCTTACTCGATAGTCCAACAGACTCTGGTTGTACCCGATTCAATGTCTCTCCTCCCTAATTTTGAGGCCATAACCCAGACTTTTGATGGCCACGCTGACACTTTCGACAAACCGAAGTGAACCACGTCCGATGACCGATAAACAATATCAAACTAAGGTGAACCTACTCGCAGTGGCAACCATCATCCTCACAAAGGAATTACTCGATAAGGTGCCGAAATCAAACAGATTCAGTACCATGCAAGAAAGCATTGGCAACAGGAGTAACCTCGTGATCGAAACAGCTTTATTTGATTTGACCGGCAAAGTCGCCTTGTTAACAGGCTCGTCGAAAGGCATGGGTAAAAGCATGGCTGAAGCACTCGCAGAACACGGCGCGAATGTGGTGGTCTCCAGTCGAAAGCTTGACCAATGTGAAGCAACTGTCGCCGAGATTAACGAGCGCTGCGGCCGGGAAGCGGCCATCGCCATCGCCTGCAACATTGGCTACAAGGATCAACTTCAAGCGTTGGTCGATGAGACGCGCTCAAGACTCGGACCCATAGACATCCTTATCGCCAATGCTGGCGTTAACCCCTTTTATGGCTCGATCATGGACATCCCGGACGAAGCGTTTAACAAGATCATGGAATCGAATGTGCGCTCGAACCTATGGCTCGCCAAGATGGTCGCGCCCGATATGATCGAAAAAGGCAGCGGGTCTATAGCAATCACCAGCAGCACGGGCGCATTTGGGCCCTCCGAAGTACTCGGGACCTACAACATCTCAAAGCTGGCTGACATTGCGCTCGTGCGAAACCTCGCCCAAGAGCTCGGACCGAAAGGCGTGCGTGTCAACGCCATCTGTCCAGGCCTCGTAAAAACCGATTTTGCCAAAGCCCTGTGGGATAACCCTGAGGGCGAGAAACGAGCAAATGAGGTCACCCCCATGCGACGCCTGGGTGAACCAGAGGATTTCAAAGGCATAGCCGTGTTTCTCGGCTCTGAGGCATCGAGCTGGATTACAGGTCAAGCGTTAACCGTTTGCGGTGGAACACACATGTACCGATAGGGCGCACACGCTTTCTCTCGGATGTCTGCCTGAATCGAAAGCGTTAAATGGCAAGCGCCAACCCAAGGTGAAGTGCCGCTACAGCAGCAGTGACTCCAAGGCGCATCTGCTGATAATACCGGGGCGCCCTGGCGAGCACTTTGAACGCCCGCTCGGCCCCGCAAACGGCCACAAACACTAACGCCTGAAACACTAGCGCGACCGTTAACGACGAAAACACGACGGCAGCGACACTCGCAATCACCAAGCCATTGCTCAAGACGAGAACCAACCATACAGGGTCGCTACTCGGTGTTTTGGCAAGGCCGATCCCCCACCAACTGCCGCAAAGAAAAGCGCTGATCGCCAGACTATAAAATAAGAACCCGTTTAGAGCTTTCTCAAAGCCTAGACCCGCGAGAACCGCCATCCCAGCAAAAGGAATCAGTCCAGCAACGGCTAGACCAACAACAACCCCTTGGCGTTCAAGCATCATGAACGGAGGCGCTCTGCCCGCTCCGATTCTCCTTCATGGCTTGATAGGCAGAGAGAGCACGTTCTCTTGAAGGTTTCAGTTCCACGATGGGATAAGGGTATGTGCTGCCAAGTGTGACCCCCGCTTCAGTGAGAACAAGCGGCGGGCATTCCCAAGGCTTGAACAAGTAACGGTCTGGGAGTTGGCTGAGTTCGGGTACCCATTGCCTGGTGTAGGTCCCCTCCGCATCAAATTTTTCACCCTGGGTGACGGGATTAAAAATCCGAAAATAAGGCGCGGCATCGGCACCACATCCGGCAACCCACTGCCAGCTAGCAGCGTTGTTAGCTTGATCCGCGTCCACGAGACAGTCCCAAAACCAGCGTTCTCCTAACCGCCAATCAAGCAAGAGGTTTTTGACCAAAAATGAACCAACAATCATGCGCACTCGATTGTGCATGTACCCAGTAGCCCAGAGCTCGCGCATACCCGCATCGACAATGGGGTACCCCGTCGTGCCAGTCTGCCATGCAACGAGCGTGTCTTTGGACGCCATCCACGGAAAGCCATCAAAGTGCGTTTGCAAGTTTTGATGAGGCAAGGTTGGGAAGTGGTAGAGAAGATTGTTGGAGAACTCTCGCCAAATGATCTCTCTCAGGAAATGATCGCGATTAGCAGAAGTACCCGCATTAGCGTGCAAGTAGTTCCAAATCTGTCTGACGGAAATCTCGCCGAAATGGATATGGGGAGACAAACGAGACACCGCGCGCAGGGCGGGGAAATCTCGTCCTTCCCGGTAATCATCTAACCCTTTATTAACGAACGTTTGAAGCTTGCGCTTTGCGCCCTCCTCTCCCGGCTCCCACTGCTCAAGGACGGTTTTATTCCAGGAACGTTGATCGGTCAGGCAGAGACCACTAATCGGCTGGGCACCATCGAGTATCGGAGCTACTTCGAGCGATAATGGCGCCTCGAGAGCAGCCTCTGGTTGAGGCAACTGACCGATTGCATGCTTGTAAAAGGGTGTGAAGACACGATAAGGCGTGCCGTCTCTTTTCAACGCAGCCCATGGCTCCCATAGCAATCCTGCTTTGAAGCTCTGCACTTGAAGTCCTTTGGCTTTCAGCGTTGCCATGACCATCTTGTCAGTTTCGATCGCGAGTGGCTCGTATCTGCGATTCCAAACGATGCTATCTGCTTTCGATGCCGCCGCAATCTGAGGTAGCAGCTCGATCGGATCGCCGATGAACACATTCAAACGGTTTTGCAATGCAGCGTTCAGCTGCCGCAGAGAGGCTTCGAGCCAAGCGCGCGACGCGGCGCCAATAGCTACTGACCGCTCAGGCGGCTCAAAGATAAAGACTGGGACCACCAGCCCATGGGCAGCAGCAAACTCCAATGCCGGGTTATCACCAATACGTAGGTCGTTTCTGAACCAGCAAATCGTAGTCATAAGGTGGTGAATCCCTGCGTTATTAGTAACCAGGTGGCTTATCCCGTAAGCCTGGTTCTCAAAGCTCGGGTTTAGAAAACGCTTGGTTTTCTTCGCCCAACGTTAGCTGATTTGAATAAGCGCCCCTGCGCAAGTCCTCGCGACGGATTCGGTGATCAACTACCTTTTGACCCAATCCATCAACCATAAAACGCGATGGTTACGACGAGCCAATCGTAATGGGTGCGCGCAAATTCGAATCATTCGCTGACTGCAGGCCAATCATTTCGTCAAATGCACTTTGATGCTCGAGCCAGGCAGTCATGTGAGGCACACGCTTCAATAGTTTCTTCATGGCTTCAAGACTGCGCGCCCTGCAGCGTTCCCCTTCGTTCGTCAGAATGCCGGCGGCGACCCCGTTTTCGCGAACCTCCGCAACATAGATCATCGGGTCAGGCGTCATGATGACCAGCTCCTCAACGGGCACCTCACGGGCTTCCAGCTCGTTTAATTTCCACTGTTTCATTGCTCGTCTCTGTCTAATCTTCTTTTAATGGAGCCAGCGGTTTCGCGGTCTAGTGCCGCGCTTTCATCAGCATGTTCAACGCAAACCTGATCGATATGGATCATTCATCCAGGACTTCCAGCAAAACGGTAGCAGTCAGTTTTGGCCTATGCCTGGATCATTGCGGCGTATCTTAAAACCTCTATTTTTGCAGACCCAAATGCTAGTCGCGGTGTTCAGCGGGCCCAGTAAATTTCAGCAGGTAAGACAAGTCCAGAAACCTGCTGTTTGATCCGATCAGATTCAATGCTCGTAGATTTTTTCCACAAAGGAACTACACACAACGACGAAACATAAAGACTATGGGGGTTCTTATGACATCGGTAGCGACAACTTCTACACTTCAGCTTCAACCTAGCCTCAGTCCTAGCGCACAAATCGTTCGCGACGCCTTAGCCGCCAGAGGCCTTGAGACGCCCATGATCGACAACGGACTGAACAGAGACCAAAAATATCAAGCGATCAAGGCAGCCATGCGAGATGTCGTGACAACGCTCGGCCTCGATCTCAGCGACGACAGTCTTCAGGAGACGCCACACCGCATTGCGAAGATGTATGTGGACGAGGTGTTTTCAGGGCTCGACTATTCAAATTTCCCAAAAATATCGGTGATCGAGAACAAAATGGCCGTTGATGAAATGGTCAAGATAACGGACATTTCACTTACTAGCACTTGCGAGCATCATTTCGTGACGATCGATGGCACCGCGGATGTGGCTTACATTCCACACCAAAAGATCATTGGTTTATCGAAGATCAACCGAATCGTACGGTTTTTCGCGCAGCGGCCACAGGTCCAAGAACGAATGACTCAGCAGACGCTTGCGGCGCTCCAAGCGTTACTTGAAACCAGCAATGTAGCCGTGAAGGTGAAAGCCACTCACTACTGCGTGAAGTCTCGCGGTGTTATGGATACCAGCTCATACACAGAAACCACTGCACTCGGGGGCGTATTCAAAGCGAGCTCCACCACTCGGTCGGAATTCCTTAGCGCCATCCACTGATCCGGTTCTGAACAGTCCCCGTATGAGTCTCAACGTTTCGGCAAAGTTTGCTCTACTCATTCTTTTGCCACTTTTACATGGTTGTCAGGGGACGGGGGCCATGGACCCAATAAACACAGTCAATGAGCTGGAGCTTCAGCGCTTTATGGGCGATTGGTACGTTCTCGCAGACGTTGCGACGCCTTTCGACAAAGATGCCTATGAGCCCACGGAGCACTATGTTTTGAAGCCCGATGGCATGGTCGATACCACCTACCGATACCAAAAAGGTGGTGCGACTGGCGACTTCAAGTCCAGGACCATGACTGCACGCCCTAATCCAGAGAATCCATCAATCTGGGGCATGAGGCTCTTCTGGCCGTTTGAAGCGGACTACCGAATCGCTCACATTCACCCCGAGTACAAGACAACGATCGTCGCTAGAAACAAACGCGATTTCGTGTGGCTGATGGCAAGGACACCAACCATTGATCAAAACGCCTTTGATGAGCTGCTCGCGAAGGTGAAATCACTCGGTTACACCATCTCGGACTTACGGTTTCACTACGGAATGCGGCCCACCGGCCCACAACTAGAACCAGACCCAGAGGCCGTTAGAGAGCAGCCTGACAAAAAAGGTCAATCCACACCCCGATTTGGCACGTAATAACCTAATTAGACCCGGAAAATGGTTATGATGGCTAAGCAACCCAAACAGAGAACCACAATGGCTTTGATAGAAGGCCAAGACTGGAATGCCCTTTTACAGCGCGTCGGCAGCCATCAGGACAAAGACGCTTTCTCAGCCCTGTTTGCGCACTTCGCCCCTCTGCTCAAGGGCTTTCTCATGAAAGGAAGCAATCTTGACCCGGAGCAAGCTGAAGAGCTTGTGCAAGAAACCATGATCAAGGTGTGGCGGAAAGCGCCCAGCTATTCATCCGCGCAGGCGGCGGCCAGTACTTGGATGTACACGATCGCCAGAAATACCAGGATCGACTGGCTTCGGAAGCACGCCAAGATCAGCCAGAAGACTGACGAGCTCATCGCAGAAGACTTGTTCGATGAAAGCGAGGAGTCCTCACCTTTTACATCGCTCATCCAGACTCGCAACAGCAAAAACATCAAAGATCATCTTGGGGACTTGCCTCAAGAACAGCTACAAGTGCTCACCTTAATGTACTTTCAAGGAAAATCCGGACAGGAAGTAGCGGATGAACTGAGCATTCCTCTCGGCACAGTTAAAAGCCGAGTACGACTGGCGCTTCAAAAGTTGAAACTGAAGCTGTCCCCCAACGGTGAAAGCACGGAGGCTTATGCCCAATGATCAAACATCACCCTAGCACAGCACTTCTGACGGACTACACAGTGGGAAGTCTGTCGGTAGCACCGGCTGTGTCTGTTACGACGCATCTTAAGTTTTGCCAACAATGTAGAGACAGTGTGGGTTCGCTGAAACAGTTGGGCGGGGCATTACTTTGCGAAGCAGAACCATCCCCAATTTCGGATGACCTCCTAAGTCAGACGCTCGGGCGCCTTGACGCAGAGGAAAACGAGGCACCACTCGCAGAAGGTGCAAGCGAAGTTCACGATTTCGGGCTGAGCGAAGAGCTTAAGGGAATTCCAAATTACCTTAGCCAGTTCCTTCCTAGCGACGGACTCAACTGGCGAAAACTATCGTCTTCGGTCACCGTCGCGCCGATTAGTGTAGGCGAGACTCAGTACGAGCTCGCACTGCACAAAATTTGCGCCGGGGGACAAACCCCTGCCCATGACCATAACGGCGTCGAATACACTGTAGTCCTTAAAGGTAGCTTCTCTGATGAAGATGGCATGTATAACGAAGGAGATTTTCTGATTCGCGAGCCTGGCGACGTTCATCGCCCGTTCGCGACCCAGCACGAAGACTGTATTTGCCTTTCTGTCCTCGAAGCGCCAATTAGGCTCAAAGGGCTTGGGCGCGTCTTGAATCCCTTTATGAGATTCCAACCTAGTTAAGGCCAGCAGCAATACATTCCCTTTGAACCCATCCCCCTTTGGGTTCGACCTTGGGGCATCCTTCGGGATGCCCTTTTTTATTTTCAGCTTACCCCCAACTGAATGGAATTAACATCCTTATAGGGCGAAGCATCAAATCCGAATGGCCCGTACCGAGCAATCACCCCGGCGAGTGTCTCAGGCGTCCAAAAAGCATGGCCGGGTGGAGGGAATCCTAGCAGGGTACGCTCAAAAACTGATGCGTTCGCGACCCAACGCTCGAAGGGTTGACCTTCTCGATACATGGCCCAAGGCCAACCTGGGTGTAACTGCGAAACCCAATCGGCATCATCACAGCGGAAGGTAAGGTTCTGAGCGAGCCGCATGGTGCCTTCCACGAGAGGACGCCCTCGGTGCCACACATCGTGCCGGTAAAACAGCACGTCACCCACCCGAAAATCCGCAACCTGCTCGCGCTCGTACAATGCGGCTCGGAAAGCCGCTATCTCTGGCGCCTCTTGCTCAAAGTACTCCTCTGCCGACGAACGATCATTCAAAAATGGATGATGACTCATACCCGGGGATTGAGTGTAGGGGTACTGATACGCTGGGTCTGACGCGCTGGTACGGGGAACGAACCCAGTTTCGCCCGCGCATTCTCTCGCATCAGAGTAATAGATGATGATTTCCACCGCCGCCGGAGTAGCCCAAGGTGGCGGATGCACAAGCATGTGGTTGGGGTAGTCCATGTGAATCCGCTGATCTTGGTTGTCCTGCCTATGGCGAGACGCATGACCGTACTTAGGCCATAGATCAGACTGCGTTAAGCGAAGCGCCGAGGGCGACACATTGAGCAGTTGCGCCACCGCCCCTACCAGCCCTGGGTCTAGGGTTAGCGCGTTGAACGCAGCGTCTGCTGAAGGGAAAACGAATCGGCCGCCACTGCCAAAATCTCGCACTGAGCGTGCCGCCTCGCTCCCTGCCTCTGGGAACAAGAACTTCGCAGTTTCAACCAGTGACTCAATTCGATGAGCAGGGAGCAAGCCCGAGGCGAGCGTCATCCCCTGGTTTTGCCACTCGTGCACAGCCTCCTCGGTCAATTTGCCCCCAGCCACGGGCCTTGCGGATACTCGCATCGGCGCTGTCATCAGGACCTCCGATCCCAAGCTTGAGCAGATAGGGTAAGCATCGATAAAACCGCGGCTTAACGAGAAGCGATTCGATTCGAGGAATAACCCATAAGAGTCCCTTTGTTCATGAGGCCATTAATAGCGTCTCTGCCAGTCGCCCACGCTGGTATCGGTCATCGCCCCACTGGTATTGGTGCCACAACGCGCGACGCAGGAAAAGCTGAGCATCGCAGTCATAGGTAAACCCAAAACCTCCGTGAAACTGCACGGCTCGATCGCCCGCTTCGGCAAACTGCTCACTCGAACAAGCCTTCGCCATCCGCGCAACCTCTTCAATCGTTTCGGTGCTTGCCCCTTCAGCCCACTTCGTTGCCGCGTGATAGACGTAGGAGCGAGACATCTCTGACCCCATCAGAATATCCACCGTAGGGTGTTTGAGCGCTTGATAAGACCCAATCTGTTTATCGAATTGTTTGCGCGTTTTCAGGTAATCCACGATGACGTTCAGCGCACCAGCGATACCGCCCGATGCTTCAGCGGACATCAATAACAAGCTGGCGTGCTCAATAACATCAAATGCGACACCAGGCAGAAGGTTCGACTCGGACACTGCAGTGCCCTGAAACTTGACACTAAAACTCCGCCTCGTCTCGTCAATCACAGACTCACGCGTGATGTTCTCACTTCGCACCTGCTCACGCTCAACGAGGCAGAGGCGAACGTCGCCATCTAAACGGGCAGCAACCAGGTAGAGGCCAGCCTCCTCGCCCGCTTCCACAAAAACTTTCGTGCCGTTCAATTGATAACCATCAGCGGATTGCGTCAGGGCCGCTTCGGTGTCCATCAGCGACCAGCTTCCCGCAGGCTCCCAAATCGCTAGCGTCGCAATGGTGCCCGCCGCGAGTTTGGGAAGAAACGTTGATTGTTGCGCCTCACTACCGCAGGCAATTAGCGTTTGAGCGGCCAAAGTCGCAGCAGCAAACGGTGATGGCACGAGATACCGACCCAGCGATTCCACCACAGGAACTGCATCAGCGAGACTCATACCGAGACCCCCGTGCTGCTCTGGAACAATGATACCTGCCCAACCCAAATCGACCATGGCTTGCCAGCGACCCGCGTCGAAAGGCAGCCCTTCTTGAATCGCGCCTCGAAGACTCGCGATGGGTGCTTCCTTCGCACAAAAATCAAGTGTCGTACTCAGCAGCATCCCTTGCTCTTCACTCAGTGTAATCACGGTTAGCTCCTTAACTCTTCGGCAGGCCGAGCACTCGCTCGCCAAGAATGTTCTTCTGAATTTGTGTTGTGCCGCCCCCGATCGTCCCGGAGAAGGCATTGAGGTAAGACCGCTGCCATTTCCCGCCATCGACCGCTTGGTCGCCGATGTAGCGAGCCCCATTGGCACCCTGGAGCGACAAAGCGAATCGCGTCATTTTGCGCTTGAGTTCGGATCCTCTTAATTTGCCGG
>CAJXDD010000017.1:0-25013 GCA_913052075.1 uncultured Gammaproteobacteria bacterium
GTGTTGAGATCAGTGGCGCCGCCGCCGTGTAGCGTAGAAGTGTGAAAAGCAATCACGTCACCGGGCTCAGTCGCAAAAGACAAGATCTCATGGTCGTACCGCTCTGCTTCGATATCAGGCAGTGGCGGCAAATAGCTCGGGCTACCCTCCTCAGCTTCAAAAATGGACAGGGTTGGGTCGCGAGGATCAAATCGAGACGTGTTGTATAGGGGCCCGCGATGGGAGCCTCGCACAAACTCCAGCGCCGAGCGGATTGGAATCGATTCAAACGAGATCCAGAAAGCAATGAGATGAGCCCCGTTGATCGACCAGTAGCTGGTATCTTGATGCCAGGGAGTGCGGGGCACATTTTTGGCGCGTTTATGGAACACCTGCTCGTAGAGAAACCAAACGGGTGAACCGCCCCACAGTTGCTGCGCGATTGACGCGAAAGGCACTTGGCGAAGCACCGGCTCGTAGACCGAAGCCGCACCAGGATTACAAAGATCCTGGAACGCATGATCCGTTCCGGGAATAAGACCGGTGGCTGCTGGACCTGGATGATTGACACTCCATTGCCAAGCGGAGAACGCTGCGTCTAATTCTGCTGCATCCAGGGCATCACGCAGTAAAACAACCCCATCCTCTTGAAATGACTGGATAGTTGACTCGTTGACTTCAAAATCCAAACCGCTACTCACGCTTTTCTCCCGAAGTTCCCTTGTGGCTCTCCAACCACTCGCCTTCCACTGTTGTGTCGCGCCTCTGCAGCGCCTCTTTCATTCCTCCGGCGCTAGACGCCCCATGATGTCTTCTCCGAGGTGCTCAGACAATGCTGACCTACTGATCTAGCCGGTACTCATCACTATAACAGTGACTCACATCGCTAGACGGTAACTCAACATCACAACCTGTGCTGAAGGCCCGACATCAGTCGGCGAGCAAGCTGGAGAGCGAGACTTTGAAGCTGCCATGCCCAAGGGCCCTGTCACTACCGTTGCGACTATCGGCCATCTCTGCGAACCTGCCATCGTCTTATGGCAGGAGCAGCAAAGTGAGTACCAACATGAGTAGCAATGAGATTCGATACGATGGGCAAGTCGCCATCGTGACTGGCGCTGGCCGCGGCATCGGCCGAGAACATGCATTGCTACTGGCCTCGCGCGGCGCGAAGGTAGTGGTGAACGACCCAGGCACCGCCTACGACGGCAATGGGAACGTCGAGCGACAAGTTGCTGATGAGGTTGTTGCCGAAATCTTGGCGAATGGTGGCGAAGCCGTTGCCAGTTATGACTCGGTTGAGGATGGTGAGGCCATCGTTCAAGTCGGCCTCGAGGCTTTCAAGCGCATCGATATCGTCATCAACAATGCGGGCATCATCACTCCTGAGACCTGGAACGAGCTGACGCTGGAGTCCTGGCAAAAGACCATCAACGTTAATCTCACGGGCTGCTTTTCGGTGATGAAGGCCGTCTGGCCAGTGCTGGTTGAGCAAGCCTACGGCCGCTGTATCTTCACCGCTTCACCCGCCATGTTCGGCGCTGGGGTTGCGGCTTACGCGGCGAGCAAAGCCGGCGTGATTGGCCTTGCGCACTCGCTGCAGTTTGAGGCGAGAAAGCTCAAGATGGACATCGCCTGCAACGTGGTGGTGCCTCAGGCCAATACTCGGATGGTGCGCGACTTAAATACCAACATTTCAGCCAATCGAGTCGCTCAAGGCAAGTCAGCACTAAAAGCCGCACCCGAATCCGTCCTTGAGATCATGGGACCCGAGAAGATATCCGCCATGGTCGGATGGCTCGCGCATGAGAGTTGCACAGCTCGCGCGCACATATTTGAAGCCGGTGCTGGATATTTTGCGCGACTTAACTGGGCAAGGACCACGCCTCTGTATGCAACCCAAAAAGAAGGAGTAAAAGGCGCTCCCACACCAGAGCACATTCGTGACGGACTCGCTGCGCTCATGAACTTTGACGAAGGCGATCTGCCTGAATCTGGTGATGGAGCTATGGGATCGCCCAATGCGCTAGAGCGGGTCTTTGGGCATTTGAAGCGTTAAGTCGCACTCTCGTATCCAGCACTGAGCCACCCAGCGCATCGCACCGGGCGAGCGCCTGCATAGGACCATCAAACTTGCCCTCGCTGGATAACAAAGCCCGGGCAAGCACTGGTCCATCGGTAGCATCGCGCCCAAGGCTCATGTCAATACATTCCCGCGTCTCTCGCGTACAGTTTGAAGGGGCCGCGATCATTCCGGCGCTTTAACCATCAAGGGCAACAGCAATGAGCATGACCTTTCCAGAGCAGTTTTTTCGGCGCCAAGATGAATCGGCGGACGCGAACTTTTACATCGAGCCTCGATTTGTGACTCACATCGATGACTCAACGATCCACAACCTAACGGCGTTTTATCGCGACCAGATTGCCCCGGGAAGTAGCGTGCTAGATCTAATGTCGTCGTGGATCTCTCATCTTCCCGAAGAGGTCGACTACGCGCATGTCTCTGGACTGGGGATGAATGATGAGGAACTGAAGGCAAATCCTCGCCTGACTGATTATTGTGTGCAGGACCTAAACGAATCGCCAACGTTACCGTACGCCAGCGACACCTTTGATGCCGTGTTAATCGCCGTGTCTGTCCAGTACCTAACGAGGCCGATCGAAGTGATGACGGAGATCAATCGCTGCCTGGCCGAGCGTGGGCAATGCATCGTTGCGATGTCTCACCGATTGTTTCCCACCAAGGCCATTCAAGCCTTTCACGTGCTGTCGCCCAGTGACCGATGCCAGGTTGTTGCGGCGTATATGGGAGAAAGTGGTATGACGGACATCGAGGCCTTGGATTGCTCTCCTTCCGAGGGAGACCCTCTTTGGATTGTGAGGGGCTGTCGAGCCTAAGTCAGACGAAATCTCTCTCCTCGCTGGACTCTCTCGCTAGGCGTCCTCGCTAGGCGTTCTCGCTAGCCGTTCTCGCTAGCCGTTCTCGCTAGGCTCCTCAGAAAGCCTGTGCCCCTACTCGGCGGTCTTCAAGCGTCTGCTAGTCGAACTTAAAGCGTATCGGCTCGGCTAGATTCCCATCGCGTTGCAAACCCTTAGGCCAGATTCCTCCATGTAACCCGTCACTGAAGCCAAAAGCGAGTCGCGGTAGCTCGAAATTCAACCAAGAGATAACTGCGCAGCCAGCTTTGGCTTCCGGCTCGCGTTATATATCCCCCAGTGCTTCTCAGGCTCAAGCGGGTGATCAGACCCCTTCCAGTTTTCGTCGAACGCCTCGAACAGATAGAGCAAGACATCCTCATCGCGTGCCCACTCAAGCAATTCAGACAAGTAGCGCGCCTGCGCCGCCTCGCTAACATGGTCCTTGGGAATACCCTCGCCATTTGACTGAGTGGCCCAGCCGGCTTCGGTCACGATAACGGGCTTGTCGGGATACTTCTCTTTAACCGCTCGATAATTCTCAATCGTGAAGCTCAATGCCTCATCAATGGTCTTGTACTCCCAAACCGGATAGGTGTGTATCGAAATAAGGTCAACCGTGCCTGCTAAATCAACCAACTTGTCGAGCCAGGGGACATAGTTCTCACAGAAGGTCACAGGTTGCGGGATCTTAGCTTTTAGTTCGCGCGCATAGCGCTCGACGGTCTTCGGATCAACCAAATGATCCGTCCAATCCACCGTCGCCTCATTCCCCACTGAAACGACATCCACGATGTCCTGAAACTCGTTGGCCCAACTGGCCGCGCGGGCCAGCTCTTCCACATTACGACGTTGATTGTCCGCGAGTACCGCTTGCGAATGAACGCCGCCCCAAGGGCACAAAGGGTTGCTCAATTCAGCGCCGATGTAGGCTCCGAGCATTACCGTGAAATCGAGGTTTTCTTCCCGAATGACCGTTAAGACCCGCCTGGCATGCTCGTCGCAGGCATAGAGTCGCAGAGCTGACCAGTGATCTTTGAGCATCATGAGGTCAGAGCGAATTTCTTCGACTGACGGATACTTCCCTAGATCGGGGCTCTGACCATCGCGGAACCCGGAATAGCAGATCGCGCGTTTAAACCCGAAGCGGTAACTCATTAGTCTAACGCGCCCACATACTTAAAGGCCTCGTCTTGATCCCACAAACCCCAGTGTGCGCCTACCGCGCCCTCACCGGCCTCTGAGGTTGTTTTCCAAGCTTCATCAAACGATGAGAAATAAAACAGTTCGATGTTTTCCTCGTGTGCCCATTCCATCGCCTTCAAGAAGTAATTCAGCGCGCCCTCCCTTCCCGCCTCAGCGCCATAATGTGCGCCACCGGCACTGGGCCAGCCCGTTTCCGAAATAATCACTCGCTTGCCATCCGCCACTCGCTTCACCCGCCGGTACATGTCCTGCATATAAAGCGTCGCGTATGGGAGTGCGCAGCCTTCCCAAAAGGGGTAACAGTTGGCTAGCAGGACATCACAGGTCTTCGTAAGTTGAGGCCGATCCTCGAATTCATAGTACGCATCAACATACCCAACTGGTATGTGGCGAGGCACTCGCGCTTTGACCTGGTTGATGTAGTCAAGCAATTCTTCCTCGGTCAGTTCCTCCCGATACAACACCTCATTACCAACCGCAGCAATATCCACACACCCCTCTTGACACAAAGCGATCAAGTGCTCAATTTCGGTCCGATTTTTCTCTGCATCACCTCCTAGCCAGGCCCCAACCAATGTCTTGATACCGAACGTTTTGGCAACACGAGGAATATGCTGATTACCCTCCGTCACAGAGAACGACCGCACCCAATTGAAATGCTCTGAGAGCGTTGCCATGCGGTGCTCGATCTGCTCCACGCAGATCTCGTCACCTGGCTTCTGATCCCCTGTATAAGCACTGAAAGAAACCCCATGCATTCGGTTTATAAGCAGCGACTTAAGCCGCGCGCTCGCTGTGCTCGGAGCCCTCCCACCAATAGCATTGATCAAGTAGTGATGTTTTTCCGATCGATTAGACATAACGTTCAAGCTCGTAACTGCGATGACGCGATCCTAGAAAAAAACCAATCGTGAATTAATCGGATTACGACGAAGCGTCGCGCAAGACAGCCAAGGGGGACTGCAGCGAAACATTTGGAGACCCATATGGCCTCATGCGCCGAGGCGGATTTAGTATTCGCGGCACGACCCTCTTACTACAACTTTTCACCGCAACCCTTCACCGCAACCCTTTGAAGCAATGAGTCTTTTGATCCAGCCAAAAGCAATACAAGCGAGCATCACGCCGTATTAGTTTTAACCCTAACTTGGAAACCCTTTTGCGCTCACGAACCCTTTACCTAGTGCTCACCCTGACATCGCTGGTTGGGTGTGGCGGCGGGTCCTCGATGACCAATGAGCAAGCGCCGGGATCTGCACCCATCATCACGTCCAGCAACTCGATCCTCGTGGACACCCTTAGTGATTGGTCTATCCGTCTTGAGGCCAACGACCAAGATGGTGACTCTCTTGATTGGCAACTGGCTGACGAAGGAGATACATCTGCATTCACGTTAACAGCATCAGGAACACTCACCTTCACGGCCGCAACCACCGAGGAATTACTCCAGCCTCGAGAAGAAGACCGAACATTCAATGTCACGGTCATCGTGTCTGACGGCACCTACGAGACAAGCCAAACACTCACCATTACCGCCCCTCCTCTCCCTCTTGAAGCGGCTATTCAATTAGATGAGCAACTGGTGATAGTCGGGGGAGCCGACAACACGCGTGAGCGCACTTATTGGCTCGCTCGCGGCACTGATCAGATCAGCGTGCCCATGCCCGTGGTTTTCTTTTTCCACGGCGCTTATGGCGACTATCGGTTGTTCCTTGAAGAGGAGAAGGTTCAAGCGCTCATCCGACAGAACGAATTCCTTGGCGTGTTTTTATCATCCAGCGGTGACACATGGGCACTTGAGGGCGAGGCTACCGTGTCTGATATCGAATTCGTTCGCGCTGTCATTCAAGACCTGAAGGCGGTGCGCAGTGCGGACTTGTTCAAGTTATTTGCGGTGGGCTTTTCAAACGGCGGCGTCATGGCGAGCGAGGCTGCCCAAGTGCTCGCTAACTTCGCTGGAATCGCGTTGATCAACGGCCATTTACGCGAGGACCAAACGCGTAAGCCCCTGAACTCCGCACTCTCGGTCGTCCAAATTTCCGGCACACTCGATGAGACGATTCCGTTCACAGGAGGAACAGGATTCGATGGTAAACCCTATGTCTCCGCCCTTGAGAGTGCTGAATACTGGGCAACTCAGATGGACTGTGACGCGGCAATGCTGTCTGAGTCCATCGTCTTTGGGGACTATGACGTAAACGACAGGGACTACGCTGGCTGTAACAATGGCCACCGGGTTTGGCTGAGAGAGATTGAAGCGGTAGGCCATATTCGTCGCTTAAACGAAAGCGCTTCACTACCCGATTTCATTTGGTCCAGATTAGCGCCTTGAGCACGAGAATATAAACTAGGCTACGAGCGGTCCACAGGGTCTAAACCGCTTCCTTCTGACTTCCTAATATAGGGGTACGGAGGACAGGCGAGCCCGTTCGTCCATAGGACAGTATGGTTTTTCACCAAGTCACTCGCGTTCAGCGCAAGGCGACCAACTTAGACGAGATATCGACTCACAAAATTAGGCGAGCAATGAGCCCTTCATCGGCTTTTCAATCAGAATCCACGACGTCTGCTTGTTTTAGTTGATAGATCACGCCCGTCGTCGACGCCTTTACCAACTCAAATTCACCCTCAATGACGACTGGGTCCCAAGTCGCCTCGATACCATCCTCGGAAAAGACCTCAATCACTCCAGCAGGTCCTCCTGGTATATGAAAAAAACAATTAGGGGGACTCGAGGTCAGCAGAAAATGGGTTTGTTTGAGGCCAGGGTCAAGGGGCATGATAAATCCTGAAACTTTAACCGTCTCGCCGTCTTGTACTTGGACTTCTTTAGGGAAGTCCACGGTCATCTCACCGTCAACGAAGTCAACCCGAGCCCTCATCAGTTCATACCAATTCAGACCCTCGCTCAACGTAGGGGCTACAGGGAAGTCGTTAATCTCTAACCCGAGAACGTTCACATATAGCGTTGCAACACTGTCCCCTACGCTTATATCTAAACGATCCATCCCTTTTTCGCCGGCACGAAAAGAAAAGGGAAGTAGTCCCAACTCATCGGTTGTCGATGAATACTCACTGCGACCTGAGAGATAAAACGGCACCAGGGAGCTCTTGCCTTCGAAAACGAATTCAGGCTCAAGCCCCTCGACTGGCTGGCCATCCTGGTCGTATACAGTGATGGCAAGGTCAGTGTCATATCCCTGGATCGCGTCAATCACTTGCCGACCCTGCGCGTCTGTATAGAGTGAAGAAGACAGTATGTTCAGCTCATAACTTGCCTCGCTATTCCCTTCATTATTGGCCCTTGCGATCTCCGCATTGGCCGTCCACGCTAGCGCCAACGAGAACGTCAGTGCGAGCGGAAAAAGCCCGGGACTCACCGAACGATATGAACTGAATTTCACTGTTTGACCTCCCTAAGGCGTCGATAAGGTTGTTGCTACGTCTGTTTGATACGCCTGCCATGCAGGGACCATCGCCATCAACGCTCCGGCCAATACTAACCCAATCATGAGGATCCCTTCAGAAGGCGCCCAAACCCAGCCGGTGAGCGATAAACCACTCGCGTGCCCTAGCCACTGACCGACGAGTTCTATACCAGAGTGCGCGAGCCCCATACCTAACAGCACCCCAAGCGTTGTCAGAATCAGACCCTCAACCAGCAAGAGATAAAAGAGCTCAAATCTGCTCGCACCGAGGCACCGAAGTACTGCAAGACTATGGCGACGCGCGCGCAACGAGGCGTACAGCGCAGCGAATATTGATAGCGCTGCGCTGACTACCAGGATGCCAGCAAATGCATTGAGCCAATTGCGCCCTATTCCTACGATTTGCAGTAATCGAGCGATTTCAAAAGCAGGCGATGCCGCCTGAAGCTGAGACGTTTCATTGATCTCCCTCGGCAGACTAAGCGCTCCTAAAGGGCTTGCCATCTTGATTAAGAGCAGAGTGATTTCGTCGCTGTCAACGTGATCTGCATGGTCGTCATGCTCTTCATGATCCTCGTGCTCATCATGATCATCGTGCTCGTCATGATCATCGTGATCGTCATGATCCTCATGCTCGTCATGATCATCGTGATCCTCATGATCGTCATGATCGTCATGATCGTCATGATCATCGTGATCCTCATGATCCCCGTGCTCATTATGATCCTCATGATCATCGTGCTCGTCATGATCATCGTGCTCGTCATGACCCTCGTGCTCGTCATGACCCTCGTGCTCGTCATGACCCTCGTGCTCGTCATGATCATCGCGCCCTGCATGACCGTGCATCATCCAAACACTTTCGAGGGAGGTGACAATCAGATTGTCCAAGGTAGAGTTGGACTCAGCAATCAATCCTACGACCTTGTAGGGAACGTCTTCATGAGTCTGTCCCTGCTCAGACAATCCATGAGTCCCAGCAAAAAGCTGATTGACCTCAAGCCCAGTTTCACGCGCAACATTCGCTCCAATGATCGCTTCGTATGGTCTCTCCCAAAGCCGTCCCTCAGCGACAGGGGCGTCGTAAAGCGACAAAAAATCCGTATTCGACCCTACAATTCTAAATCCCCCATAGCTATCGCCAAGCGAGAGCGGAATTGATTGGGCAACCATAGGATGGTTTGACCATGGCTCGGTGGCCTCAAGGGGAATATTCCCAGGCGGCACATCAGCGTGGTATACGCCGGCGAGCACAAGTTGTAGCGGTGAGCCCTTCGCACCCACTACCAAATCAATGCCCGCTGCATTCTTGCTGAGCGTAGCAGCGAGTTGAGCACTGGCAATCAGTAAGATGGCGATACTCGCAGTGCCTAAAGCTAGCAAGACAACATTCATGACCGAAGTCATCGCCTGAGCTCTTAAGTTCGCAATGGCTAGCTTGAATAGCGTCATGTGATAGCGCCTAAGTCATAAGTTCGGTCCGCTTGATCTCTCACTCTTTCATCATGCGTGACGATCATCAACGCCGCCCCGCTCGCTTTGGAAACTTCTGACAACAACTCAACGGCGTTTAGGGCATTGTGATTATCCAATGCAGATGTTGGCTCATCTGCAATAAGCAAAGCGGGTCGGTGTGCAAGAGCGCGCGCGATGGCCGCTCTTTGCGCTTGCCCTTGGCTCAATTGGGTAGGCAGTTTATTCGCTTGGTCCGCAATCCCTAACTTGTCGAGGAGTTGGATAGCAAACGGTTCATCGACCCCAGTTCTCGACAATCGCTGAGACAAAAGCATGTTATCCAACACACTGATTGCCGGAATCAGAAATAGTCTTTGGAAAACAATACCGAGATTCTCACCTCTAATGCGATCAATTGACCGCTCATCTAGCGAGGTTATCTCGTGTTCGAGGATAGTGATTGTCCCCGAGGTAGGCTTCAGCAGCCCCGCGATGAGATGGAGTAGCGAAGTTTTGCCGCAACCGGACGGGCCTAGTACAGCAAGGCTCTCTCCGCTGCAAATTTCAAGGTGAGGGATAGCTAGCAGCGGCTTGTCATAGCCAAACTCTAGCCCACTCACCTGGAGCACTTGATCTTTTGTACCATTCATATCTTGGCCTAACAGGCGTCTCGCGCTCGGCGCACTGAGCGCGGGACGCGCTTGCACATCAAAACAGAAAGCGCGGCTTCTGAAAAAAACGGAGGTAATTCCTCCTTTCGCGATATGTTATATCACTTCCGCTCGTCAAAACACTCAGAAGCACGAGGGCTCTGCCTGAAACTCCCCCGACGAAGGTTTCGCTGGATGGCTTGATATCAAGTTTGTTCGGGGGAATGCACTGCTCAGAAAACCTCTAGTCACTGCGTAAGGCTAACTGCGCACAGCTGCCTTTAGTAACTTCTTCTCGAAATCCAGTGCTGGGAAGAAAACATCACTGATCACCTCAATCCTGCTGTCTGAGACTTCCGCCATCGGTGATACGGAGACGGCATCCCCGGAGTAGTTATAGCCTCTGGGGCCTAGATTAGTACGCAGGAGTCCTTTCACTCGTTGAGCATTACCAAAGGGGATAAGCGCCCTAAGGGCCGACTCATCAAAAACAAAATCACTCTTGAACAGCCACCCGTGCGAGGCATAGTCATCACCCGAGTTGCTCCTTCTGATGAATCCCTCGGGTGGAAATACCGCTGCTTCTTGCCAAGGCACCTCATCCGAGACAGCACCTAGCTCCTGATGATCTCCGACGAATTTCGGTACAAATGACTCATTTAAGAGTGAAAGACTAATGCTGCCATCAATGCTTTGAACCAACGTCCGGCCATCCAATAGATCGTTATTGGCTAGGTAAGACCGAAGCGCTGAAAAGTCGTTATCCTGATACAGATCAGCCTTTGTGGCGACGATAACGTCACCCATCTCCAGTTGCTCGTTAAAAGTCTCATGCTCGGTATATCTGCTATCGGATACTTTTCTGGCGTCGACGAGTGTTAGCGTCGCCCCTACAGACAACGTTTCCTTATAGTGTTCATTGGTCAGGATGGACATTACTTCTTTGGGATGACCAAGCCCCGAGGGCTCGATAAGTAATCTGTCTGGCTGCGCTCGGGCGAGCAGCATGGTCATCGCCATATGCATGGGTAAACCAGCCGTGCAGCACATGCATCCGCCAGGGACTTCCCGAATGACCACGTCATCGGGTTGTTCTCCGGCTAGCAATCCCCCATCGACCCCAACCTCGCCAAACTCATTCACCAAGACAGCCCATCGCTCTGACGGCTGTTTTTGTCTGATGAGGCCCTGAATTGCTGTCGATTTACCCGCGCCCAAAAATCCCGTAACTACGTTTGTAGGGACGCCCTTTAGCAACGGCTTCATGATTCACGCCCCAAACTAATGGCAATCAAGCGCACGGCACTCTCTAAAATTCATGACGTGACTCAATGCCACCAACCCTGCGCCAATCACCGTCGCTGACTTTTCAATTAGCTCGCCAAAAAGGTCATGTCCTCCAAGGGCTGCTCCAACTAGGAGCACCAAACCAACGACCCCAACCGCCATTACCCGCCAACTCCTGTGCTTCCGGCAACCCATGGTGAGTGCCAAAGTACTGAGTGGCAAAACGAAAAAGACAAGAAGAACGTGAAAACGCTCATCAGCAAAGGGCAACGCTGCGAGAGAGGGCAACATAACGACAGCAACAGGCATCAACAGACAGTGAACGGCACAAACCGTCGATAACCCGACAGAGGACTTATCTAACCAACCGATGACGGCGTTCACGTTCTGGCTTCCGGTTCAACATCGACTGAGCAATCAGCGCAAAGGCAATCGAACTCTAATTGCTGACTTGCCAAGCTGTAGCCCGCTTCGTCGAGTTGATTTTTCAACGACTGCACTAGCGCAGCGTCAATGCTGATTTCTTTCACCTTAGAGCACCGCTTACAAATCAAGAACTGGGGAACCTGGTGAGCATGCTTGCAGGTAATGTGCGAACACGCGACGTACTTCTTCGCCAAATTTAGCCGATGGACTAGATCCTCATTTTCTAAGAAATCAAGAATCCGGTACACCGACATGGCCGGCAACTGGTAACCCAATTGCTCTCTGCAATAGTCCGTTAACTCGTAAGCGGATAGCGCTTTGTCTGAATCCAGGAGTCCTGCCAACACTTGACGACGCTTAGTCGTTAATCTTGAACCACGAGCTCTGCAAATATCCTCAGCACTCGATAAAGCGCTTTCCACCGCACTTGATGTTAATTTGCTCAAGATATAGCTCCTTTTACAACGACCGACATCCCCTTTTTGGACAACTGACTTTCCACCATTTATCGGTGAAAACTGGGATCAATCGGTCGCGTGTGGCGACGATTGCTGGCCTCATCACACTGTCAACGTGCTTACAAAAATAGGCGACTTAGCAGAACCTCCTCCATGCCGCCCGAAAATAGTCAATCTAGTTCCAGCCGAAAGCGTCGGCGTTAGTAATTATCTTCTCCCTTTAACTACCATGCTGCCTGGTATAACGCTCGTACCGAATCTTCATCTACTGGACGGGGGTTCGAAAAGTTGACGGGGTCTGCAAGGGCATCAGCCACTAACAAATCCAGCGTCTCATCGCTCGCTCCCAAGTCGGTAATCGATCGATCGATGCCTATGTCTTCCCTTAGTTTAAGCACTGCATCGATTGCCCCAGTGCCCGATACTTGACCACCGGGTTCTAATATTTTGGCAACTTCCGTGTACTTCTCTTCTCGCTGCCCCATGTTGAAGTCCATTACGTGCGGCAACATGGTCGCAAGGGTTTGTCCGTGGGCTGCATTTAACCGAGCCGAAATAGCGTGACCCGTTCCATGAACGGACCCTAACCCCGCCACATTAAACGCCATGGCAGCCATCGCCGATGCAAGTAACATTTGTGACCGCGCCTCGATATCCTCGCCATCTTTCACTACGGCTCGCAAATGCGTTGCGACTTTGCCGATGGCCTCCAACGCAATCGCATCCGAATAAGCACTTGCTCGTACCGACACTAAAGCTTCAACCGCGTGGGTCAGCACATCAAATCCACACGTTGCCGTCGGGTACGTAGGCAGACCTATCGTCAAGTCGGGGTCAAGCACGGCGAAGGCTGGTGTAATACTGGGATGCATCACATAGGTTTTTCGACCCAGTCTCGTGTTGGTGATCACGCAAGCGCTGTTCGTCTCAGACCCCGTTCCCGCCGTCGTAGGCACAGCGATGACGGGTGCCTCCGCATTCTTGGGTTCACTCGATTGAAGAGATTCCACTGATCCACCATTAGCAGCGAGCAGCGCGATCGACTTGCCACAATCCATGGACGAACCGCCACCAATAGGCACAACGCAAGCACCCTCTAATTGCTTTAACCGCTCCGTCCCGTCCTCTACGTTTTTGTCTGTTGGATTGGGCTCCACCCCATCAAAGACCTCCACATTTAGGTTCGAGGCTCGAAGCGCTGCCAAAACAGGATCTAAGGCACCGCTGGCAGCCAAGTTCTTGTCCGTCACCACTAGAGCAGATTTAAGACCTAGCGAGAGAATTTGATCAGCAAGTTTCTGACTAGAACCGCGCTCGAAAACTAGCGTAGGCAGTGGTCTAACGACAAAATTTTCACCGGATAGCACTTGGGACACCTCAATTTAGATGGATAAGCCCGCAGATTCTCACAACAGACCGCTAAACGCTATATTTTTGTTATGTTGTAACGTATTGTCTAAATCAGACCTACCCCACGAATCACCGATCCTGCCCAGTCCAGACAGTCGAGATGGCAGCGATCGCAAAAAGAGCAGAGAGATCGACTATGAGCTCGGATAAAAAGGAAACCACCGCTTTAATGTTTGAAGTAGATGCCGACGACCTGCGCCGAGCACGCAGGATTATTGGTGGTGCGATTGAGGAAGCGAGCAACTTGTGGATTCCGAAACACCTCATCGCGGCCGCCCTGACGCTCGAGT
This sequence comes from uncultured Gammaproteobacteria bacterium, assembly GCA_913052075.1. Taxonomy (GTDB): domain Bacteria; phylum Pseudomonadota; class Gammaproteobacteria; order Pseudomonadales; family Azotimanducaceae; genus UBA9926. The sequence continues at coordinate 13,506 of CAJXDD010000017.1, forward strand.
TCGAAGACTTGGTCGATGCCGGGCTGACCACTACGACAGAGAACCTGCACTAAGGGCCGAACTCAGTCGTACCTCGGCTGTGCCCTTTGCGCTCACCCACTAATCAACAAAATCTAAGGTCAAAAGCAAACGAGCCTGCCCTTCACCAACCTCGGGCGAGCGATGTACGAGCCCAGCATTTTCATTCCCCTGCCAAGCCTCGCCCTTCAGTAAGGCAACGTCTCCACAATTCAGCCGATTAATCGAGCTGACATCGGTATACACACCTGACTCATGATCGGGTTTACCGTTATTGCCACGACCTAACTTGCTTCGATCGACGTCGCTATGTGCGAGCCATTCGGTCCCAACCCCGCAATAGGTGGTAATCATACGGCAGGGGACAAAGTCCACATGAAACCTAGGACACATGGAACCGCGAAGCACGGTTAATCGAAGCCCTACCGTTTCAAGATCAAACAAGCAGGCAAACATCTCGCTGAGCTCCGCAATATCAGCTGCAAGCGCCTCAGACGATTGGCCGCCTAATTCGTTTTGTACCAACTGGCCGATATCTCTCGGAGCTGCAGCAATGGAGATCGTTGGACGGCGAGCGACGCAGAGTTCAATCAATTGCTCGAAGTCGGAGCTAAATTTACGTTTCCATATCGCGATGTTTACATCGTCATCATAAATGCTCGTAAGGGACGCGCTTTCCGCTCCCACTACAGATCGATCTCCACGCCTAGGGGCTAATTCGCTCCTAGGTTGATCACCCGCATTTGTTATATTCATATTCATTGATTACTGTCGCTCCCACTCTGGGAAGGGATCCGGCAACGAGTACCAATACGCTTTGCCCTTCAACACCTCCGATTCCTCCAACAAACAGTCGTCAAGTGCCTTGACCATCTCCTCTTGACGAAGATTTTGACCAATAAACACAAGCTCTTGACGCATGTCGCCAAATGGTTCAATCCACTTTTTTTCGATTTCTAACACAAAGTCCTGATCCGATGGCCAGTCCTTCTTTGGGACCGCTTTCCAAAACATGCCAGCGAACCCATAGTTGGCGATTCCCCCTGCCTGACTCCATTGCCCGGCAAACTGGGGCCTGGTGGCTAGCCAGAAGAAACCTTTAGAACGGAGTAATTTCCCATACTGCTCTGTCGTGTGAAGGAAGGCATGGAATTTTTCTGGGTGAAAAGGCCGCCTGGCCTCATAGGTAAAGCTACTAATCCCATACTCTTGGGTTTCAGGCACGTGCTCGCCACGCATCTCCTTCAGCCAACCCGGAGCGCGCTGCGCCTTCTCGAAGTCGAAACGCCCGGTATCAATCACAGCATCTAAGTCGACATCGCCGTTGTCTGTTGCTATCACTCTCGCATCTGGATTGAGTGAGTTGATCACCGCCTCCAAGCGACTTACCTCACCCTCGGTAACCAAATCGGATTTGCTAATCAAAATAACATCCGCAAATTCAATTTGATCAATCAACAGGTCAGCGACGCTCCGCTCGTCTTCTTCGCCAAGCGACTCTGCGGTTTCATTGAGATATTTCGCCTCGTCAAAGTCTTTAAGGAAATTGACTGCGTCCACGACCGTTACCATAGTGTCGAGTCGGGCAACATCGGATAGCGAAGTCCCGTCCTCATCGGCGAACGTAAACGTCTCTGCGACGGGCAGCGGCTCAGATATGCCTGTGGATTCGATGACCAGGTAATCAAATCTGCCCTCCTGAGCAAGCTTGGACACTTCAATCAGGAGATCCTCTCGCAACGTGCAGCAAATGCAGCCATTACTCATCTCAACGAGCTTTTCATCGCTTCGATTAAGCGACACCTCTGATTGAACTAAGGCTGAATCGATGTTGATCTCACTCATGTCATTAACGATCACGGCAACCCTTCGGCTGTCGCGGTTATTGAGAATATGACTAAGCACCGTCGTCTTTCCTGCACCAAGAAAGCCAGATAGCACTGTTACGGGGAGCTTCGAAGACTGAGACACGACACCATTCCAAATCTAAGATGTGTTACATCATATCACTAAATATTAAGTTCGATGCTCGCTCGTCCCTACGCGGATAGAACACAGACAACAAAAGTTCCGAATCCAGCAATCATTCTCCTAGCAGCGACTGATTCACAGTAAGAGCGGCACACTCGCTTGCACTACTGAATCTCCTAGAGTTACGATATAACATCTCATTTATATCGATGGCTCTGTATCGGACCTTCAGAGCCACATGCTTACACCATCGGAAATCAACATGTTTGACGCAACAACGATTCAGGTCTTGGGGGCAACGCTTTTGGTAACCCTTGTTGCCCTACTCTCATCGTCATTACTCATGCTCGGTGAACGCTCATTACGCGTTTGGATACCCCGCTTGGTTGCACTTGCTGTTGGCGTGCTTCTGGGCGACGCGTTTTTACACCTGATACCCGATGCTATCGAAGTTTCAGGCTCTTCTGGCGGCGAGGTCATGATTTGGACACTCATAGGCATTGTGAGCTTTTTGTTTTTGGAGAACGTGCTTAACTGGCGGCACCAGCACGATATCCCTCCTCCGCGTGAGGACAGTATTGAGGTCGCGTCATTTGCCAAGCTGAACCTTGCAGGTGATGGCGTTCATAACTTCGTGGATGGCGTTCTAATCGCCTCCAGCTTTCTTGTTGACCCAGCGCTCGGCACTGCTACCACCATCGCGATCGTTTTGCACGAAGTACCGCAAGAGGTCTCAGATCTCGCAGTACTCATGCATGGGGGCTATACACGAAAGCAAGCCATCGTCCTCAACACCGCCTGCGCCTCCATTTGTATCGTCGGTGCGATTTCAACGCTGTTGATCGCACAATATATGCAACTGGGGCTTGGCGCTTTACTTGCATTCACGGCCGGGGGCTTCATTTACATCGCAACGAGCGATCTAGTGCCTCTCCTGCGCGATACTGCCATCAAAGTTGGTTTCCGTGGTCAGTTCGCGTCAATTCTTACCGGCATCGTTTCCATGCAATCCATCCTGTGGGTTGAGTCAGCATTAACCTTCTGAAGAGAGGAAAGTTAAATGTCTAAGATTCCTGTGACCATATTGACCGGTTTTCTCGGTTCAGGAAAAACAACCCTTCTCAATCGAATACTGACTGAGCACCACGGCAAACGCATCGCTGTTATCGAGAACGAATTCGGAGAGGTAGGCATCGATCAAGGACTAGTCATCAATGCCGATGAGGAAGTCTTTGAGATGTCCAACGGCTGTATATGTTGCACAGTTCGTGGTGATTTGATTCGAGTACTGGGCAACTTGATGAAGCGGCGAGACAAGTTCGATTACGTACTCGTTGAGACGACTGGTTTAGCTGACCCTGGCCCCGTCGCGCAAACATTCTTCATGGATGATGAGATCAGGGAAGAGTTCTCCTTAGACGGCATCGTTACCTTGGTTGATGCACTTCACATTAACCAGCAACTTGACCGCGGCGGTGAAAGCATCGAACAAGTCGCATTCGCCGACGTTTTAGTACTGAACAAAATTGATCTAGTCGCTGATGAAACGCTCGACGCAATCGAGTCGCGGCTACGCGATATCAATCGGATGACAAAAGTCACTCGAGCAGAATTCGGCGGAGTACCAGTGGACGAGGTGATCAATCTCAACGCATTCGACCTTGATCACGCACTAGAGAAGCGACCCTCCTTTCTAGAACCCGAGTATCCCTTCGAATGGACTGGCGTCTACCAGCTCGACCAAGGCCGATATCACCTTCACTTGGACGATGGTCCAGACCCAGAGATGTCTCTTGTCGCGGTCACTGACCTCAAGCCAGAGGATTCCGCACTGATCGAGGGTGCAGAGTGGTGCGTCCGACGGTATGCGCACCCAGCGATCGATGCGCAACCAGGCACACCAATCCTTCTCGATGAGCACGTTAACTTGCACCTCGAGAACGCGGGAACTAAATCATTCTCAATAGACGTCGAGGAACCAACTTGTTTGGGCCTCTACACCCAGCATACCGCTGAAGAATTCAACATCCGCCTCATTAAAGACGCCGCAGGGCCAGAGATTACGGTGAAACCCGTGCTGGAAAAAACCTGGGTCGCACAACACGAACATGATGACGAGGTCAGTTCTGTTGCCATCGAGCGAATGGGCGATGTCGACATCAATGCAGTGAATAAGTGGTTGAGCCAACTCTTGGCTGAAAAAGGCGTGGATATTTTTAGACTAAAGGGGTTCCTCAGCATCAAAGATGATCCACAACGCTTCCTCCTGCAAGGGGTACACATGCTGCTAGATTCTCAACCAGAGCAACCTTGGGGTAACTCCGAGCGCAGGAATCAATTGGTTATCATTGGTAGGAATCTAGACGAAGCCGGCTTGATCGCTGGGTTTGAATCGTGCCTAACACAACCATAATCCGATCAACCGGTTCAGTTGTTGAAAACTGGTCAGCGACCACTTCTGAATACCCAATTGAGTGTAGTTGGACACACGATGGACATGGTCTGATCGCAGCGGATGCCGCCGGGGAAATAACGAGCTATGACGCCCTATCAGGGGCACCCATTTGGACCGTTCCAGGCTCTCATGATGGTGGACTGCTCGCTTTGTCAATCCATCCCAAGAAAGCGAGGCTCGCATCAAGTGGTCAAGATGGCTGCGTGTCGATTTGGAATGGTTCCGATGGAACCGAGATCTCTACTTTTGACTTGAGCGAGCAGTGGGCAGAACACATCAGTTGGTCGCCCAAAGGTCGATTGCTCGCAGCCAGCGCTGGTCGAGATCTCTTTTTGATTGAACCTACTAGCAAGACCGTGCATTCACTTGGCACGCAACCGAGCACTATTGCAGCGCTCGCCTGGTGTAACGATAAGGAACTTGCCGTTGCCCACTACGGCGGCGTCTCTCTGTTTAGCGCCAAATCATTGAAAATGACTCGGCGCTTCGAGTGGAAGGGATCACTAGTTTCGATGGAGCTTTGTCCGAGAGGCGAAATTATCGCCTGTGGCAGCCAAGACAACAGTGTTCATTTTTGGCGGAAATCAACTGGGGCCGATGCGAAGATGTCTGGTTATCCGGGCAAGCCCACCAACTTAGCCTTTGATTCGCGCGGATTGCTTCTCGCCACAGGCGGGCGTGAAATTGTGACGATTTGGAACTTTGCTGACGGTGGACCGGAGGGCACTAGGCCAACAGAACTCGACATGCATAGCTTGCCAATCACATGCCTGTCTTTCTCTCCCACACAGCCACTTCTCGCGTCTGGCTCTAGGGACGGATCAGTGATGGTTTGGTCTGTTGATGAAAGTGGCGAGGGTACTCCTCGCGCGGGGATACTTTTAGCTGAGCGAATCACGAGCATCGCATGGAGCCCCGATGGCAATATGTTGTCCGCCACGAGTGGCGCTGGCCAAATCACGACTTGGCAGCTTGAGACGTAACGACATAGGACAGCCAGCACCGCTCCGATTAGTCAACTCGACACTCAGAGGGACCCACAACAAGCCCGCAGGCATTATTCCCCTGCACTTCGAATGGCCGCTCTTTGATTAAATCCCGTCCCAGGCGCCGCGAGCGGAGGCCCTCATCAGTACTTGTCGATTTTCATCGGTAGCTGCAGGCTCTGACTCGCCAAAAATGGCCCGCACCCAGTGTCCGTCGGTTGGGTTTGGAAAAAGAATAAATGTCTCCCCAAAATCTTCTCGATCGCGCTCCATCAGCGCATAGCGTTCATCGATATCTTTGACATAGTAGTCACGCTTGTAGTCGTTCAGGTTATCGCCGAGCAGCGCGACCACCTCATGAGATTTTCCAATTGCCTCTCGACTCGAAGATTTATCAGACGTCTCTCGGTAAACCGTTAAATGGTCTGCATCAGCAAAAGGCAAATCCAAATATTGGAGCTGTCGCAGGGCGTAGTCGAAAGTCTCCTCGCCCTGATCCCGATTGGTCACATAAAAGACCTCAACGGCCTGCTCCTCGCAGAAGGCGAGAAATTCCGTAGCGCCTGGCACTGGGGTCATCAAGTTCTTGGGGATCCACTCGTCCCACAATGCGTCATCGAAGAAGTCGACGCCCTGCTCCACGAGATAGGCCCAATAACTGGCCGAATGCACGACGGTATGATCAATGTCCGTAATGACCGCAAGCGGCTTCTCTGAGGAGCGTTTTTCTAGCGCCAGTTCCACACGGAGCTTTGCCAAGTTATAAGCCTGATGGCACAACGCGCCAAACTCTGCGGATGTGTTCGCCCAGGCTACTGCCCATAACAGTGGATTGGTGAGGGATGAATCTTCAGTAAATGATTCACGAGCAATTTCCGACTGAACCTCCGCAGCGAGTGGCAGTGAAAGACCGCCCATCAACACTGAGGCCGCGAATCGCCTCCGATTCAAGAAAGGACCGATTGATTTCATTAGCGGGGGTCTCGAGCCAGCTTTATGACCCATCAGCATGCCACAGGCTGTGACTTTTGGGCAGGAAGTTGATCACTCTGGAGCCATCCAGACGATCTCACTAACCAAAAAGGGCCCTATGGGCCCTTTTTAATGTCACTAAGCGCAACGGAGGGCTACTCCATGAGCTCGGCGATTTCATCCTCGTCGAATCCCTTGGCAATTAGCGCAAGTTTGAACTTCTCTAGCGCACTGCGCTCGATGCTTCTTGCCTGCGCCGTCGAGATCCCGAGTTGCTCGGCGACTTCTTTCAACGTACAGAAATATTCTAGTTGCATCGATCCCTCTCAATCCTCTCTCTTTTTCCGCTTAGCCTGTTGCACTTAGCTCGTCGCGCTTAACTATCCGCGGGTGCGGGCGCCTATAACCGTTGTAATTGCCGACTCGTCGCAATTACTCGCGCGTGTCGTTCGGGCGCTTTTCACGTCTCTGCCCAAACCTCTATCTAAGCCGCTTGCGGTCGCTTCCTATGGAACTATCCCATCGAGCTGCCTACCGCATTCTTTGACATTCGACCAGCAACCAAATGATTAGTTCAGTAATTCATACGCAATTTCTGATCCTCAGGATGAATTTTCCAGAGCCGTAGGGTCAGCAATACCAATTATCTCAATCCAGCGCTTTACCTAGGGCTCTCGCTTCCTCCTCGTACCGGGCATAAGAATTCTTCATGGTTGCCGAATTCAGAATCACTTCCGCGCAAAGCGCTTTGGTTTCAGCGTCAAAGACTCGCGTCAGTATCCAGTTTGACTCGGTACGGCGACTCTCGGATAACGCAATGATCTCGCGCTCGAGCAAGTACGGATGGTCCACAAACAGAGGGCCATCGATCATGCGGATTTCTTGTGCCGCAAAGAGCCCTACAGCAGGACCTTTCGCACGAAACCGCGCTTGGCCACTGGTGTATTGAACAAGAACGGAGATCATCTCAAGCGGAATGATGGGTCTCCCCCAAGGAGAGTCGATTGCCCCCTCTTCCGTGTAATAAGGATGCTGTTCTGTAATGGAGGCCAGTTTTTGAGCGAGTGAAAAAGGGTACATATCGCCCATATGCTGATCGAAGGCCATTTGCGCAGACTCTGGGTTGCCTGCCCCTTTTTGCCCGACCGAAAGCTCGCTCAAAATGACTAACTGCTCGCTGGGTTTAAGGCGCGCTCGCCTAACATCAAGCTCGGTTTCCCCGTGGTCGGGACCAAGACTGGCTGTGCCGGTTAGCACCGGTGTCCCATCTCGTTTTTCGGCGCCAATTCGAGCCTGGCTCGCGCCTGGTGCCAGCGGCTCAATAAAGGCTCGGACCTCTTCACCTTCAATGACCATGTTTTGGTAATGCGCGCTGACGCAACCACGCTCAAAAAAAGCATCACCAAATTGTTCCTGCAGCAAATGCACGAACTGACTGAAGTGTGTCGGCCCTTCTATCGGCGCCCCAGCAAACCCTAAGTCCTCTGCCATTGCATCATCGTGAATAGAAAGGTGGCCATCATATTCCTGAGTCGCCAACATCTGTTTTGGGTATCTGAATTCACTGTACGTCGTCATTGTTTCTGCCCCCCCATCACCCTATTACCTGGTCGATGCTTTATAGTAATTCGCTTCACACCTAAATGGACCACACGATGAAAGATTTATTTTCAGTGACGGGAAAGACCGTATTAGTCACTGGCGGCTCTAGAGGAATTGGCGAGATGATCGCCGCTGGATTTTTAGCTAACGGGGCAAAAGTCTATATCAGCTCGAGAAAAGCCGATGCTTGCGCGGCGGCTTCAGAGCGGTTGATGGCAGCTTACGGTGGCGAGTGCATTCCCATACCCGCAGACCTATCCAAATTGGAAGCGATCAAAGCCTTCGCGGAAGATTTACGCAGCCGCGAGGAAAAATTGGATGTCCTGATCAACAACGCTGGCGTTGCTTGGGGGGCGCCGCTCGCCGAATTTCCTGAAGCCGGTTGGGATAAGGTCATGGACACCAACGTGAAAGGTCCTTTTTTCTTAACGCAACAGCTCCTTCCATTGCTAGAGGCAGCCGCCACATTTGAAGAACCAGCACGAATCGTGAACGTCGGCTCGATCGATGGCATCAAAACGCCAATCTTCGACAACTTCTCCTATGGCCCTTCTAAGGCGGCCATCCACCACTTAACCCGAGTCCTTGCAGCCCACTTGATTAAACGCGATATCATCGTGAACGGCATCGCGCCTGGTCCCTTCCCCACTTGGATGCTATCCACTGGGGTAGGCGGCGGGGGCGATGTGGATAACACCGATTGGGATGCGGTGGGCAAAGGTAACCCTCGCGGCCGCGTCGGCCAGGCGGAGGATATCGCTGGACTGGCTATTTTCCTGAGCTCGAAAGCCAGCGGTTTTACCGTGGGCGATGTCATCACCTGCGATGGTGGTAGCGTGGTCTCGTGATGCCGCGTTAAATGTTGGTCGCCTTGGTTTCGGCATTCTCTGATGTGTGAGATGCTAAAACCATCACGAGACATGTTACTGATGCATTCCAACAAGGGATGCTTACCTAGGGAGAAAAGAGATGAGTGAAGAACAAGCGGTAATTGTTGAACGGCGTGGTGGTGTGATGGTGATCACGCTGAACCGCCCTGACGCCATGAACGCGATCAATGGCGCGCTCTCAAACGGGTTGTGGACTGCAGTGCAGGAGCTAGACGCGGACGACTCACTGGTTGCTGGCGTTATTACTGGCAGTGGCCGCGCTTTCTGCGCGGGCATGGATCTAAAAGCTTTCGCACGAGGCGAAGACATTGGCCCGTTGAACACTTTTGTACGGTCAGGCGCCAAAAAGCCGCTCATCGCTGCTGTCAATGGCTTTGCGCTAGCAGGTGGATGCGAGATCATGCTTACCTGTGACCTTATTGTTGCCGCCAAGGGTGCCAAAATTGGCATTCGCGAAGTCAAGGTCGGCCTGTTCGCTGCTGCAGGTGGCGTGTTCAGACTTCCTGCAAGAGTCGGTTATGCGAAGGCGATGGAAATGGCTTTAACGGGCGAGCCGATTACTGCTGAAGATGCCATGGAAGCGGGCATGCTGAGTGGTCTCACCGAGCCCGGCGAAGCGCTTGATGCAGCGATCGCCCTCGCTGAGAGGATTGCAGAGAACGCGCCGCTTGCCGTCGCTGCCTCGAAAGAGCTGGTCCGAGCCGCGTCAATGGGTGTTGAAGAAGACAAGCTCTGGGAAATGCAGGTTCCCCTTCAGAAGAAAGTGTTCAGCTCAAATGACGCAAAAGAGGGTCCCGTAGCCTTTGCCGAGAAGCGCGCACCCAAATGGACAGGTACCTAACCAACCTAGGCGGCACCGCGTAAAAAAAGGGGGCATTGCCCCCTTTTTTGTTTGTCCCGATTGCTTTTATTGCACGGCGATAGGAGGACAACGCCTAGCCCAGTTGGCGACCTAAGTTCATCAACTCAGAGACCGGGCGGCATTCGACAACAGAACCTGCTGAGTTGGCAGTCACCGAGCGAGCGCTGCTGGCCAGCAAAGACAATCCATGGTTTGATCCTCATCGTGATTTGCCATGTAGGAGCACCCCTTTGATTCGGACCCTATTGAAAGGCGTTGGCCTTGCCTTGGCGCTACTTGCGACCGTGGTTTTACTTCGAACGCTATTGCATGGACCAATAGAACGGGCATCTCTTGATGTCGTCACGATCGAGCTGGACGAGCAAGCCATCGCTTCGCGGCTGGCGGAATCCATTCGCTTTCAAACCATCTCCCACCAAAACGATGACATGCTTGATGAGGCGGCGTTTGAAGGGTTCATTGACTGGGTCGCTGATTCTTACCCTCAAGTTCATTCGGAGCTCTCCCTTCAGCGCTTCGGTCTCACCCTGCTCTACAAGTGGGAAGGCACCGACACTGACTTACAGCCCGTACTAGTGACCGGCCACTATGACGTCGTGCCGGTGATACCGGGCACTGAGAGCGCCTGGGAGGTTCCACCCTTTGCGGGCATCATCCAAGACGACATTATTTGGGGGCGAGGCGCGCTGGATGACAAGAGCGGTGTCGTCGGTATTTTGGAGGCCGTTACCTATCTGATTAATCAAGGGTTCAAGCCCAAACGCACCATCTATTTGAGTTTCGGCCATGATGAGGAAATCGGGGGTCGCAGGGGAGCAGGAAAGGTTGCGGCCTATTTGAAGGACGCTGGCATCCAACTCGCTTGGAGTCTCGATGAAGGGTCCTTTTTATTTGACGGAATGTTCCCGGGCGTTGAGCCGCTCCTAGCCCCCATTAATGTCGCCGAAAAAGGCAGTGTAACGCTTGATATCGTCGCCCTCGCACCGGGGGGGCATAGTTCAATGCCGCCAAGCATCACTGCCGTCGGGAAACTTGCTAAAGCCATATCCCGACTCGAGGAGAACCCAGTCCCGGGTGGGTTGTCAGGCCTTAGTGCCGCGATGTTCGACGATATCAGCCGACACATGCCGTTTGGGCAGCGACTGCTCTTCGCCAATGCTTGGTTATTCGAGCCGGTGATCGTCTCCGCACTCGGTAATGTCACCTTCGCGAACGCCATGGTCCGTACAACCACCGCACCCACCATGCTATCCGCTAGCATCAAAAGTAATGTGCTTCCCATTGAGGCGGTCGCCACCGTCAACTTCCGCATTCATCCTAGAGATTCAGTGGATAGCGTCATCCAGCACGTATCCGATTTGTTAGCCTCAGAGGACATTGAGGTTCGGCCACGAAGCGGCATTAATGCGTCAAGTGTTTCAAGCTGGGATAGCGAGGGTTTCCAAGTCATAGAGAGAAGTCTGCTTGAGACCCGCGGCAATGTTGTCGCGATGCCTGGCCTAATGATTGCCGGATCCGACTCCAAGCACTACGGGAAAGTAGCGGATAACGCATTTCGGTTTAATCCTTTCGTCGTGACTCAAAGCGACCTGACAGGATTTCACGGCACGAACGAAAAAATTGGGGTGAGCAACCTCGCCGACGGGGTTCGCGCTTATATCTAAATCTTGACCCATGGCGCTGGATAACAGCTAACGGCAGATTCATTTTCTTATCGATTTCCAACCTGACTCAACTGCTGCCCCGGAGAAG